>JAHPYZ010000013.1:35625-72666 GCA_019058425.1 Promethearchaeota archaeon
ATTGTAGTTGATTCAGATTTAAAATCTCTTGGAATAATTAATGAAAGTAAAATTCAACCAATTGTTGCTTCCCAATTATATGATATAAATATTTCTGATGTGTCTAACCTCGGGAATGACTTTTCATTGTTAGAAAATATTATAAAACAAAAAAGTAATAACTTTAAAATATCTAAAAATCATAAATTATTCTATTTAGATGATTCTCTATATAATATTACTAAAAAGCTTCCCCGGATTATTAGAGAGCAAAATGGTAAAATTACTGCTTTTTTTAGAAAGCTTTCATTAGAAGAACCATGGATTCTTTATGATATTGATACTGGAAATGTTACTGACAAAATATTTGGATTAGCTGTTGACATTGGCACTACCACAATTGTGGGTTATCTTATTTATTTAAAAACAGGAGAAACTGCAGCTATATCTTCCATGCTAAATCCTCAAGTTATGATTGGGGAAGATATAGTATCAAGAATTTCTTATATTATGAAAAATGACGCGATGAATAAAGCTAAGGAATTGTTGATTAAAGCTATTAACTACCTACTCGAAGATTCTTGTAAAAAAGCACACATATCTACTTCAGAAGTAAGAGATATTTCAATTGTGGGGAATACTGCTATGCATCATATGTTTTTTGGAGTACCATCTGAATTTTTAGCTGTTTCACCATATAGTCCTGTCTTTAAAGCTCCAATCAATTTGAGTGCTGGTGCACTTGGTATCAATTGTAATCCAAATATAAATGTGTATTCTCCTCCTGTAATTGCAGGTTATATAGGTACCGATACCATTGGATGTATTATATCATCTAGGATAAATACATACAAAGAATATTCTCTATTAATCGATATTGGGACTAATGGTGAGCTAGTCTTGGGAAATTATAAAGGACTCGTTGCGGGCTCATGTGCCGCAGGTTCAGCTTTGGAAGGTGCTCATATTTTGCATGGCATGCGAGCTTCAGAGGGAGCAATAGAATCTGTCACAATAGATAATGAATCTTTAGAGCCATCTATCATTGTAATAGGAGACCAAAATCCACTCGGATTATGTGGATCAGGGCTTATTGATATTGTAGCTGAAATGTTGAAATCAAAAATTATCACAAGAGCGGGAAAATTCAATATTAAATCAAAAAAATTAAGTAATCACAGAAGAATTGTGAAAAAAGAAGATGGATACCATTACATCTTATATAATAAAGTATGGGATAATGATTCTCTTCAAATTAGTACTAATCACAATACCATTAGGGAAATTACTGTTTCTCAAAATGATATTAATCAACTGCAATTAGCAAAAGGAGCATTCTTATCTGCAGCAAATTTATTACTTAATACGGAAAACAAAAAATATAATGATCTAGAGCAAGTTCTTTTAGCAGGGGGCTTTGGAACATATATCAATAAAGAAAATGCAGCCTTCATCGGATTATTTCCTGAGGTTGATCAAAATAACATCTTTCAAATAGGGAATTCGGCGGGATTTGGAGCACAATTATTTATAAAAGATTTTGAACAAAGAAATATGGCAAATACAATTGCTCATAAGATAAGATATAGAGAAATTGCGTCATCACCAAAATTTCAAAAGGAATATACTTTTTCTCTTTATTTTCCTCATTATAATCTGAATAACTTCCCTAGAATAAAGCAAGAATATAAAGAAATACCTTTGATTTGAATTTTTAAAAAAAATATAATTGATATTATTTTAATTACTTTAGCGATTATTTATGTATAGTATCACTTAACTAAGATAAAAAAGATAAAATGAAAACAGGAAAAGGAAGAATTATAAAAAGAAAATCAGGTAATCGAAGATATGATAGTTTTTGGGTTTATATCCCCAGTAAAATTTCAAGGGATTATGATTTTCCTTTTGGTGATAAAGAAGAGGTTCTAATAGATTTAATTGGGGAGCGTTTGAATATTCGCAAGATCTATAATCTAAGTGAACTTACAAGAACATATGCCATTGAGGATGCTACAATCCCAAAAATAATAGAAAATAAAGCACATTTAAATAAAAGTAAACCATTTATCTATTATCGGGATAAGATTTATTCATATCAAGACGTAAATATAATTTCAAATCAAATAGCAAATAGTATTTTGAAATTAAATAGAAAATTACATTTAAAAAATCCTAAAATTTCTTTAATGTTTCCGAATTGCCCAGAATCTCTTTTTTGTTGGTTTGGTATAGCAAAAGCAGGTTGTGTTTTTGTGCCAATTAGTTATTTGTTTAAAGATGAATTATTAGAATTTGTTTTAAAAAATAGTGATACTGAGATTTTAATAATTGATCATAAATATTATGCTAATTTAAAAGAAATTAGAGAGAATTTACCAAAGATTAAGAAAATATTTATTCGAAATGCACCAAATAAGTATAAATTCGAGGAAGAATGTGTCGGATTTGAGGAACTCTTCTCAGAAAACACAAAAAACCCAAAGTTAAATATAAATAGTTTTCATCCTCTTGAAATCTCTTATACTTCAGGAACTATGGGTAACCCCAAAGGGGTGTTATATAGAAATTATTACACTTTATCGGGAATTAGTGTAGTGAAGGAATGGGAAAATTTAGGATTTACTAACAAGAATATCAAATTTTATTGTCCTTTACCATTATTTCAAGGATTCGAGCGATATTTTGTAATAATTCCCGTTATCTATTTCAATGGATCGATAATCATAGCAGATAACTTTAACGCCTTAAATTTTTGGAGTGATGTTGATTTTTTTAAACCTAATTGTTTTTGCTATTATGGTGCTTATTTGACAGTTTTGGTTAATCAAACACCAAACGAAATGGATAGAAATCATTCAATTAAATACGCATTTGGTGCTGGTGCATTAAAAAAGGTATGGGAAACTTTTGAAAGAAGGTTTGGCACCCAAATTATAGAAATGTGGTCTTTAGTTGAAGGAATTGGACTTACAATTAATACTGAAGGATCTAAAGGGGGAAAATTAGGTTCAATAGGAAAACCAGCATTAGGATTTGATGTCAAACTCCTTGATTCAGAAGGAAATGTAATACCTTCTGGTCGGGACAATATTGGTGAAATCTGCGCAAGATTTAGGCTTCCTTTTGAACTTGAATATTATAACTTAAAAAAAGAATCAATAACTAGAAAAGGAAAAGAGAGATGGGTGTATACTGGTGATTTTGGCTATTCTGATCATGAAGGTTTTATTTATTATTTAGGAAGGAAATCAGATATGATAATAAGAGGCGAGCATACATTTTTTGCTATTGATATCGAAATTGTGGCAAATTCCCATCCTCTTATTGATGGAAGTGCTGTTTTTGAAGTCATTGACAAAATTTCTTTAGAAAGGGAATTAAAAATATGTGCTGTGATTAAAAAAGAAGCAAAACTTAATCCAAATGAGTTTTATGATTTTTTAAAGCAAAATCTTGCATACTTTATGGTTCCGCGTTATATTGAATTCAAAGAAGAAATTCCAAAAAATGCAAATGAATTTATTCAAAAATTTATTCTGCAAAAAGAATGGGCAAAAGAAATAACCACAGATAAAACTTTTGATGCAAAAGCATAATTTCAAATTATAATCGCCTAGAATGATTAAAGAAATCACAATTCAAACAAATTCATTCACTCTTTCATGCAATTGCGTTTTATGTGTTTAATTTTAACTCTTAAAATAATTAGTCTATTCATTTTATTTCAAGTCCTTAGAATTTATAAAAAAACATAAAAGAAATAAAACTTCTATCAAATAAAGAAACGAGAAGATCATATGATAATTCTCTATATAAAATAGGGTTTCAAAATTAATTAATCAATAATTTAATGTAAATTAGATAATTTTCATTGCAATTGAGCGATAAAAATATATGAAACTAATCAATAAACTTGAATTGATTTACATTCCTGCAACTTATTGGAATGAACCTTCAAGTGGTTTTGAACTGATTTCTCGAGAAAAAAAACTTCCTCAAAATACAAGCTTTTTTCTTTTATGGGTTCCTACAAATGAATCAGAAAAAGAACTCACAGAGCATATAAAACTGGCATTTCCACATATCCCTATAAAAAAACTTCTATCGTGTAAAATTAACCTAGCAATACCCTATGACTTATCAAAAACAAAAACCAATGAGAGTAATTCAAGAAAATTCTTTAAGGTAGTACCTCACGTTGGGAAAATTATTCCGATTTCACCAGCAACAAAATTACTATATCAATTAGAATTAATAGAAAATCCTGATTTTAGTAAAGTACATTATAGTAATTCGATTAAAACATGGGCTCTTCTAACAAAGTTAGTATTTGAGTTACTAAATAGAGGTCAATTTGTCCCTATGTTAGAAAGTAATACCCAAAAGTCTCATATTGGTCAATGGCGTTTGATTTTAAATTCTCAATTTGATAATGATCGTTTTAAGTCAATTTTGAACCTTAGTTCTTGGTCAGCGTTTTGCTTACCTATAAATTTTTATAATGAAGGTAAAGTGATTAAAACAAGTGGTCTTTGGCACCCATCTTACATTTTTTCAACATTTATCGACAGTGTGGGGGATTTCTTAATACGTTCTACCTTAAAAAAGAGTAAATTTCAAACATTTGAGGAATTTTATAGTACTGAGAGAAATAAAGAAAATGAACCAGATTTTAAATTAAGTTGGGATTATAAATTTCTTAAAGTGCTCATTAAAAAAGATTCAATTTTTAGAGTAGATGAATTTTATGAAACTATTTTACCTACATTAATCAAGAATTGGACTCAATCAGTAACGGGAGTTCAATTAAAACAGGAATTTACTTTAAGTTTAGAATTAAAGTATCCAGAAAAAGTAGAAAGTGATTGGGGATTAGTATTTTCCCTCTTATTACGAGATGGAAATAAAGCAATTACTTTGAATGAGCTTTGGGAGGGAAACAAATTAAAAAAACACGAAATTTCAAATATTCTTGATAGTAATGAACATTATTTAGAAACAATTTTAAGAGCTTTAGGTACCGCTTCAAAGATTTTTCCACCAATTAAAAGAGCTTTTTTTGACAAAATACAGCAAGAAATTAAACTTACATCAAGTGAAGTCATGGATTTTTTGAAATATCCAAAAGATCTTCTAATTCAACTTGGATTTAATATTATTTTACCTAATGTCTTTACAAGAGGAGGGAAACAACGTTTAACAGCGAGGTTGATAATTCGATCAAAAGGTGATAAAAAGCTTAAAAAAGGAAAATCTACTGTTTTACCATCAATTTTTGATATCAATTCAATGTTAGAAGCGAAATGGGAAGCTAGTCTTGCAGGAAAAAATATCTCAGAAGATGAATTCCATAATTTGATTAACTCTAGCGAGCCTCTAATTAATCTAAGAGGAGATTGGGTATTAGTAGACCAACAAGATATTGAAGATTTCAAAAATATAAAAGAATCTGAAATAAAAAGTTATATGGATGCTTTAAAACTTGGTTTAATAGGAGAGATTCAATTAAAAGAAAATGGTCAAAAGTACGACGTAGTTGTTGAAGGGGAGTTAAGTGAAATTATTAAGAAGATACAATCAATAGAGTCTTTCGAGGATATATCTTGCCCATCTTCATTTAAGGGGAATTTACGTCATTATCAACAAGATAGTCTTACATGGTTGGGAAATATGATAAAGTTTAATTTCGGATTATGTCTAGCTGATGACATGGGGCTTGGAAAAACCATTCAAATTATTGCATTTTTACTTTACCTTAAAGAAAGTTATCCAAATAATCCAGGATCTATTTTAATCGTGTGTCCAACTTCAATACTATTTAATTGGTCCCGTGAATTAGAAAAGTTCGCACCTGAATTAGAAGTTATACTGCATCATGGAGTTAAACGATATACAAAAGCTTCAGATATACCAGAATTCTTAAAATCACATCGAATTTTTCTAACATCTTATGGAACTATTAGAAATGATATTGATTTCTTAGAAACAATCCAATTCAGTGGAATTATTATAGATGAAAGTCAAAATATGAAAAATTATAACTCAAAACAAACACAAGCAATATACAAACTACAAAGTCAATATAGAATTTGCTTAAGTGGAACTCCTATAGAAAACCGTTTGCTTGAGCTTTGGTCCCTATTTAACTTTTTGAATCCAGGTCTTTTAGGAAGTAGGGGTGAATTTCAAGAGAAGTACATATTACCAATTGAAAGATTTCAGAATCAAGATGTGATAAATAATTTAAAAGCCATTATTGCCCCTTTTATATTACGACGTGTTAAATCAGATAAGACTATCATAGAAGATTTACCTGATAAAAATGAGATTAAAATTACAGTTCAATTAAGCGAAAGACAAGTGAAAATGTACCAAACGCTTGTAGAAAAAACATTAGAAGAAATTGAAACAGCTAAATCAGACGAAAGAAAGCAACGCGGATTAATCTTGGGATTATTAGTAAAATTAAAGCAAATTTGTAACCATCCATATCAATATCTTAAAACTGATATATCAACATTAAACAAGACTGAAGAAATGAATGATTTTATATCTCAATCTCAAAAATTAGAAAGATTACTAGAAATGACAGATGAGGTTATTTCTAATGGAGAAAAAGTTTTAATATTCACTCAGTTTACTCAAATGGGAGACATTTTACAAAAAGTACTTAAATGGAAATATAAATTTAAGATTCTTTACTTTCATGGTACTGTTCCTGAGAGAAAACGCAGAGAGATTATTGATGAATTTCAATCAGAAGATATTGAAAGTTCCCCAATATTGATTTTATCCTTAAAAGCTGGTGGAACTGGTTTAAATTTGACAAGGGGAACAACAGTTATCCATGTTGACAGATGGTGGAATCCAGCAGTAGAAGAACAAGCAACGGATAGAGCTTATCGAATTGGTCAAAAATCAATAGTAAATGTTTATAAATTTGTTACAGTTGGTTCAATTGAAGAAAAAATCGAAGTTTTATTAGAAGAAAAACGAAATTTAGCCGATAAAATCATTACCGCTACAGGAGAATCTTGGATTTCTGATCTATCTGATGAAAAATTAAAAGAATTATTAATATTGAGCAATTAAACCTGAAAGTGATGAAAATAAACGATCGCAGAAAAGAATTTATGGAAAGTCGAAAACTTAAAAGAAAAGCACCAAATGTATCTCAAAGAAAAACTGAATATGAGAAACAACGTACTCATGATGAGGTCGAACAAATAAAGAGGAATCTTATTAATTTTGCGCAAACTTCCTGGGGAACACAATGGATTCAATCAAATCTAAAGGTTGGACGTCCTTTTAGAATGCAAAGAGGAATTGAGTATGTTAAAGATGAGCGTCGAATAGATAATCTCTCCATTAATCCCGGTCAAATCTTCGCAACTGTTCAAGGCACTGCTCCAACACCATATCGTGTGAAAATAAATTTTGAAACTATCCCCAAAGAAGGATGGAAATTAATAATATCTAATCTTAAAAATAAAATCATCAACCTCATTGAATTAATAGAGGGTAACTTACCAGAAGACTTAATTACAATATTTAGTAAAACTGAATACTCAATATTTCCTGATGCGTCAAAGGGTTTAAATGCTACTTGTTCTTGTCCTGATAAGGCTATCCCCTGCAAACATATTGCTGCTGTGATTTTATATCTTGCTCGTGTTATAGACTATAATCCGTTTCTGTTATTAGAATTAAGAGGGAAAACAAAAAGTGAAATTTTAACTGAATTAAGTTTACTTAAATCGGATGAAAGTCAACAAAGATCTGAAAAAGACTCAGATTTAGATAAATATGATTTTAAATTTAATGTACCACAAATCTCCATTCAAGATTTATCTACTGAAAAAAAGACAACGGGATTTGATGAATTTCCTATTCACTTTAACCTTAGAAAGCCGGGAAATATAATAGAAACTTTAGAAAATTTAGGTATTCCACAAATTATTGAAAATAAAGCTTTTGAAATCGTTTTAAGAGCAATTTATCAGAAAATTACATCTGAGACATATCGTTTATCTCTAGAACTAAGTAATTAATCTTCTGCATTTAATTAAAAAAAATAAAAAGAAATGTAATTAGGAAGATTATTCAGAAAAAGAGATAATTTTTCACTTTTTTATCCTTTTAATGATAAAAAGGCTAATAGCCAGGATACAGCCAATTATACTCCATATTATAGCAGTCCACATCCAGACTAAAACATTATCACCAGGGAGGTAAGGATAAAAGATCCATAGAAGTACTAAAATAACTGCCCAAATCGTTCCAATTATTTTCTCATTTCTTTTACTCTCAATCATAAAGAATAATGTACCAATAACGCCACCGATTATAGTCCAAATAATTGCCAACCACATCCAAAAGAATATATCACCAGGAAAGTATGGATAAGCAATCCATAGAAATACTAAAATAGGAATCCAAATTATAACAAAAATTTTTTCCATTTTATCTGCGTTAACCATTTTGATATCACCAATATAATGTTATTATTGTATTAGTTTTCTTTTTATATAAATCTAATATCCTTATGTTGTTCTATTATAAAGGAAATTTTCCAAGACTGTCAAATTTTTAATTATCCGAATTCTTTACTTCTGGATAAAGTTCTATAACTCGACCCTTTTCTTTAAAATAAATTAAATTATTTTCTGACAATTTATCTATGTGATATTTTATGGTGTTTCGAGCAAGATTAATCTTTTTAGCAATCTCAGATGATGAAATTCCTGGATTTTTTTGAATTAATTCAAAAATTTGATTAGTTGTTGCTGATTTGACTGGCAGATTTTTAAATGTATTAATTACTTCAATTGAAGAAGTGATTGGAAAATATATATTATACTGACCAAATTTTTCCTTTTTTATGATGTGATATTTTAATAAAACATTTAAATGCCACTGTAATTGTCCTTTTTGGAGGTTACAGTTTCGTAGCAATTCATTTTGATGAATTCCAGGATTATTAAGGATTTCCCTTAATATATTCAAACGGTTTTCATTTTCAAAAATATCTTTAAGGGTTAAGTAAGATTTTCCTTTTTGAATGAACGGTTTTCTTATAAAATAAACTCTATATTCTTTTACAGTAAGTACTTCAAAGATTGATAGCAATATAATTACTGCTATTATAATAGAAACTAAAATAATCCCTAGAGTTATTTCTTCATGGGGTCCAAAAAAATCGTCTAATGATAGAATTATTTGATAAAGAGCAACTGATAATATTATTATTGAAAAAAATAAAAGAGCTAGTTTAAATGAGAAAAAAAAGGTTAGTTTTTTAGAAGGTTTATTATCACTCAATCTCTCGAAACCTATTGAAATTTATTCTTTTCGAATTGCATTTCTATTAAATTTTAAGAAAGGAATCATAAAAGATACATTATTTACATATTCTATATATTCATCTCTATATTTAGCTTTTAAGGCATATTCTTCAATCTTTGCTAAAATGATATATGCTACTACTTCACCAATCCAAATTAAAAACATAAATGTATAACCATCAATATTTATATTAAAATTGATAATTGGGCCAGTTTGGAAGATCATTAAGGTCATACCAAAAGTCATAACAATTATAGCAACATATTGGGGGTGTCTTACATATTTATACAATCCAGTTTGAATTAACTGTTTTCTATGACTTATTTGATATATTAGGGAGTATATATAAAATATTAATCCCAATAAAATAACATAGATTTCGTAGCTGCTAAATATAAAAGTTATATCAGATATTAGAATTCTAGGATTCTGAAAGAAGAAACCTAGATAGGTGATTAAAGGTACACTCATAATACCAAACCATATAGCAGTACAAGGAACATATTGAAAGATTGGTATTAAAATAGAAGAAATACTCGTAGTAATCGAACTTATTTTATTCATTATCTTATTTCCTTTAAGACTCATCTATAATTACCTTTTAATTTTGAGTTTTATTTATAATATATGAAATAATTCTATTTTTAAACGTTTAAGGTGCACTTATAGAACATTTCAAAAATCTAATAATATTAATGAGTAAAAAAAAAGGATTTTTATTTATTTTGTATTCCTTTCCAATAAAACTCCCATTACAATAAAAACTGATCCTATAAATTGTCCAATTACTCCAAAATGTGGAATATATCCCCCTCCACCAATACTCCAGTGTGGAAACCCATTTCGTCTATAAAAAATTTCCATCATTATTATCCAAGCTAAAGTTGACAAAGTAATCAATGTAGCGAGAATTATTGCATTTCTTTTATATCCTTTAGGATTAATTGGTTGTCTCCGATAAACAGTTGAAAGTATGATTGATATTAAAGCACTTGTATAGATTACCACTGAAAAAATTGTCGAATATATCACTAGTTCAAGATCAATTCTTAAAAGTCCTATTGTAAGGGGTCCAGGATCAGTTTCTAAATATAATTGATTCATCCAGACAAAATAAGTATTACCTGGTTCAGTATGAAAGGATGTAGGTGTAAACAATGCAATAATTGTTAAAATCCCTCCAATAATTGGCAAAAACTTAGCATTACGTATAATGAAATTCAACTTAAAACACCTTTAATCGTAATTCAATTTTAATTTAATAATAATACTATTTTTTATATTTATATATAATAATAATGACTATTATTGAACCTGTCATAATAACAACTATAATAACAGGGAAAAGATAATTTGGATTTTGAGGGGGACTTACATTCGAAAGTTCGAGGATTTCTAAACCATCATCTAAGTCAGTTAAAAAGATTAGATTATTATCAACAAATAAGTTTCTCGTGTGCCCTCCATCATTAAATCCACTTATCTTCCAAGGATTAGTGGGATCACTTATATTAACGATTTCAAGTCCATCATTATCATCTGATAAAAAGGCTATGTTATCTGAAATAAAAGCAAAGTATACATTACCTCCATTATCGAATGATCCTAAACTAATCGGATGGATAGGATCACTTACGTCTAAGATCTGTAAACCATTTGAGCTATAACATAAAAAAGCAGTGTTTTCAATAACATCCACACTATATGCACCTTCCCCGTTAAAGCATCCGCCAATTTCGAAAGGATTATTTGGATCTGAAATGTTAACTATTTCTAGACCTGCATGGTATTCTGCTATATAAGCTAAGTCTCCTTTAATAAAAACACCGTTAGGCGATCCACCATCATTGTATTCACCAATTTTAGTTGGATGTCTAATATTGCTGCAGTTAATAATTTCAAGTCCATTTTCTAAACTTACTAAATAAACGAGATCTCCAACAGTAAAGACATCAGAAACATGTGCTCCGTTATAGAAATCACTTATCTTAACAGGACTTAATGGGTTTGTTACATTGACTATTTGTAAACCACTAAAGTAATTGGCTAAATACGCTATTCCATTAAGAACATCAATACTGTGTGTTACTCCGAGATCAAGGTGCCCCAACTCGGTTGGATTGCGAGGGTCAGAAACATCAATAATTTGCATTCCTTCTTCATTTCCTCCGATATAAGCAATATCACCGATTACAACAACATCCCAGGCAAATAACGTGTTGAATTGGCCGATCTTGCAAGGATACAGGTTTACATCGGTAGAGCCTATATTACTCTTCGATAAAATCATAAAAAAGAGTAATATAAAAAGAATATAACGCTGAGAAATAACTCTTTTAGAATTCATTTTTTTCAAATATTTGTGATCGTTTTATTTTATTTTTGATAACATAATTATAAATGTTTAAGGTGCACTTTTAGAACAATCCATAAAAATGGTATTATCAAATATAAAAAAAAGAGATTATATTTATTTAATATTTCTTTCTGATAAAACTCCAATTACAATTAAAACTGATCCTATAAATGGACCAATAATTCCCAGATACGGTATATAGTGACCTTCACCAAGACCAACCCAATGATTAGATCCATAATACATATAGTAACCTTCCATCATAATTATCCATACAAGTGTTGATACTATAATTAAGATTGCTGGAATTAATAGAAATCTCTTGCGTTTTTGGTCACTATCTAATCTTTTTCGATATAGAGATGAACCTAGTATTGTGATAATAGCGTTTAAAAATATTATTACTGTAAGGATAATTGAAATAGTGAGAAGTGTAGGATCAGTCCTTAAGAGTCCAACATTTATAGGGGGTGGATCAACGTGTAAGAATATTTGGAACATCCACACATAGTATGTGGCTATTGTGTCTGTAGAGAAAGATGTCGGTGTTAATAGAGTTATTAACGTTATAAATCCTCCAACCAAAGCAAAGTATCTTGCATTTTGTTTGAAAAAAGTAATAGTAGAACACCCAATTCTAAATATATTTAAAATTTTAATTAACGTTCTTTTAAAAGGTTTGTGGACCATTTATCGAAGATTTATCATATTTTTTCATGGAAGATTTAATTTAGAATATTCAATTTAATACATTAAATTGTTAATTTTAAGAATTTAGATTAAAATGAAAGTCATTATAATAGGTTCAGGTATAGCTGGTTTGACCGCAGGAGCATATCTTGCTCGAGGAGGCCATGAAGTTTTTGTTTATGAGCATTTTTCTGAAATTGGTGGTGTAACCGCAACGATAAAGCAGGATGGTTATTCGTGGGATATTGGTCCTTTACTTTTAGAAGGTTTGGCACCCCATGAAAAGCTTGGAAAGATGCTAATAGAACTAGGGATCTATGATAAACTTGAATTAATAAAAGAGGATCGTGGTCAATCGTTCCCAGATTTCCAAGTTTGGAGACCAGAAGAATATAAGGGCCCTTATTGGAGACGTGAATACTTCAAGGAACTATTTCCTAAAGAAAGTGAAGGATTAGATAGATATTATGAATTTTATGATCGAATGATGGCTATAGCATATCTAGGAAATCAATTGCCGTTTGTTAAAGGATTTGAAGCTTTAATAATAAAACTGAAGTTATTATTTAAATTTCTTAAAGTTAAGAAATTTAAAGATTGGAGTGCTGCTCAGATTACAGACTTTTTTTTTAAAGATCAAAAGTTAAAAGCCGTATACTTAGGAATATTAGCTGATATGGTTGTGAAGCCGAGTGAATTCTTTGGATTAGGAGTTCCATTCTTTAATATAGAAACTGCTTTTGATAAAAGAATACCGATAAAATTTAAAGGTGGTAAATTTCCAGTTTATCATTACATAAAAAATGGATGTGGTGAATTAGTAAAAGTATTGGCAGATATTATCACTGAAAATGGCGGTGGAATTCACACTAATAGCACAATACAAAAAATAATTATAGAAGATAACAAAGCTACAGGTGTTCAACTTGAGAATGGAAAAAAAATTGAAGCTGACTTGGTTTTAGCAAGCGGAGGTATGTTTAATACTTTCTATAACTTAGTTGGAAAAGAGCACTTATCTGAGGATTTCATTAAAAATATTGAAGGTATTACTTTAATGGAATCTGTTTTTATGGTCCATCTTGGTATTGATTTTGATCCATCACGTTTTCAAAGAGCTGCATTATGCTATTATTATCTTACTTATGATATTGAAGGGGCAATTAGAGAAATGAGGGAAGGAATTTATCATGAAGGTGCTGATGGTTTTTTGATATATATACCAACAATGCATTCCCCAGAAATGGCACCACCTGGTAAACAAGCTGTTACAATTTATACTGTTGGACCTCACAAATTAAAAGAAGGAACTTGGGATGATAAAAAAGAAGAATTTGCTGATAAGTTAATTATGGAAGCAGAAAGGATTATTCCCGGATTATATGAAGGATCTGAAACTAAAAAAATTATGACACCGGATGATTTCAAAAGCCGTATTAATGTATTGCGTCATTCTTTTGGCGGAACTGCTCCAGTTCTTGGGCAGACTAATCCATTACATAAAACCCCCATTAGGGATTTATGGTATATCGGTGCGTATAGTGAGTCTGGTGGCGGTGTTATGGGTGCTGCTCTTGGAGCTAGAAATGTAGCCAAAATGATATTAGAAAAAAAATAAATTTACTTTTTCTTACTTCTTAAATTCATGAGATTTTTCCTCATGAATTTTTAATAATCTATAATGCATTTCCTCTAAATTCTCTTTATGTAAAGGAAAAAATCTAATACTTATTAGTCCTAGAAGGCTCATTATAGATTGAACAATGAAAAATAAAAATTTAATACCAACATTAGCTATTTCTGTCTGAAAGGGGGCATTTCTCACAAACCCAAAAAATAATAAAGTAGATGTACCTATTATCGGACCAAGGCTTTCTGCGATTTTAATAAAAAAGGCGTTTGTCCCAATAATCAAACCTTCACGACGAGCTCCATGTTGCACTTCATCATCATCAGTAACTAATATTAAAACTGGATAATCAAATAGAATGTATCCATTACATAATGTACCTAGAATAAGAAAAAGCCATATCAAAAACTCTAAACCTGGTATTAACAATATCAGAAATGCACTTACATTTAAAATGATATGAATAATTCGTCCCCTAATAATGAGAGTCCTCATATCATAACTCTGTGATAATTTCTTATAAATACCATATCCAATCAATGCAATAAAGGTCGTATTGACATAAAATAAAAGTGAAATTATTAAGCTACTTACATTAAATATGTAAAAATAAGCAAAAACAAAGCTCAGCGTTAATGAAAGATTTAATTGGTTAAAACATCTAAAAATGGTCATAGTAATAAAAGATTTAGACTTTAAAACTTCTTTTAAAGCTTTTCTGAGTGGAAGAAACTGTTGATCTACATATAACGCAGGACGTTCTCTAAGTTTATTGCCAACTATAAAATAACATATACTACATATTACAGCACATACTCCTGCAAAAATTTGAAAATAAATCAATCCTGCATCGTAAATTAAAAAAGCTAGAAGAACAGGAAATGCTCCAATTGTAAAAAAAACTTGATTAAAAAATGCCATTTTATTTCTTTCTTCCAGATTTTCGGTTAATTCTGGCATTAAAGCTAACCAAACTAACCATACAAGAGTGAGAAGCATATCGAAGGCACATATACTTAAAACAAAATGAATGAATATCATAATTTGTTGCGTTAAAGTCCATGGAAACCACATCATGAAAAATATAATCGCCCACAATATACCACCCCATTTCATATATATCAATCTTCTACTCCCCCAACGTTTAATATTAGTGTTATCACTTAATCTCCCTAAATAAAAATCGTTAAGGGAATTAATAATTGCATAAATAATTTGGCCAAGTGAAAAATAAAACTGTATAAGTCCTAAATCGTCCCAGAAAAAATTTACATAGGTTAAACCAAAAATTCCTGATAGTAAAGTGTTAAGTAGATTTGTTAAAGAATAGTAAAATCGTTCTCTTTTTGTTAGATTAAAAGAACCTTGAATTACTTGATTAGAATCTTCTTTAGAATCTTCCATAACGTTTTCCTTTTCATTTAGAAAGTATGGGAGTAAATTAATTATCCTTTTTAAAGATTAGATTATTAAATACAAATGGAAAATTTCATGATAATAAAAATAAATTGTTAAATATCCAATAAATCTTTACGATTTTTTCAAATTAAATAAAAATACAATTTTGTCAGACAAAAAAATAAATATAACTGAATATTTTAAAAAAAGAATCTAATAGATGAACTCAAGACGATGATGGAAAAATTTGGTAAGGTTTTGGAAGTAGATTTAAAGAAAAAGTCATTCTCAGATAATTTTTATGATAATGAATTTATTAAAAGGTTTTTAGGAGGTCCTGGATTCGCTATTGATTATTTAATGCAAGAAAAATCATATGAGAATGATCCACTGAATGAAAAAAATCCATTGATTTTTATGAATGGTCTTTTAACTGGTACATCTTATCCTTGTTCTGGATTTTATTCAGTTTCAGCCCGGTCTCCATTAACAAATATTTATGGCGAGGGTTTATCTGGGGGATTTTTCGCGGCAGAATTAAGGAAAAATCTAAGTGGAATCATATTTAAAAATAAAGCTGATTCTCCCGTATATTTAATCATTGAAGATGATCATTTTGAATTAAAAGATGCTTCTGATTTATGGGGATTAACTACAGATAAAACAATCCAGAAATTACAGAATAAGCTAGGTAAGCAATTTAAAGTAGCCTGTATTGGTCCTTCTGGAGAAAAATTAGTAAGATTAGCTTCCATAATGAACGATCATCATAGAGCAGTAGGAAGAACCGGTATGGGAGCAATTATGGGATCGAAAAATCTAAAAGCGATTGCTATAAAGAGTACTAAAAAAATTGAATATTATGATGAGAAAAAATTCAAAGAAATTTCGAGACCAATATTTAAAGCTTTTAAAGAATCACCTATGGCAGAAATATTGCAAAATCTGGGGACTAATAATATAGATTACTTCGAAAGACTATCAGATGTGCCTCATAAAAATTGGACCTTACATAAATGGAGGGGAGTAAATGACATTTCAGGGGCAATAGTTCTTGAAAAGTTACATATAAGGAATAAACCTTGCTTCATGTGTCCATTTAGTTGTGGTAGAGAAATTGAAATAAAAGAAGGTCCATACAAGCTAAAGAATGGGGCAGGAGCTGAATATGAAACCACTGCTTCTTTTGGAGCCATGTGTTTGATTTCTGATGTTGAAGCTATTGCCTATTTAAATGATCTGTGTAATAAATTTGGTATCGACACCATCTCAACAGGATGTACAGTCGCTTTTACTTTAGATTGTTATGAAAATGAATTGATAACAGAAGATGATGTAGGATTTCCTTTAGAATGGGGAGATGCTGATGCTATCATAAAACTTACTGAATTAATCTGTAAAAAAGAAGGTATTGGTGAAATTTTAAGCAATGGTTCTAGAAAAGCTTCTGAATTACTAGGTAAAGGTTCAGAAGAATTTTTATCAGATGTGAAAGGATTAGAGGCACCAATGCATGATCCTCGGGCAATTTTTCCTCTTGGATTACAATATGCAACATCCAATCGTGGTGCATGCCATGCTAGGGGTTATGGAAATGACCAATACTCTGGTTTTACTGGTTTTAATGACATATTGAAAATTACAAAAGAAAAACGAATCCGAGATCGTACTATTGATGATCCTCAATTTGCCAGAGATATTGCTATAACTCAAAATTTATCAGAAGTAGTGAATTCTTTAGGGGTATGTAAACAAACGATGACTTCTGGAACTCAGATTGTAGATGATCTTTTTGACAAAATTTTAGATTCTATTTATTATCTAACTGGTATAAAGTTTACATTGAAGGAATTATTGAAAATTGGGGAAAGGATATTTAATCTAAAAAGATTATTTAATACAAAATGTGGAATCACGAGGAAAGATGATAGAATTCCTCCACGATTGAAGTTTCCTTTAGAAAGAGGTTTAACTAAGAACAAGGTACTCACAATTGACTCTATGCTAGAGGAATATTATAAATTTAGAGGTTGGGACGAATATGGTATCCCTACAATTAGTAAATTAAAAGAATTAAATATTAACAATTATTAAATTGAGGACTTAAAATGGTACAAATTTTTAGAATACCTTGGGCTGCTTGGTATGGTGATGAAGATCTTACTCTTGAATTTCCTGATACCTGGGATGTTAAATTATTTAACATGAGGGATGCTCCTGAAATATCGAGAGAAGAAATTGAATCTGCAATTAATAATCCTATTGGTACTCCAACACTTAAAGAAATTGCTCAAGGAAAGCAAAATGCGGTAATTGTTGTCGAAGATATTTCTAGACCAACTCCTATGGAACCTATCTTAAATAATGTATTAAATCAATTAAATTCATTAGGCATAAATGACGATAAAATTACTATAATCTATGCTATTGGAGCTCATCGCCCATTAGATAGGCGAGATTCTATAAAAAAAGTAGGAAAAAGTATTCTTGATAGAGTTAATATTGAGAACCACCATCCTTACGAGAATTTGATTTATCTTGGAAAATCAAATATTGGAACACCAATATATTTGAATCAAACATACTATAACGCTGATCTTAAGATTACTATTGGAACTGTAATTCCACACCCATTGGCAGGATTTGGTGGCGGTGCTAAAATAATTTTGCCTGGAATTTGTGGGATTGAAACTCTTGAAGCGAATCACCAAGCGGTTGTTCGAGGAACTGGAATAGGAATCGGACATATCACAGAATTAAGAAAGGATATTGAAGATGTATGTAAAAGAGTAGGAATAGATTTTTCAATCAACATTATACCAACAATGAATAGAAGAATAGCAGGAGTATTTGCAGGTCACTATATAAAAGCCCACAGGAAAGCAATAGAATTAGGAAAAAAAGTATATCAAACTGAATTACCATCTGATTTAGATTTAGATATTGGGTTTTTTAACCTATATCCTGAGGATACTGAATTTTCTCAAGGCAATAAAGGCTTTAATTTCATTCTAGGTTCAAGGAACTTCATCAAAACAAAGGGTGCAATCATAATACTAACAGCAGCTAGTGAAGGAAGAGGATTTCACTCATTAATGGCAGAAACTGGGGCAAAATTGTATCAAAATTGGGGTAACTCAATACTTTTTAAGGCAAAAGTTAGGAGAAGGATATTTGGTGTTTTTTCAACTAACATTAACCATGCTGATGTTATGCATTTTTACCCTCCGAAGACTATGTTTAGAAAAGATTTTAAAGAGATGATTGCTTCTCTTGAGGATATTTATGGAAAATCTCCAAAAGCAGGTATCTTTCCTTGCAGTAATCAATTACAAGGCTAAAAAGTATCTCACAACTTTGTAATTCACTTAATATTATTAGATAGTTATTTATATAAGCTTAATCTAAAGTTTTTTATTAAAATTTTAATTAATATGTGCTTAAAATGGAAGAAAACCGGTCTAAAGAGTATTCAAATAAAGGTGCTGCTTTCTATAGTTTTGGACAAATTTCCTTAATTACTGCTTATCAGGCATTTACTTTCTTGATATTTACGTTTTATTATGCTGTTGTTGGTCTCGACGTAGTATTAATATCTATAGGATTTTTAATATGGTCTATATGGAATGCTTTTAATGATCCTCTAATGGGCTATATTAGTGACAGAACACATACTAAATGGGGACGTAGAAGACCTTACATAATGATTGCTCTAGGTCCACTTAGCCTTGTTATGTTTTTCTTATTCTTTCCACCACTCTCTTACGGAATTACAGATCAAACCAGTAATTTCATATATTTCATTATAATTATCCTCGTCTTTGAGATGTGCTATACTACATATGACATCAATCTCACGTCTATGCTTCCAGAAATATTTATAACCAAAGAGTCTCGAATAAAGGCAAATAATATTCGTCAAGTTTTTGCGATATTTGGATTAATTTTTGCATTTATATTACCCAGTTTCTTCATTCCGGATTATTCATTGCCAGAATATTTAAATAATTATGCAATTTTTGGAATAGTGATAGCTGTAATCATCATAATTGTTGGTTTAATATTTCTAAAATTCTCACCACGAGAAAGAGAAGAATTCAAACAAGAACACGAAAATGTTCCAGGTTTCTTTACTTCATTTAAAATATGTATGAAAAATAAATCTTTTCGATGGGCAATTCCAGCTTTTATGGGAGATTTTTTTGTTGATACGATACTCCCAACCATATTACCTCTCTATGGAAAATATGTATTGGGTATTGGTGAAGGTGATTCATTTTTTATATCGATATTATTAGGTCTAACATTCTTATCAGCAGCAATATTTATTACGTTTTTATGGAAACCTCTCGCAGCAAAAATTGGGATAAGGAAGATGTGGATGATATCATCTGCAATATGGATAGCTACTCTAGCACCACTTATGTTTATCTCTGACAGATGGTCTGGACTAATTGTTTTCTTTTTAGTTGGAATAGGATTAGCAGGTTCACTATATTCAAAAGATCTTATTGTTTCTGATATAATTGATGAAGATGAAGTAAACACAGGCACAAAAAGAGATGCAAGTTATTTTGGTATTTATATCTTCTTTCTAAGAGTTGGATATATTTTTGTATTTCTTTCAATTAGTTTAGTATTCACTAATGTAGGATGGAGAATTTTTGAACCGACTACAATTTCACAATCACAAATTATGGGTTTGAGATTGTTAACTTTTGTTTTTCCAGCAATTGCTTTATCTGTTATTATTCTAACAATGCTTAAATATCCACTCCATGGTGATCGCTTAAAAGAAGTTAAAGAAAAATTAACTCAAATACATAGAGAAAAGAAATCTAAGGTTGGAATGTAATTAGATTTAACATTTTTTATTTTCTATATTATCTAAATTTCCAGAATTGCTCCTTTTGCGGCAGAAGATACAAGCTTTTTATACTTTAATAGAGCTTTACTTTTAAATTCTTTCTCTATTGGTTTCCAACCTATAAATCGTTCTTGTAATTCTTCTTCTGTAAGCTCTGCTTCAAGAATTCTATTTGGGATATCAATATTAATTGTATCTCCATTTCTTAATGCGGCAATAGGACCCCCAACATAAGCTTCCGGGCTCACATGTCCTATACAGGGCCCCGAAGTAGCGCCAGAAAATCGTCCATCTGTAATTAATGCCACTCGATCCAATTTGCGTCGGGTCATAAGATTTGCTGTAACTGCTAACAATTCTGGCATACCAGGTCCCCCTTTTGGTCCTTCATATCGTATTATAATAACTGAATTATTCTCGATTCTATTCAAAGATAAAGCGTCAATTGCCTCTTGTTCATAATCGAAACAAATGGCGGAGCCTTTAAATTTTAACATATCTCTATTTTTTACAGCAGATTGTTTCACTACAGCACCATCTGGTGCTAAATTTCCTTTCAATATAACAGTTCCACCCTCTGGATAAACGGGATCCTCTAAAGATTTAATCACATTATTATCTAAGACTTTTATCCTACGGATTTGTTTTTCAATTGTAAGTCCAGAAACCGTTAAGCAATCCAAATGGATAAAATCCTTTATTCTTTTTAAAACAGCTGGAATTCCTCCCGCTTTATAGAGATCTACAATTCCAAAATCACCTGAGGGAGAAACATTCACTATAGTTGGAATCTTTTTACTATATTCATTAAAGATCTCCAAATCAAAATTTATTCCCATCTCGTAAGCAATGGCGGGGAGATGAAGTGCTGAATTTGTAGAACCACCTATAGCAATATCCACCATTATAGCATTCTCAAGAGATTTCTTTGTCATGATTTTAGATGGAGTTAAATCATTTTTTAACATCTCAATAATTTGCTTTCCTGAATTCTTAGCAGTGATATACTTCATTCTTGTCATCGCTGGAATTGTAGCTGCATTTGGTAAAGTCATCCCAAATGCTTCCATCAAGCATTGAATTGTATTAGCTGTTCCCATTAATTCACAGGCCCCATAGGTAGCACAAGAGATACAATCCAATTTGTGAATAAAATCTCCATAATTACTTTGCTCAATTCCTTTAAAATCAGGTTTAAATCTTATTTCATAAAAATTAGGACCTCCTGGAACACAAATTGTTGGTATATCTAATCGAACAGCAGCCATTAATACTGCTGGATTTATTTTATCACAACTAGATATAGTTACCATTGCGTCCAATCTATGTGCTTGTACCATCAATTCTATAGAATCTGCTATAGTTTCCCTATGAGGAAGTATATAACGCATTCCTTCATTCCCATTTGCCCATCCATCGCAAGGTCCAACAGTACAGAACTCAAAAGGGATTCCTCCTGCTTCAATCACTCCATATTTCACGGCTTCTGCAAGATCTCTTAAATGTTTATGCCCAGGATTTACTTCATTCCAGGTATTTACAACTCCAATAAAAGGTTTTTCATATATATCTTTTTCTTCAAGACCTAACCCTTTAATTATTCCAGATGCAACATATTTGAATGGAGTATCTTTAACGCCTTCAAAAATCGTTTTACTTCTTTTTTTTAAATCAATTTCTTTTTCATCCATAATAATATCCCATATTCTACTGGATACTTTTTTTATTTGATATAATCAAATTAATATCATTAAAAAAATAATTTTTCACATACTATTCAAATTTGACTTCAATTGGTGAAAATCATGGATGAAAAACAAATGGAATCTATAATTACTGAATATTCAAGACTATATACTTGTGCAGTTTCTGATGCTATCGATGAACTGGGATTTGAACCCGGTTATATTGATGCAGGGATTAGACCTATGTGGCCTGGTGCGAGAATATTAGGTTTTGCGGGAACTATGAAGATGATACCCTCTAAGGAACCCCTTGAGAGAAATATCATAGCTCGTTTAGTAAAATTTATGAGAAAGACTCCAAAATTTCCAGTAATGTGCGTTGATATGTCAAATCAAATGATAGCAGCTGGATTAGGACAAAGTACAAGTAAAATTCTTATAAAGTTAGGTTTCAGAGGGGGTCTGGTTGATGGCCCTATTCGAGATCTTGCTCAGGTGATTGACTTAAAATTTCCAATTTTTGCTAGAGGGATAATATGTTCTTCAATACGAGGTAGAATGGAAATAGATTTGGAATCTGTAATGAAACCAATTCAATGTGGTGAGAGAATAATTAAAGCAGGGGATTTAGTTTTTGGAGATATAAACGGAGTTGTAATCGTAAAGTCTGAAAATATCGAAACGGTTTTAGAAAAAGCAAAAGAAATGATATCTACAGATAAATGGTGGTTTGAACAATTAGAAAAAGGACGCCAGCCAGAAGATATCGAAAAAGAGAAACCACTCCCATAGAAATTAATTATAATATAAATCTCATGAGTTTAGAATATGAAACCTGAAGAAATTTCAGCATTGAATAAAATTATTGATTTAGTTGAAGAATTTGCTAGAAAAAATGTAATTCCAAAGAAAAAAATTAATATAAATAGAATTAGAGAAAAATTCAATGGTATAAAGAATTTATCTAAAGAAGAAAACCAATTCAAACTGTATAAAAGTATTATAAAGAAACTTTCTTCGTTTTTAAGTAGTGAAATCCCGATAAATATCTACTTTATCATTGGAGGGCATGGAGGTGTTATTATTGAGAATATTGGTTTCTGTGAATTTGATTCTCCAGAGTATGCTATAGATATGCTTATAAAAAAAATGAAATTAGCGATTGAAACTAACATGCCATATAGTCTTGAAATTGCAATCTCATGCTTAGAATGGTTGAAAAAAAAACTTCCAGACAAAACCTCATATTTATTTAATTTAGTTCAACAAGGAAAATTTGAAATTATAAATCCCTCTTATTCTCAACCATATAATTTAATTATTGGTCCTGAATCAAATATTAAGCAATTTGAATATGGTTTAAAGGAATTAAAAGAATTAGGTTTAGAGTGTAATATGTATTACTGCTCTGAAAGTTCACTCCATCCACAAATTCCTCAGATTCTAAAAGGATTTAATATAAAATATGGTTCTCTGAGATCAAGGTTATTAGGTATTAACCCTACCTCTATATCCCCATATATAAATTGGATTGGATTAGATAATACTTCAATTGAAGCTATTGTTGATCAATCGGGAATATTTAATGGAGAATACTGGCATGGAATGTTCTTTAAAGAAATTCCAAGTTTGTTATTCCAATCTCTCGGTCGTCCTTTTATGGAGCATGTTGTTTACTCTAATATTGAAGATTTCAGCAATCCTCAACCATTACAAGAAGAAATCTGGCGTATATCTAAATTTTCAAATATATTTGGTAAATTTTTACAATGTTCTGAATTTTTTCAAATCATCCCAAAAAATGGTGAATTCAAATATAAAAGGGATGAATTTTTCCTTGGAAATTTTATTTTTATACCATCTGAATTATTTCTTCAAAATAAAAACTCAGAAATTTTATTATTATCAGCGGAAGTTATTAATTGTATTTTAGGGTTCTTCGGGCTTAGAAGTAATGATTCATTATTTGAATATTTATGGAAAAAATTTTTACTCACTCAAGCTCATGATTGCTATGCCGTACCTTTTGTACGATCAGGCGACTATACTCAAACTCAATTAGGTAAAGATGAATTAGAAAAGTTGCAGATTACTTTTTCTAAGATAACTATTTCTGAACTTAGTCTTCAACTTCATAAAGAAATTCAAGAAGAATGTCAAAAGTTCATTAATGATTCATTTTCTTATTTAATAAGAGAATTTAATCAAAAAGAATATAATTCAAAAAATAAAACTAAAACTATTATTGCATTCAACCCTACGCCTTACAATAGACGTGATGTAATTTCAATTTATTCTAACCAAGATTATTTTCTACAGCTTATTGAAGAAATTCCACAATTTGGATACAAAATTGTTACTTATACAAAAGAAAATAGTTTGGAAACTTGTGGAAAATCAAAATTTCTATTTAAAGTAGAGATCTTGGAAGATTTAAAGACGATTCAAATAACTTATAAAAGAAATACAGTTTTTCAGTTAAGATTTCATACAAAACAAGATTATGAGTTATATTTAGATGGGCAAAGTCAAACTGATGTGAATGAAAGTAATATTATAATTGACAGATTAATAAATCGCAGCTTCAAAATCAGATTAGTTCAATATAGCGAAATAAATAGACTTGAATTTTTTATTGATTCAGAGTCAATACAAGAAATAATAATTACTCCTTTAATCAAAATTAAGAAAACTATTATAAATTATCCTTTTGGGATTGAAGAGACGAAGAGATCGAATATACAAACATTAGATATTATGTGGTTAAAGGGATCTAAGCAAGGTATACTTTATATTCAAAAAAATTGCCAGAAATTCATAGTTAATCGAGAAAATTTTGAAATTCGAAACCTATTAACGAAAAGAGGAAGATATGAATTTGCCATATCAATTACAGATGAGAATGATTCAGTTTCTCCGTTATTTTATGTGAATTCATATTATTACAAATTTTTATCAATTATTATTGACAAAGATCTTCATTATGCTAATAATTTTGATAAATTTTTATCAATAGAACCCCCAATTTCAGTAATAAATCTTTGGAGACGCGAGAATGATTACTTTATAAGATTATTTAATCCGTCTAATGAAGAGCGCATAATTAAAATAAAGGGTAAAATAATAAAAAAACAGGTTAAAGAGATCGATTTTAATTATAATGTATTATCATCCTTAGATGCTAATAATCTAAAAATAGGGGCATGGAAGATTAAAACATTAAAATTTTGAATTTAAATGAACTAGTTTACTGAATATTTATCTAATAACTCTTGTTTTCTATTTATTATACTATCAAAATCATATTTCTGTTCGAAAAAGAAATCAAAAGGATCCTTAACATCATCCAAAAGTGGTTTTGAATATAAATTCTCATACATATAAATCCCCTTTTCTGTTATTTTTACGTTATTACTATTTATTTGAATTAAAAGACCAAGATCAATAAGATTATTAATTATAGAAGTTAAACCTTCTTCTTTAAATATGTATAAGCCAAAATGAGATAAATCTGTATATATTAAATCTCCTTTACTTATGGAATCTTGAAATAATTTGTCTAATTGCTCACTTGTGAATTTTTCCTTGTTAGAATGATAAAAAACAGTAAGAATCCATTTAACAATATATTCCTTAAAGTTTTCTTCATAAGCCATTTGAAAACTTCCTAATTCGATATCTTCCTCTTTTCCAGTAATGAATTCCCTAAAAATTTCAATAACTTCTTTAAAAATAAAAAAACAGATAACTATTGCAATAATAGGGTCTAAATAATAGAGAAAGGGTGCATTTATAGTTCTTCCAAAGTCTGAAAATAAAGCACCTATAATTATACCAATGGAAATGATTATATTAACCCTTGAGTCTATAGCACTAGCTACTAACGATGAATTCCTACTTTTTTTTCCAACAAAGTTTTTCAAGGCTCTCATATATGTATTCAGGAAAATTGATATTAAAGCAATTATTATAATAATCAGTGTATTTGAAATCTGTTCAGGACCAAGTATTAAGGATTCAATAGAACTATATAAAATGGAACCACCCGCAAAAGCCATTAAACTAATTAAAATTATATTTACAAATTTTTCTTTTCTATATTTAATACCGATAGCGATTAATACAACAGCAATACAGTCAAGAAAATTCTCAAAACCTTCTGCTGTTAAAGACTCAGAATTAAATAATCCTATAAATATTTTTAGAAGACTGAGTATGAGTAATCCAATAAAAGATCTTATCAGGACGCTACTACTGGTCAATATCTTGTTAAATTTACTATATTGATTTTTAAGAATGTCATTCCAAATTTTTTCCTGTTTAAGACCATTTTGATTTAATTTCACTATATTATCATTAATATCTGCTAATCTAAGCCCACATAAATGATATATACTAGAAATAGAAGTTTTTTCATCAAAATAAACGTCAGATATAAAGATATTAAAAGTTCCTTTAATTCGATTTTTCAATTCAGAAAATAATAAACTATTTTGGGCTGAACTTATTAAATATTTCATTGCAGCATACTCAACTCTATTAATTGGAAATAAATTGGATTTCCTTCTGTGAAATGCTACAGCAACAATTCTAATAAGGGGATTAATGGATACTAGTACTAAAATAATTAGTCCCATGAAAAAAATAAAAATACTGATAAAATTAAATCCTAAATATTCACTACCTGTAGCTATAAAATCCGAAATAAAATAGAGTTGTACATAAAGAACTATAAGAAAAAACATAATCCAAGGGATTATTAAAGATCTTACTACTTTTTTTATATGAAATTGTTTAAAGAAATCATTAATTCCTCGTCGTATATAATGACCTGTGAAGAAAACCCCGATATATGTTATCCAAAAACTATAAAAAAAAGTTCTTAAAAATATGATTTCAATAATAGAGGAAGTTAAAGAGACTAAAACGTAAATAATTAGCACTTTTTTAGGATTTAGCGTCATAGATTTCTATTATCAATAAAATTGATATGTTCCTAGTAAAGACTTAAATTGGATTATTAGTAAAATTAATTCATTTATATATATAATTAATTTTCTATATCAGTTTTAAAAAGATTTTTTATTACTCAAATCAGCAAAAAATTGTATTTCTAATTACGTATTACTTAACTTTTTAAGAATTTTGGATTTAATATTGTTTCTGTTATGTTGTTTAGAGCTAAATAACTTTTTGAATTTTCAGAGATATCAATTATTGATTTTCCCTTCACTTCAAATTTTGTAATATTATTATCTTCTGGAATTTCTCCCAATACAGGCAGGTTAAGATCTTTTAACTTTTTACGAATAAAATCAATATTCCCTTTGACTCTATTCAGGATAATACCATGTTTTTTGTATTTAGTAAATTTCTTTGCACTTTTTCGAATAGCATCAGCAGTTTCAATACTTCTTATTGAAATATCCGACACGATTAAAAGAATATCAACAGTTTCTATTACCAATCGATTGATTTGTTCAAGCCCTGCTTCACAATCAATTAAAACTATATCAAAATCTTTAGAGATAGAACCAATAACCTTTCGTAAAAGAGTATTTGAGGGGCAAAAGCATCCAGGACCCTCTGGTTGACCTATAGAAAATAGACTAAAGTCTTTACTTTCAACAATAGCTTTATATACTTCAAAATCAATATTTTCTGCTACTGCTTCAAAATCTTTTGCATTTGTTAATATTTCATCTATCACATCTGTTCTCAGTTTTTCAAGACTTTTTTCCGGAACTAAATTTAATTGATTACTTAAATGAGGATATGTTGGATCTGCGTCAATCAGTAACAATTTAAATTGATATTTTTTCGAAATCGCCTTCGCTAAAAGGGCTGTTATTACCGTTTTACCTGAGCCACCTTTTCCAACAACCGATATTATAAGGGGTCTATTTTCCAATCCTTTCTCTCTCTACCAATACTTGTTTAAGTTCATAACATTCTGCCTGATAAGGACAAATTTCACATCCCCAATCATATTCACAATCAATTCTTTTTTTCCAATTTTCTATTTTCTCCAACCATTTCTCATTTATATAAGAATTAATTTTTGAAGTAATTCTAATAAATTCATCAATTACATCTGTATAAGTATTAACAAAAATAATCTCCATAGTTTCAATTAAATTTGTAAATCTATGCTGATACAAATAAAAAATTGCATTTCCTAAAAATTCAAATGAAAAATTCGGCAATATATTCTTACTGATTCTACACCAAAATTTCCTAGGAATTGTTCTTATTAAAAAACCTTCTATTCCGTTTGATATTAGATTAAAATGCCTCATAGAATCCCAATCCTTTTCAGTAATATTTTTTACCCCAATTAAGATTATCATTCCAAAATCAATAGATAAGTCTGTAATATCTCTTATCTTTTGCCCAATTAATGTAATTGATCCGTTATTTATAAAATTACTAAAAACTGAATTGGAAAAGGGATATACTAGTGAAAATGATTTTTTATTTGTACCCCCAAATTCAAGTTTTGTTTCTTCTTGAAGAATAATTTCTTTGTGCTTATCAATTTCAACACTAATATTTACTTTTTCAAATAGTCTATAAGGGTTAGGATTTTTTTCATAAATAGTCACATTTTTCCCTTTTTGAGCCTCAGAATCAATATAATTCCTTAAATTCTTAACTATTTCTTCAAATAATTCTGTTTTCATAAAATTCCATTTATAATTCTATAAAAATAATAAAAAAAAGAGGATATATAGTTTTATCCCTTAATTGCTTTATTTATTAATTCTGATATATCATAGGTTTTAATGCTATTATTTTCTATATTGGCTTTGAATTGGTTTATACAGAAGGGACAGACAGATACTAATGCTTCAGCAGTTGTCTCTATAGCCTCTTCAATTCTTTCATTCGCTGCAAAACTAGAAAAATCTTTAAATGCTGATCTTACACCTCCTCCAGAACCACAACACCAAGCATTTTGTCTATTTCTCTCCATTTCAATCAAACTTATACCTGGAATACTCTTCAAAACTTCTCTTGGAGGCTCATATATACCCATATGGCGACCAATATGACAGGGATCATGATAGGTTATTTTCATATTTAAATTATTATTGAATTCTATTTCTTTATTATTAATTTTCTCTAGAATAAACTCAGGTAAGTGAAGTATCTCAATACCATGTTCAAGTCCAAATTTTTTAAGATATGTTTCTTTTAACATTCGATAGCATCCTGCACATGAAGTTATAATTTTCTCTATTCCTTCTTTTTTAAATAAATCTACATTAACTTTTGCAATTTCTTTCGCTTTTTCAGTTTGACCTGTCATATATACAGGAGATCCACAGCAATGTTCGTCATTAAGTATTTTAAAATCAACTTGTAGTGCATTTAAAATTTCTGCTGTGTTAATTGCGATATCTTGTTCTCGATAACTAGTTGTACAACCAACAAAATATGCTAATTTTGCATCTTGAGACTGTTTTATATTTGAAGGTAACCAGTTTGTTCTATCTTTTTGTTTTTCCATATATGGATTATATTCCCTTATAACATGTTCAGAATATTTCTTCTGTTCTGGCATTGGCCCTAAACCTTTTTGCACAGCTTTTTCTCTCATTGCCATCAACCATTCTCCAGCGTAACTATGGATTTCAGGAATTTGACATTGTTGTGTACATGCTAAGCAAACAGAACATTGATAGAATATGTTTGCTAGGTTTTTTGTCCACTTAAGCTGATCAGAAGTCACTGCCCATGCAAGAAGGTTCTTACCTCCAAGATAAAAAGCTTCAAATTTTCCAAATTCTCCTGAAGGGCAAACTCTTAACCACCCTTTTTCTTGATATCCGGTTCTACAGGTACCACATTTTCCACATTGATAAAGAACGTCTTTATAATAATCTAATTCTTTATGTCTTTCCATTTTTTGTTGATCTGGGACTGTTTTAATACGTGTTATACCCTTATCATCAATGAATTTTGACTTGTCTTTTCTTGCCACCTTAATCATCTCCAATACCCTGCCCAGGATTCATAATGTTATTTGGATCTAGGAACTTTTTAATTCTATCGATGAGATTAGTTGTTTCAGGAAGTGTTTTATCTTTATAATTTTGAACAACCCATTTTGGAGGTTTATACATAATTGTTCCTTCAAGTTGTTGAACAGCATCATGAATTTCTTTTAAGATTTTTCGAGTCTTTTTGACATCTTCAGGATCATTTTTATTGAAATTCACGTTCGTCCTAGTCACACAATAATGTCCCCCAAACATAATTCTACAATAATATTGTGGTGGTTTTCCGTATTTAAGACAAATTTCTCTTGAAATATTGTAATATTTAATAATATTACGTGTTGTATTATAACAGCCAATCCATTCTCCTCCACCTCCTCTGGCAAAATTCCAGCACCCCCAAAATTGTATTGGAAGTTGACCTCCCGTTGCTGGAAATATGTGACCTAAAACTCCTCTCATCTGCTCAGGAAAATTGCTCGTTTGAACTTCAGCGGTCGATGCTTCAATATTATATTCCTTACAAATCTTTATAATAGCATCACATTGTGCTTTGTGTTGTTCTTCAGTATAGGCCTCAGTGGTAATTAAACCAATAAAATCAGGAAGCCCAAGTGAAACGGGATCTATTGCTACACTCTTCTGATCAAAACATTGAAGGGATTGTGCCCATCCTAAATTAGTCATTAATAGATCAACTATTCCCAAACGTGCTTTTGCTAATTTCAATAACATAGGTACCCCATCTTCAACCCTATTTGCAAAAGGAAGAAAATCTGTACGATATGGTAATTTAGACCAAATTTTTACTGAAGCTTTAGTTACAATCCCAGTCGTACCTTCCCACCCAATAAATAAACCAGAAATATCAGGAAAAGGTTGTCTACCATACCAATAATCTGTGAGACTGCATGACCCCGCTCTGATTAATTCTCCTGTAGGTAAGACAACCTCTAATCCGTTAGTAAATTCGGCTCCCGTTCCTCCAATCATACCAAGATCCCACATTCCATATGCTAAGCATGATGGAACTACGCCTGTACCAGGTGGAGAAAAAGTAACACCTGTCCTAAAATCAGGATGATATTTATTAAGATAACCTACGAAATCAGCCCAAGTGATTCCTCCCTCGACAACAGCATACATATCATCTTCATTTACTTCAAGTACTCGATTCATTCGACGTAAATCAACAACAATACCTCCTTTCTGTGGTGTAGCAATTGAACCAAAATTTATCCCAGATACCCAAGGTACGATTGGAATCTTATATTTATTGGCAACTTTTACAATTTCTTGTACTTCTTCAGCGGTTTCAGGCATAATGGCAATATCACATTTTCCTTCGGGTTCTGCGGTAATAAAATCGTAATGATATAAAAATTGTATTTCAGGTTCTTCAGATACATATCGATCTCCAACGATTTTTCCCAATTCTGTCACAATATCGCTATTATTCATTTTAAATAAACACTTTTAAGAAGTTAAATTATGAATTATAATATTTAATGATATTGACTTGATGATATTAAAGCATTTTCTTATATCTACATAAGAGTTTGAGCAAATAATTTAATTTTCTCTCTTATGATCTTTTCAGAGGCAAATCGAGCATCACCAACATCTACATCAATTAAGAGCATGGGAATTCCAACTTCGTCTCTTAAGGCTTCTCTTAAAATCTGAGGTACACTGCCAAATTGTTTGCAGCCTATATGAGATGTGAAGATGAAACAATCAGCTGAATAATCTTTTGCTAGTTGAACACATTGATCGATAAAAGAGTAGTAAAATTCCGCAGATTGTTTTACCATTGGAGCTTCCATTGCTCTTTTTGCCATTCCATAGAACATGGTGTCTATATCTGATTGAATATTAATTGGTTCAGCAAAATTATAATTAAAAATATCAAATAGAATTGACATTCCTAGGTGACGATCTAACCACTCTCCAAGTTCTAAATCAAAAAATATGACCATATATGGCCAAATACTTCTAATTTTTTCTTCTCCACCATGATGTTCTTTATTTTTATACCTTACTTTTGCAATTTCAAGCATTTCATTATAAAAATTCAATTTTTCGGGACGTCCTGAGAAGTAAATTGCTGCCGCTGCGGCCATCACATTAAACATATTCTCTACTGGACAGGGTTTTGCTTTTTTTAATTCGAAAATCTCTAATTGAATTTTTGAGACTTGATTTTCTATTTCAATGGCTTTCTTTAATTTATCATAATCAGGCTTTTGATTAATAGTTTCACCTAACTTTTCTAATCCAATCTTAATTTGCTCACCGTGGTAATAATAACTCTTTTCCTCTTTTAAAAATGGTAAATCTGGTGCAATAAGAGGGATCTTTTTATGATATGAAAAAAATGGATATGAAGCATATGTATTGTCACATGGAGCTGTCGGTGTAATAATAGCATCGAACTTGAATAGATCATCCAACGTCATCCCCATTGTACCTTTTTGAGAGCTACAAGTATGAAATGGGTGACCCCAATTAGTGATTAAATCATAATATGGTTCAGAACCGTGAGGTAATAAAGCTGCTAATAAATATGAGACAGCTTCTATGCACACAGGTACGCAATCAAAGCATGAAAGATATTCTGTAGGGAATGAGAAATGATGACCAATTATAGGTGAACCTTCTCTTGCTTTTTGAATATATTCTTCCATTAATGATTTTAAAAGTTTCAATCCAATTCTTAATGAAGGAATTCCTTGGTCTGGGAGTATTCCCTCAATTAATCCATGAGTTGATGAAACTGATTCATACAGCATTTTATATGGAATAATTCTGTTTTCCAATTCTATATTATTTACCATTTCACCACACATTTTATTTCATTATATCATTTCTAAGAATGCTTCTATTCGTGTTTGCAAGCGTGTTGTATCTGATTGATAGAATTCTCTATCCATATTTAGAACAGGGATATCTAATTCTTTAAATTCATGTGTAAAAAGCATATTATCACATCCATGCAAATCGCAATTGTTTATCCTTTGTAAAATAACTCCTTCAATGTTAGCTCTTTTGATTTCTTCTTTCAGGAAATCTAATCTTCTTTCATGGTCATCCATCATTCTTGGACATGATAATCTGTAATATAATCGTCTAGTAATGCTTTCTAAAGGAGATCTACCAGATTCTAGATTAACATCATCCATAAAATTTCGAGTTCCAAAACATAATACATCAGAAGCTAAAAATGCTCCTGAATTTTCTATTAATTCTGTAAAGTTAGTATTATCCACTACACTACCCACTAAAAGAATTCGTTTTTTATTATCAATATTTAAATCTTCACGTTCGGTGAGTAAAGTCTTGAGCCTCCTTAATTCATCATTAGCAATGTCTTTAGGAATTGAAGAATTTGCCATACTTATCTGTAATGCTTCACTACCCGTAAGTTTAGGATTTTTTTGAATTCTAAACTTATGTAATTCCCTGAGGAGTTTTCTATTTTCATTATATATCTTTATTGATTTTATTAATTTCTCATTAGTTATTTCATTTATTTGAAAATTTTGCTCTAACTCTTCTTTAAGCTCCTCTACTTCTTTTTTATACCATTCAAATCCCTCATCAGTGATAATATGAGGTAACGCTAAATAAAACCTATTAACATTTTTCTTAAAATTCTCTCTTTTAAACACTTTAAGATCAAAAAGTTCAAACATTCGTCGACTATGATCACAGCTATTGCAGACTAAAAATCCATCTAAAAAATCGTATATTCCTCGTAAAGCCATGTCTAAGGTGGCTCTGACATAAGAACAAGTAAATCTAACCATATATATATCTCCAAGATCAGTATCTTTATTTCCTGTGGATCTAATTCTAAATGGTAATAAATCTGCGGCATGAAGTAATTCTTCTGGTATATATGTACAATAATAACCTACAACATTCTTACTATTTTTCTGCCAATCTTCTATATGTGGGTTATTAATCGTATTGGAAATCTTTAAAAAGGAATCATCTAAAATCATTTACATCACTTATTTTATTCTTTATACATATTGTGTTTACCAATCATCAAGCATCTGGCAAATTTTAAAGCAGCAATATAAGAACCTTTAATTTTCAATGTTCCTGGAATAACGTATTTTAATAGTTTTGCTAAACCAAAAAAATTATGTTTTGAACGAATTATATTGCTAATTACTGTTAATATCTTCTCTTCTTTAACATTTAGGATAATTTTTGCGATAGGGTCATTTGCTCTTTCAGCATGACAAGTAAAATTATTTTTATCAGATGTAAGTATAAATGTTATATAACCTTCTAGTTGTTTAATATAAAGTTCAACTTCTTTACCTTCTAGATTCCCTATCTTCTTAAAAGGTTCTTCTTGACCATATAAATCAATTAACATTTTAGCTAATCGAGTAATATTAAGGATTTTTGTGTCCCTAATTAAATTCTCAGCGCGAGTATTTATATTAGTTATTTCAAAAGATTTAATTTGATTTATAGCGACCACCAATTTAGTAAGAATGCAATTAATTTATTTTGAATTTTCAAGTATATAAAGATTTTTTTAATATTTCGGTAAATTACTCAAAGGGTTCAAATCTTCTACAGATTGAATCTTTCTTTAAAAATTTATTTTTAACCTGACAATGCAGCTTCTCTTCATTATAATAGAGACAATTACAGCACGAATAAAGATGATTTTTTACTTTTTTAGTTATTTCATTTAATTTTTCAGGATAATTTCCTTTATTCAACATTATTCTAAGTTTATCATGAGAAGTAGCTGTTAATCTAGAATAAATAGTCTTAGGAGAGGGAGGATCCCAAATCTCTAGTACGTATGTGTTAGAAGTATTCTTAGAATGAGATTTTTGGTTGTTATATCCACACTTACAAGCATTTTTCCTCAACAAGCTCCCGCATTCTGGACAGAAATCAACCAATATTCTTTTATCACCTTTAATTGTTTATAATAAGTTTTAATTAGTTAAATATTCTCTAATTTCATTACAACAATTTATTTGATTTTTAATTAACAATACTGTTAAATAAAGATAATGAGAATAGATTTATCTCAAATTTATTATAATATTCTTTATTCCACCCAATTAAGAGTATTAATTTTATAAAATTATCAATAAATTAGGGTGTATTACTCATAGTCTTATCAAAACGAGAACGTGTGTTTAAAGCTCTTGAACTTGATGGGGAACCAGATCTGGTTCCAATCCATTATTTTGGTTTTGAGCAGACTGGACAATCTTTTCAATCATTCAAAGACTCTGAAGAAAAGAAAACATGCGATGGTTGGGTTAAAAGTAAGAACTCAAAGGTTAAATATTACCTCACAGAGCCAAGGTTTTGGAATGTTGATCTTTGGGGTATGGATCCATTTGGTGAGCATAAAATAAAGATAAGATATAGACCAGCTCCACCAGAATATCCCGACTGCCGTATTAATATCATGGATGGGAGGATATATAAAATAGTTAAACAACCAAATACAGGGTTAGAATATACTTGGTATGTGGATGGTCATTTTAAAACTCCAGAAATCTTATATTCTTATTGGGAAAAGTATGGAAAACCTACAGAAAAGATTAATGATAGAATTAATTATTCCCCTCAAGTTTGGGAAGATTATATAGAAACACTTGCACCCTACTTTTATTCAATGGTAAATTTGCCATTAAATCCTTCTGAAGTTTTAATAGGTGGTATTACTTTCCTTCGTTTTTCATATTACATCCGTAAAAACCCAAAATTCATTCATGATATAATGGATGAATACACTAAGGTAAATATTGAGATAATTAAGCGACTAAGTGAAGCTGGTGTAGATATTGTTACTTTTGGTGATGATTTGGGTTATAAAGAAAATCAATTTTTTTCTCTCAAAACATTTCGAGAATTTATCCTTCCATATCATAAAAGCATTTATCAAGCTTGTAAGAAGAGAGGAATACTAGTTGTATTACACTCGTGTGGCAATGTAGATCCATTTCTACCAGATCTAGTTGATGCAGGACTTACATGTATTCAATCTTTAGAAGTTACAGCAGGAGTTGATTTGGAAGGGTTAAAGAAAACATTAGGAGATCGTTTATGTTTCATGGGAGGTTTAGATTCATCAGGGGCATTGACATATGGAACTCCTAAAGATGTAGAGGAAAATGTGAAAAATACTATAAAGATTGCTGGAAAAGGGGGAGGCTATTTTGTTGGACCTAGTCATGATATTTTAAATATACCTTGGGAAAATATATTAGCATTAAGAGCTGCTATAGAAAAATATAGGAAATATCCATTGGATTATTAAAGTAAATAAAATCTTTATTAAGTATAAGATTAAATCTATATATACTATAAAAATCTCTATTGATTATCATTATAAATTAGTTAAAAAAAGTTAAAGAGTTGATTCAAATGAGCCAAATTAGTGAATTAGATGATGGGACTAGATATTCTAATCTGAATATTTTGTCTTTTAGTATGTATCAAGTCACATGGACTGTGATTATTGCTGCCTTAAATTTAACTTATTTCATATTTTATCATACGGTTGTTGGGTTGCATCCATTTTTAATTTTTCTTGCTATTGGGATTTATACAGTATGGGATTCCATTAATGAGCCTCTTTTTGGATATTTAGTTGATCGTAATTTTAAATGGACCAAAAAGTGGGGTAGACGTTTCCCATGGATCGTTATAGGCATTGTACCATTCGGACTTTCATTCTATCTGATATATTCACCTCCTAATATCGACGCAGCAACTAATCCTTGGCCAATTTTTGGATGGCTTGTAATGTCTTATTTTATATTTGATATTTTTCTCACTTTATTAGATATTAATGTTGGTACTCTTCGCGCAGATAAATTTCGTACTGATTCTCAACGTAGAAGGTATTCTAAATATTTTGGTCCAATTGACATGATATCTCAAGCTTTAGGCATGATGTTACCAACAATTTTTCTAGCTCTTGGTACAGGTCGACAATCTTTTTCTACAATGGCTATTGCTATAGGTTTAATAGGAATTATTAGTGGTATTTCCTTTTTACCTGGAGCACGTGAAGATAAGTCTATTAT
>JAHPYZ010000135.1 GCA_019058425.1 Promethearchaeota archaeon
GGGTTATTATTATCATCTCTTATAAGGTGAGCATTTACTTGTACAACTATACTTTCTCCATTTTTCTTTTTTACAGGAACAATATAATTTCGAATTACTTCTTCTTTCAATAATTCACTGGTGTATTTCTCTAAATCATCAAGGTTTTGCCAAGAAAATGGAGGTGGTTGTCCAATAAGATTTTCGTTAGAATCATACCCCGCTATCCTACTAAATGCTGGATTATGATATAAAATATTTCCTTCCCATTGTGCCATATAGTATCCTTCATCTAGATTAGTTATCATGTTTCTGAAATTTTCCTCGGATTCTATAAGTTGATTTTCCATTTTCTTGCTCTCAGTTATATCTCGTATAATTGTTATTACTTGATTAACTTGATTTTCGCTAAATATTGGAATTTTTCTTGTTTCCGTAAAAATTTCAGTGCTATTCAAATAAATACTTCCCTCTGTAATAAGAGTTTCTCCACTATTAAAGACCTGTTGATACTCTTCACTAACTTCATTAGGTAGAAATGGGAAAGCATCAAAAACTTTCTGACCTATAATTTTTTTATCAATATCTAAATCTCTAAGCCAAGAGTCAAAAGCAGAGTTAGCAAGAATAATACTTAGGTTTTTATTAACAACATGTAGAGGATCACTTAATGAATTAATTGTAGTTCGATATTGTTGCTCTGATTTTATTAAATCTTTTGTCCTCTCCAGTACTTTTTGTTCTAGATCTCTATTTAGTATTCGCAAATCTTCTTGTGAATTCTTTAATTCCTGTTCTGCTTGTTTTTTTTCAGTAATATCTTGTATTATTACTTGAAAAACAGTCTCTCCCCCAATTTCAACAAGAGAATCACTTATACTAATCCACATTATCGATCCATTTTTTGATCTAGAAACTTGTACTTCTAATGGTTCTGGGACAATACCCTCTAAGATGGATTGATATCTGTTTTTAAATAAAGGTAAAATTTCTGCAGGTTTTATACTTATATCCAAGAAATTTTTGTCAATTATACTCTTAATTTTTCTGTTAAATAACTTCTCAGTAGCAGGGTTACAATCGATGATCTTTCCCCTCCTATTGATTAAAATAATAGAATAAGGAGATTTCTCGAATAAATGTCGATACTTAGTTTCTGAATCTCTAATTTTTTGCTCTGCATTTTTCTTTTCAGTAATATTTTGTATGATTGCTTGAGTTAACTGCTGACCTCCAATATTTACTAAAGAACTGGTGATTGAGAGCCATACTTTTGTTCCATCAACTCGAGTTATTTGAAATTCTAATGGCTCCATTTTTTCCCCCTCTAAAAATCTTTTAAATCGATTCTTTAACATGCTTACAAGATATTCAGATCTTTTTAGAACGGATAATACATCAGAAAATTTTTTTCCTATGAGATCTTTTATTTCTAAAACCGAAAGTAAATTGTTCATAGTTGAATTACAATCAATTATTACTCCTTCTTCATTCATAAGCCAAATAGCATAAGGAGAACTCTCAAATAAATGATAATATTTCTTTTTTGATTCTCTTAACTTCTGTTCTAAAATGAATTTTTCAGTGATATTCCTTATCATTCCATTAAAACCAATATTATTCCCTTCCGAATCATATTTTAAATATACCGATGATTCACATGTTAATAAACTTCCATTTTTTCTCCGAATTTGAAATTGAAAATCTGATTTTGGCTGAGTTGTCTTATAAACTTCATTAAATATTGCGAAAATTTTATTTCTATTTTCCTCATCAACGAATTTCTGATAATTTTCTCCTAAAATTTCATTTTTAGGATATCCAAAAAGTTCAATAAACGAGTCATTAAAAAAAGTAAGATTTCCTTTTAAATCGACCTCAAAATAAGTTTCTTTAATATTTTCAAGAATTCCGCGATATTTTTCTTCTGATTCTTTTAATTTTTGTTCTGCTATTTTACGTATTGTAATATCTTCATAGGTAACTAATACTCCAACCACTTTACCTTTTAGGTCATGTAAAGGAATTCTATTAATCTCAAACCAAGTTTGTTTACCATTGATTAAAGTCAATGATTCTATAGCATTATATTCTGCAGAATTGTTTTTCATAACTTCATTTTCTTTATCTTTAATAATTTGCACTTTATCTTTAATCCAAATTAGATCCTCATCTGTGCTTCCAATAATGCTTGTTGGTTCCAATATTTGATTTATAAGAGCAAAATTCTTATTGCATCCCATATATACCAAATTTGTATCTTTCCAGTAAATTAGTTGAGGGATATTGTCCAATACTAATTCCAACATTTCTCTGGTTTTTTCAGCAACACTTTTCCCTTCTCTTGTTTGAAGAAGTTTCCAAAATGTAATCTCTGGTACATAATCTGCTAATTCACCAAATCTTGCTTGGCTTTTTTTTATCTCAAACTCGAGATTTTTAAACTTTGTTATCTCCCTACATATTAAAATCGCTTTTTTTTTATTATCTTCATTATCTATAAACCCTCTTCCTTTAATTTCAAACCATTTAAATGGATTATCTTTAGTTTTAATTTGAGCATCTTCAATTCCATAACCTGTTTTAAAGATGCCTTTTAATAGTTTATCCACTCTCTTATTATCATCTGGGTGAATAAATTCATCAATCTTTTTCTTTGAGATAGAATTTTCAAAATTGAAGTATTCACACTGATGTTTATCATTAATAATAAATATAAGATCATCAATATTTTCAGAAAAAATTTGACCAATTTTACTGTAACTTTCAAATGTGCTTGTCATATCTTACAATTACCCCATCTAACATTTTCGGTTTTTAATAATCCAACAATCCTTTCTTATGGTAAAATTAGATTAAATAAAATATATCTTTTTTGTAGTTAGAATTCAATAAACTTAATTTTTACCTAATAAGATTATTAAGAAATTACTTTGTTTAATGTATTTTAACCTATTTTGCTTGCCCATCCTCTCATAAATTTCCTCATTTTTTCTTGCCTTAATGTAATTTCTTTTATTTGCTCTTTTGTTTTGTTATTTAGATTTATAATCTCAGGTATAAATTTGTATTTTTTAAAGAATTCCATACACTGATGTGAAATTAAATTACTTGGGATGTTATTAGGATCGCTCTGAAAGCTTTTAAAATAAAATTCCCAAGATTCTAAGAAATCTTTAATCTCATTATGTTCCTGGAAAATAGGTAAGACTCCTAGACTGTTTGATGTAGTAAGAGCTACGTTAGCGTGTTCAACACTAAACCTATTTCCATTAAAGGATACAGCAATACCTCCTTCATCACTTAACCTTTGAAGCATATTAATGTCTGTAATCGAATCTCCTAAAGCGATCATTTCTGATATTGGAATTTTAGTTCTATTTGATATTTCTTCAACTGCTAACTCCTTTCTTTTACCCCCACGAACTATCACTTGATTCATAATCCTGATATAATCAGTTTCTGTGTCTAACCAGAAAAAATCATTTAAATCTTCAATGACACTATTAAGATCTCTTTCATTAACAAGATATTTTTTAAAAATCTCCTTTATCAATACATTTATAGCATTTTCAATATCTGTGATACTAGATTTCAGGTGTTTGATATTCATGTCTGTACAATATACATGATCTTTTGGGATTTCAAGAGCAGCAGTTACATTGTGTGCGAAATGCGTGTAACTAGTTGAGATTACGAATATTTCCCATTCTTCATGTAAAATTTTCATTAACTCTCTACATCCTGGTAATAAACC
>JAHPYZ010000098.1:0-11367 GCA_019058425.1 Promethearchaeota archaeon
TTATTACACCTTCTCCAATTGATGCCTCCTCATAAATTAATGTTCCTTCTTTAATTTGAACATAATCTTCTATAAAACAACCCAAGATGGTCACTCCTGATTCTATGATACAATATCTTCCGATATTTATTGAACTCTTTTGGGAGCGAGTAAACAAAATAACTCCATCAAATATTGTAGAGTACTCTCCAATATTAATTGATGAATTCTCAGCGCGAATAATTGATCCTGGCCAGATAATTGCATTATCATTGACTTGAACATCTCCAATTAAAGTCGCCATAGGTGAAACATAACTATTTGGGCTTATGTTGGGTTTTTTACCTTTATACTCCATTATTGGCATATTGTTCTCACTAAAAGTTTATTTAATTTGGAAGTAAAATAATTGTTTTTTAAATTCAAAATATTTCTTAAGAAATTTAAACTTTTATTAACCAAGCTACATGTAAGTTTTAAATGGATTATTAGATTCGAATAGCATAAATTCAACTTCGGGAAACTCTAAACTCAAGATATTACATAATTTTTTTGTTGCGAGGATTTCATTTAGATAATGCGATGTTTCTATTAAATTAAGTCCAATATCTCTTGCAAACACAGCATCAAAGTAATCAATTTTTTCTGAGATATAACAATCACATCCCTTATTTATGGCTTTCCTAATACAATTTGCATTCGATATATGCCCCCCAATAATACAAATCTTTCTTATAGGATTTCTGAGATTTCCCACAAATGAAATATATTTTAAATTTAAATTTATTTTTATTCGTTGTATTAAATCTTCTAAGGTAAAAGCTTGTTTTTTATTTAGATAGTGAATTGGTGAACATATTCTCCCGACAGGGATTTTTATACCATCTTTATTCTTTATTTCAAACGTATCTTCTAACTCTAGATAGAGAGCATTTACAAGGGTGTCTGATACACCTCCTTCTGCTCCAATAAATGTAGAATTTAACACAAATACTGAGATAGGATATTTTGAGAGTAATGATAATTTATTTATTAAATTTTGCCTAAATTTTAAAATGGGTACATCAGTTAAACTATGATTGGATATTATTAAATTAATTTTATGTTTTAAAGCAAAATGTATTGCTTCTAAACTTAAATCTATTGTTAACATCACTTTCTTTATTAACTTATTATTTCTGCTCTTATCATAATACAAGCCATAAACTTCTGAGTTTATCCTAAATACTTTAGGAGATAATTTCTTTGTCAAAATCGTTTTGATTTCTTGAAGCAACATTTCAATCACTCTGGCAACACTATTATGTAAAATTACCACATTTTAATATGATAAAACTGAGTAAAGATTTTTTAATTTTGAATTAGAATATATATATTAAATTGAAAATTTCTTAAAACTAAAAAATGTTGAAAGAAAATGAAAGAAAAAGATTGTATTTTTTGTAAAATAATTGAAAGAGAAATCCCTTCAAAAATAATATTTGAGAGCGATCTAATTCTGGCATTTTTAGATATTTCTCCTATTTCTAAGGGGCATACTATTGTAATCCCTAAAAATCATTATTCTAATTTAGAAGATATATCAGATAACGAGCTTGCTGAATTATATAAACAAGTAAAAAGATTAGCAACCAAGATTCATAAGGATCTTAAAATTGACGGATATAATATACTTCAAAATAATTTCACTGCTGCTGGCCAAGTAATTAACCATTTTCATGTTCACATTATTCCTAGAAATTTCAAAGATGAAATTATTCGAATTGAAATACCTAGAACTCAAGCATCTGAAGAGGAGCTTGATGAAATGCTTAAAATTCTAAAATCCTAAGGATATTATTTTAAGGTTTAGATGTTCTTTAAATTAGTTTAGTTTAAAAATATTTTTTTATAATTTAATATAACAATGAAACTAAAAAGTCTTCTTAAAAAATTCCGATCAAAAATTAAAGATTTTATTTTTGATGAATACGGTGGGAATCTTATTGAATATGCTTTACTTGTTGGTTTTGCTTTGTTTGTATTTTTTATTATTATTGGTGTGGTGACTTCAATGCTAGATTGGACTGTAGGGTTATCAAATGATTTCTTTGATATATTTAAGTAATATTTTTAAAATGATTTTAGATCTTATTTATTCTTAATTATCTTATTGTCAATCAACATAAAGCCATACTTTTCTCCCCATTCATTTAGATGTTTTATTACAAACTCAGAATCTAAGTTTAAATGATCTAGAAATACTTCAAATGGTATTTTATCTGATCTCTTCAAATAATTCTGAATTTTATTATCAAGATCGCTTTTTTCGGGAGGTTTATCTTTTCTCTTTCTCGCTCTTAATTTCTTCAGGAGAGGATCATTTTTACTATCATTAAAAAAATATTCTACTATATTACTAATTACTTGTGCTCTTGTAGCTCCAAAGACATCTACTAATTCTTGAATCAGTTTCATATAACTTTTATTTAAAGTAACTGTTGTTCGCGTAGTTTCTGTCATTTTTCACTGAAAATTAATAATTTTACATGATTATAGAAAAAATTTTTATATATATATCTTATGCTTATTGATGATAATAATACATAAATAAGCATCATTTATATATCACTTGGAATTAATTAGATCATAAGAATAAAACTTTAAACTTTAAAATTTAAAAAGTCGCAAAATTGTCGTATTTGTTTCTATTCTTGATGTGGAGGAATTAATTATGGCAGATAAAATTATAATAGAAAATTATACTGAATCGCAAGGATATTTATCACCGATTCAGTCTAATTTAATCAAGACCCTAAAGAATGTGGGACCATTAACAAGGCGAGAACTAGTGAAAAAACTTGAAACTCCTAGAACTACAATATATGATAACCTAGTAAAGCTTCAAAAAAGAAAATTAATTGAAAAATTTTCTCGGACTGATGGAAAAAGAGGACGCCCCCTAGTTTTTTGGAAATTTAAAGATTAATTACTTTCTTTTTCTTTATTTTGAATTTGGATTAAAAATAATTGATAATAACCTATAAATACTAAGATACACCCCATTATTTCCACTGCAAAATTTATTTTAGTTTAGGAATAGAAAAAAATTTTACATTATATTTTAGAATAGGGCCCAGATAATTATTTCTAAATTATATTTAAATTATATTATTAAATTTTAAATAATAGTTTTTGATTTGAATTCAATGATCAAAAATTTCCAATGGAAATAATGGAGTATAAAAATAATTAATTAAGAAAATTAGTTTTTAACTCAAATTCAGGTTTTTTCTTATTTTGGGACGTAGTAATATTCATTTATCCGTTTCTGGTATAAATCTTTGTTACTTCCTACTTTATTTACACGAGGCCTCTTCGTGGTAGTATCTCTCCTAAATGTGATTCCCATCATTTTTAAAAAAGTATTAAATCCATCTCTTAAATTTTGGGGAGGTAAAGCTTTACCTTCTAAGCCAGGAGTACCTTCAAACACCAAAATTGAATCAGCTATGAAATCTTGGGTTATTATATCGTGTTCGACAACAAAACCGGATTTTTTTAACTCTTCTATAGATTTTCGTAATAATTGAGCAACCTGTAATCTCATCTCAACATCTAGAAATGCTGATGGTTCATCTAATAAATATATATCTGCTTCTATTGATAGACATTTTGCAATAGCTACTCTCTGCAATTCACCGCCACTTAATTCAGAGAAACTTCTCTCTCTTATATTCTCTAAATCTAAATTATTTATTAATCTCTTCTTATAGGATTGACTCAAATGAGGAGCTAATCTGATTTGTGTTATTAGGTCTACAACAGATCCCTCTTCTTCCATTTTTATATATTGTGGTTTTACAATTACTTTTAGTTTAGAATTAATGTCATTATTACTTTCTTCAATTTCTTCATCCAAATCTTTATTATCAGTTATAATAGTCTCTGCAATTGAATTTATAAATGTTGTTTTTCCAATACCATTTGGCCCTAATATTCCAATAATTTCGCCAGCATGAATTTCACTCCCAGAAGCGGTTAATTGAAAGTTTCCTAATGAAGTTTTAATATCATTATAAGAAAAAACAACATCTCCTGTATCAAATAATGATTCTTGAGGTGGACGTTCGTGAAATAATATAGCTTCTTCTCTGAACCTCATATTTTCATCTTTGATATATCCATTCAAATATATATTTATACCAACTCGAACACCTTGAGGATGTGATACTATTCCATAGACACCTGGAAGCCCATATAAAATCGAGACATAATCACTTAGATAATCTAGAATAGCTAAATCATGTTCAACAACAATTATTGTCTTGTTTTGATCTGATAATGTCCGGATTAATTTTGCCATATTAATTCTTTCACTAACATCTAAATATGAGCTTGGTTCATCAAATAAATAAATATCTCCATCTTTAAGATAAGCTGCGGCAATAGCTACTCTTTGTAATTCTCCCCCGGATAATACTGAGATCTCTCTCTCTAAGATTTCAGTAAGATTAAGTTCCTCAGATATCTTATCCAGTTGTTGTCCAACATCATTTTTTTTTAAAAGATCAATTACTCTTCCTGAAACAAACTTAGGGATTACTGTGATATTTTGTGGTTTATGAACAATCTTCGCATTGTTATCTTGTAGATCAATGAAATATTGATGCAATTCAGAACCTTTGAAATATTCGATAATTTCCTTCCATTCTGGAGATTGTTCTCCAAATCGTCCAAAATTTAAACTCAATTCATTTGAAAGTAATTTCAATAATGTACTTTTACCAATTCCATTTTGACCAATTAGTCCAAGCACTTTTCCTTTTTTAGGGATTGCCATTCGAAATAAAGAAAACTGATCTTGACCATATCGATATGTCATTTGATTTTCCAGCGGATCGGGTAAATTCACTATATGTATTGCATTAAAAGGGCATTTTTTAATGCAAATACCTTCTCCGGAACAGAGACTTTCTGTTATTATAACACTTTTTCCATCAGGGCTTAAAACTATTGTCTTATCTCCAGTTCTTACTCGGGGGCAATATTTGATACAAGGTTTTTCCCCAAAAGGACTACATTTATCTGGTTTGCAAAAATCCTTATTTAAAACAGCAATTCTCATTAATTTACTCACTACAATTTAAAAGGAAGTATAATAAATATAATTTGTTTACGTGAACTATACATTATCCATAATAGAAAAATTTTTGTAATACAAGATATTACCTCATTAAAGTATAAGCTCTAAAGTGAAGAAAAATTGAATGAAGAGTATCCAGTTCATTGGGTAGAAGAAATTATTGAAGAAATATGTTCAAAAAAACCTGAAGAAATAACACTTTCTACCGGTAAAACACCATCAGGTCACATACATTTAGGAATATTACGAGAAATAATTATATGTGATGCTTTAAGAAGAATTTTTGAAAATGATGGTAAAACAGTAAATAATTTATTATTCTTCGACAGTTTAGATGCAGCAAAGCGATTTCCGGGATATATATCAGAAGATTTTCAAAAGAAACACATTGGAAAACCTTTTTCTATGATTCCATGTCCATTTAGCGATTGCGAAAGTTATGCTCATCATTTTGGTAATGAGTTAGTTGACGTATTTCCTCATTTTGGGATAAAAACTAAAATTATATGGGCTCATGAGTTATACAAGACAAAAGAAATGCAAGAAATGATCAAAATTGCCTTAGAGAATACAGGAAAAATTAAGGAAATATTAAAAAAATATATCCTTCCCACCATTAAAGAAGACGATAAAGAAGAATTTATTGAAATGCAGAAAAAATGGATGCCAGTTATGGTAATCTGTGAAAATTGTAATAGAATTCAACATCGAGATAGTGAAGGATCTATTAATCCTAATAGAGTAAAAAATTATTTCCAAGAGAATGAAACGGTCTCCTATAAATGTGAAGCATGTGGTTATGATGGAATCCTTTCTATTTGGAGTGGTAGGCTGAAATTAAATTGGCGTGTAGATTGGCCTGCAAAATGGGCTTTATATAAAACGACGTGTGAGCCTGCAGGTAAAGATCATAGTGTCAAAGGTGGTGCTTATGATACAGGTATTGAATTGTGCCAAGAATTATATGCATATAAGGGACCTGTTAAAGTTCCTTATGAATGGTTAAGATTAGGAGATAAAGACATGGGTACTTCTAAAGGAATTGTATTTACTCCAAAGAAATATCTTGAAATAGCAGATCCAATGATTTATAGAGCTATTATCTTAAGAACTACACCAACAAAACATATTACATTTAGGATTGAAGAATTGTCACAGTATTATGATTATTATGACCGGATTGAAAATATTTATTATGAATTGGAAAAAACAGAAGTCCCTGAAGAAAAAAAATTTATTAGCTATATTTTTCCCTTAACTCAAATAGCGGAGGTCCCTCAAACAAAATTAAAAAAAATCCCCCTAAAACTTCTGACATTTTTCGCACAAATACAAAATATCTTGAGTATAGATAAACTCTATGAGAAAGCAAAAGCATATATGGAGGAACATAATTTTGAGCAAAAATTAACAAAACAAGAATTCAAAACGCTTCTTTCTCAAACAAATAACTGGATAGAAGAAGTAAAAAAAGTATTGGAAAGTATAAATGATCCTAAAACAATAAATGAAATTAAAAAAAAGGTTGAACTATTTACTATTCCTGAAAAAGTTAATGATAATATAAAAATTGAATTGGAAGAGAATCAGATTAAAGGAATATATTCATTAAAAGAATATTTGAAGGAAACTGAAGGTTTGGATGCTGATTCTATCCAAAATAGGATTTTTTCAATTGCCAAAAATGAATTGAATCTAGCTTCAAAAAAGCTATTTAGAGCAATATATCAAGTTATTTTAGGTAAAAATAGCGGTCCACGTTTAGGACCATTTTTATCATTATTAGATAAAGATTGGCTATTAGAAAGATTAACGCTCTAACATCTTATTTTTAACAGGTATAATTTTCTTTAATTGAGGTTAATAATTAAGTTTCTTTCTTTTTCCTCTTGAAGAACTTTCTTTTTTTCTTTTCTTTTAAAGTTTGATAACATTCTGAACAATAAGAAAAAGCCTCTTCAATCATTTCTCCACATTTTTTACAATGTTTATGAGGATCAATATAGGTTTCCGTTTTTTTTTTATATCTTTCGAATTTACTCATGATAAATCCTCATTTGCTTTTATGAATATAATTATCTATGGATTATAACTTTTTCACTCCATTTTTATCAATCCTTATTCTGAAAAATTGAGCTTTTTTTAACTTATTTGTTATTTCTGAAGGATACGAAGGAAATTTTAAAGAAAATTTGTCTCTATTACTAGTCAGTTCATTTAATTTTTCCTTCCAATAATTTAAAATAGATTCTATTTTATTTGGATTAACTAATGCAAATATAGAACCTCCACCACCAGCACCAGTCAATTTAGCAGCATAAACATCAGGATGTTCTTCTATTATATTGATCAAAATGTTGTTAGCTAAACCAATGCCATATTTAAAACCGGCTTTTTCCATGACTTCATTCATAATTTTAGTATTTTCTTTAAAATATCTAGCTAGTAACTTCCAGTCGCGACACATTATAGCAAATCTAGATTTCCATGCGATTTTTGCTAATTCATCATAACTCTTTATTATATCTGGATTATTTTCTAGATAGATTTTTCTTAATGTTCTATGAATATTCCCACTTTCATGAACTACTCCTGAATAGCACACAATTATGGGGATTTCATTTATTCCATATACCGTATCAATTCTATCATATGTTGCTAATGGTTCTTCGGATATTTTTTTATGGTGGAGCTTACCATAATAAGAACAAAAACTTAATCCCCCCCTACTTATAACATATCGGTCAGCATAACCCGCGGTTATTTTTAAATCTTCATCCTCAACTTTAGTAGCCATTTCTGCGATTATATCTTTGTTTATAGGAAATTCATTCATCTTCACATAATTCATATTATTTAAAATATTGAAATAAATTGAAAAACCATAAAGGATAGCAATTATTACAGCAGCACTTCCCCCTAAACCACTTTGCAAGGGGATAGATGTGATTAATCCAATTTCAATATTAGACTTCTGAAACATTGCTTTAAAATAAGAACTCATTTTAAAGAACCTATCTATGCTGGCATAGATTAACTTATCGGAGCCCATGAATTGTTTCTTGATTTCATCACTTTTCTTTAAAAGTTTTTCATCTCTTATTATTTCAAAAGAATAGGTTGACAATCGTTTTTTTATATCATATACTTTTAATCTACTCTCATGTCCAATATTTTTAATGTAAAAGAATGCTGAAAGTGGATTTTTTTCACCATTGATAGCCATAGATGGCATCCAATAATCTCCTTCAACCGCATCTAAAGGATTTATTAGATTAATTCTTGAGGGAGCTTGAATAATAACTTCTGGTTTTAAATTAGATAAAAACTCTTTAATAGAATTTAACATCTCTCTCATCAAAATTAGAATTTAATTTATTATAACATTAAAGTGATTTTTAAGTTTTCTTTTAGCTTTACCATCAAGATTAATGGTGGGTGGTTAAAATTTAAGAATATCATATTGATTATTTTCTCAAATGAATAATAAAAAATTTCAGTTTTTATAACTCTTGTTAAAATTATATATGAAATGGTTAAAAAGGGCAAATATAAACTATTCAACTATCTTATTGAAAATCACCTAATTTACTATAAAGGCTTAAGAAAAAATGATAAGATCATTGCTTTTGCTATACTCGAGTATTTTGACTTTAAAACAATAGAATTCATCTTAAATGACATTTTAAGAAACAAACTAATTCAATATTATGCTTTTCAAATAGATACTCATGAAAACCGTGAAAAATTATTAGTTTTAAACTTTGAAGACTCTACAAAAGAGCGAATTATCAAATCTTTTAACTATGTCCAACAAAAAATAATAGAAGCTCAAAATTTGGCTAGATTTCAGAAAGAAAAGAATTTAGAATCAAAATTTCTTTCAATAATCACCCTAGATAAAAATTCCAAAACATCTATTTCTAAAGTTTCTGAATCTCTGAAAATCTCAACAGAAAACAATGCAAAGCTTCTTAGTTTTTTCGTTCTTAATTTGGATGTTATAAAAAAGACGAATTCATTTATGACTAGCTTTTTAACTTTAATAAACAACCTTGAAAGAGAAGGAATTCTAATATTTAATTTTAGAACAGATAGTGATGAAAATATTAAAGTTTCATCGTATTTTGTTGAGAAAAGTGAAAATACTGATAGTTCTTTTAATATCGAGGACAATATTAATAACTTTTTTCATAACGATTTAATCAAGAGGCACTCCATTAAAATTGAGGCAATATTCAACTTCTTATGGAGATTAGAAATATCAAATAGCTTTTTTCCTCTTAATGGGTCTTTTAATCATTTTTCTCCCAATACTCATCCTAATTCTTTAGGTTTTTCAGAAATCAACGAGGAAATCGAAAAGAACTTACAAAAAAATCAAATTGAACACATTAGATTAGGCGAAAACTTAATTTTTATTGAACAAAGTTATTTATTTCTCTTATTAGAAAAACTGGATACCAAATATATTACAAAAATTCTTAAAAAGTATTATCCAAAATATATAATCTATATTCTAATATTGGATGAATCGGGATATAGGAAACTAATTGAAACTGAAAAAATTAAATTAATAGAAAATATTAATCTGGTACATCCGAACAATATACAAGATTTTAATTACCAAGAATTTAAAAGAAAATAATTTTTAAAAAATGCCTAAATCAATTGCAATATCTTGAGCTGAATATTCAGGATGAAGTTTTACAAATGCTTTTTTTTCCCCTTTTGGTGTAATTATTATATTAACTTTTATTACTTTCACATTATGTAATTTTTCAACAGCTCTCTTAATTTGATTTTTATTCGCTTGTCTTTTTACTATAAAAACCAATTTGTTCTCTCTTTCAATTAAATCAAATGTTTTTTCTGTAATTAATGGTTTTTTAATAATTTTATAGAAAACTTCCATTTAAATTAACACCTCATAGTTATTTAATTCATTGAAAGCAGATTGAGTCCAAAGAATCAATCTACCTGATGTTCCTCCAGGAGTTAAAGTTTTAATTGATAAATTCTCAACTCGTATCACATCAGTTCCAGGGATGTTTCTTGAAGCTTTAATAATACCAAAATCATCTTTTATTACGATTAAAACTCCCTTCTTTTTTTTATATTTTCGACCTCTTGATTTCCCCTTTCCTGCTCTTATCTTTTTGCTTTTCTTAATTTTAACTAAATCTGTTTCTAATCCCAAATTGCATAAAATTGAATAGATTCTTGCTGTTTTTTTAATTGTTTGGATTTTATCATCAACAACCAAAGGAATTTCAGGTATATTTTCAAAAATAAATCCCCCTTTTTGAATCCAGGATTTATCAGTAGATGCGGCAATTGCAGAAATTATTGATTGCTTATTTATTCGTTTATTTATCTTTTTTTTAAAGTTTTTTTCATTTTTTATTGGATGTGCGCGTCTCCCTCCCTTAGCAAAAGGAACTCGCCCGGCTTGTCTAGCTGTATTATAACCACTCCCCTTTAGTCTAGGGGTTCGTGACATTCCATGTCCTGTTCCCCAACCTTCAGCAGTGTTTCTTAAACCCGCTCTCTTATCTCTTCCTTGGGCTTGCTTGTTTCTACTTTGCGAGTTTGCACTTACTGCTTGAATAAGATCAATTCTAGGATTTAGTTCAAATATTTTTGGTTTATCAATAAGGCCTTTTTTCTTTCCTTCCAAACTGTAAACATTAACTTTTTCCATATTATCACCAGGATTTATAATTCTTATCTTCTTTGTTGACTCTCTCGACTTATAAATGTAATTTCAGGAGTATTAACTTCAAATGATTTTGATGGTCTAATAGTTTTTCTTAATCTAATTAGTCTTTTTTTAGGACCAGGAATAGAACCTAACACTAATATATAATCGCCTTTAATTTTACCGTATCTAATAAAACCTCCCTTTGGATTAATTTCTTCTTCATTTTCACCAATTACCATAATTCTTTTATGGTATTCTGTTCTTTGGTGAAATCCCATTTGACCTGAGCGTGGAACCGTATAAAGAACCCTAGCAGGATGCCATGGTCCTATACATGCAACAGCTCGCCTTGCTTTATTATTTTTACGAGTTAGGATTTTTACTCCAAATCTTTTAACAGGACCCTGAAAACCTTTTCCTTTTGTCACACCAACTACATCGATTAGTTCTCCTTCAGTTAAAACGTCTCGCACTCTAATTTCTTTGCCCAAATTTTTGAAAGCGAAATTAAACTCTTCTTTGTGGCTATTAATTGAATTAATTTTTATTTCTATAATAT
>JAHPYZ010000098.1:11377-16879 GCA_019058425.1 Promethearchaeota archaeon
ATGTATGATAGGGTTGTGTTTGAAAAATACCTCTAATTTCAGTCGATTCATTTATGGATTTTAATATTTCTTTCTTAGTTAGTTTGGGATCATACTTTTCTAAATTTGGAAGGTTAATTTTTCTCGATAAATAATCGTTGAATTCATTAGTATAAAGTTCTCCAACAATATACTTGCCATAATCATCCTCATTATAGACTCTAATCCCTATGAGCACTAATGGTGGGACTTCAATAACAGTTACTGGTTTCATTAATTCTTTTCCATAATATGGACTATGTTTTTGATCCTCTATATAGGTTATATGAGTCATTCCTGCTTTAAATCCAGCAAAACCAAGAAAATTTATCTCATCTGAGCTATCTAACCAATTTCGTACTCGACCTTTAATTTGTGTTGCTCTCTTTCTGGGAAGGAATGCGAGTGACCCGTGTCTGGGTGCGTGTTTCTTGCGATGAGCCATAATTTATCACATTATCTTTTGGAAATGAATTTTTTAAAATAAATAAATTTTTTCATTTAAAAATACATTTACCGAAATTTACTTACGTATAAAAGTGAGTCATTTAAATTATTCTTTATAAAAAATGTTTAAATGGCTTTAAAAGATCTTGTATATTTTAAAGAAAAAGATAATTTACAGGGAAAAAAAGATGCAAGTTTAATTGTAGATTGCCACAATTGCCCCCAAAAAGAAAATGATTTCTTTAAATCACAAAATTGTTTATATTGTTTTTTAAAAATTCTCTATAATTATCGAAATAGTAAATTTGATTATGTATCAATATTGAGCTATGAATTTTTAGTTAAACCGGACAAATTCAATATATTTTTCGAGTATTTCAAGATTTTAAAAAAGGTTAAGAGAATTAATCGTAAAATAGAAAAAATAAGAGAAGATAACTGCAGTTATAAAGAATTTAAGTGTAAAATTATACCAGAGTTTTTTACTCTTCATAAAATTAGGGATTTTGAATATATTGATCCAATATTAGTATACAACGTTTTTGAGAAGAGAAAGATGATTATAAAGGCAAAAAAAATTAAGGATTCAATTTGCCTAAACTGTAAAAATAATATTGAAAAATCAATACAAAATATACTAAAAATCCTAAATAATTTGGAAATAATACAAAAATTCAAAGAATTCCAAGTAAATAATGAAAAAAATCAAGATTTTCATAGTTTCTATGAATTTTTTTTCACACATTCACCACTTTTGGTAAATACCATTAAAAGTATTCAATTTGAGAAAAAAGAAAACAAAGGAAGAATATTAACCTCGTATGATATTGGAAAATATAATATTCTGAAAGTTAGTATTTATGAAAACTCATACGAAATTGAAAAAAAATACACAGTAGATCTCTTCTATAAAGGAGAAGTGCGAGAGGATTATTTCGAATATATAATTCAAGATATTCATCAAAATTTAGAAGTCGCTGAATTCGATCAGCTTATCGCTCTCGAAGACTTAATAAAAATATATAAAAGAGAGGCACTAAGAATAGTAAATTCAAAGTACAATCTTTTAAAGCCAATAAATAAACAGTTGAGTCTCATATCTGTCTTAAAAAAAATTAATTTAGAGAAATTATTTCCCTTATTAATTGATGATTTTATAGAAGAAATCTTCTTAGATTCTCCAAAAGACGAAATTTACATAAATCATCAAAAATATGGCCGATGTCGGACGGAAATAAGCCTTAATTCAAAAGAAATCGATCGAATCAAAACATTTATTAGATTATATAGTGGTCAGAGACTCGATATTATGAATCCAAGCATCAAATTTGTGATTAAGAATAAATATTTTTATTGTAGATTTTCTATCGATGTTGAGCCCATTCAAATAAACAACTTCGCTTTAGATATCAGAAAGTTAAATAAAAATATACTAACTATACAAGACTTACTAAAAAATGGAACTCTAGATCCATTAATAGCATCCTTTCTATATTTTAATATACTTAGAAGGAAAAATATAACTGTTACAGGTGAAACTGATACAGGAAAAACAACACTAATTAATGCTCTAGACATGCTAACACCAAAAGAATTCAGAAAGATTTATATCGAAAATATAACAGAATCATTAAATGAATTTAAATATGGTAAACATCAGTTAAAATATAGAGTAGACTCCTTAGAAGAATCTGTATTACATAATTATTCAAAAAGTAATCAAATTAAAACTCTTTTACATAGAACACCTGATATTATCTACCTTGGTGAAATTCTAACAAAAGATGAGGCGGAAGCAATGTTTCATTGTCTTGCTGCTGGTTTAAGAGGTTTTCAAACAATCCACTCAAGAGACATTGATTCACTTATGAATAGGTTTCTTTTTCATTTTAAAATAAATATGTCATGTTTGAGTGACCTAGATTTAATTGTATTAATGAAAAAACAACTGAACGAAAGAAGAGTTGTAGGAGTGTTTGAAATTTGTAGATCTCCAAACACAAACAATAGTTTGTATCGCACTATTTTTGAATATAATCCAGAAACTTACAAATGGTTATTAACAAAATCGATTTATGAAACGGGAGTAATTTCCGATCTAACAAAATATGAAACACTATCTAAAGAGAAATTCCTATTGTATATTAAAACTTTCAATGAAATATTCGAATTCTTATTAAAAAATAAGAAATTAAGTAATTTCGAATTAGTGGATCTTTTTCATAAAATTTCGTATAATTCTTTAAGATCTATTGGCAAAATAAAGCAATTTTGGAATAAATGGAAAAAGAATCGAAGTTTAAATCTTTAAATTTAAAGTCAATTATATGACAAACCTGATAGAAAAAACTTTGTTAATTGGGTTTGGAATCTTTACTCTAACAATTTTTACTTCAATATTAATTCCCTTTCTTGGAAGATTATCTGAGTTTAATTATTCTGAAAGGAATAAATTAGAATCTTATATGATTTTTATTGATGAAATGAACCAAGGTATAGACTACGTCGTACAAAACACAGAAGAAATGTATCTTAACACAGTAGAGTACCCGGATGATTTAAACATTACTTTTTATGATCACTTTGCTAAATATGAGTTCATTGTTGAAGAACAATTGTGTTACAAAATTCTAGAATACAATCATACTTTTATCAATAAAGACTATCACCAAATTCCACCCCAAACATATCTTTTAAATATATCTTGTATCTCCATGTTGATTAAAGTTAATATTATTAATTTATATTAAAAGTTATAATTATATGAAAAGCCTCGTAAGATATATTAGATTTTGTAATAAATTTAAAAATCGGAATATCCCTAGATTGAAATTTCAAGTATTAAATGAAAGATACAGTTATTATTATAGAAACATATATGATATTAATCAAGATAATATTTATCGGGCTAGTTTTATTGTTTTTTTATCAACATTTAGTGCTATCATATTTCTCTCATTAGTTTTATTAGAATTAAATTTTTTAATTATTATTTTATACTCATTTTTTATATCCTTAATTCTCTCATATAGGTTCAACTTAATTCTCTTTCATGATATAAAAAAGAATGAATCAGAAATTAATGCCATATTACATCTAATCAAGATTGACTTCTCTTTAATTCAAAAAACTTTGAAAAAAAATTCCGATTCTTGCATAAGTTTCATAAAATTAATAAAAGATTATAAGATTCCAATTTCAGGTGAATTTAACTACATATTCAAAAAGATACATGAGGGTGATACTCCTGAAAACGAATTGCTAAAGGTAATAACACCTTCTAAGGATTTTAATCGATATTTACGAGATCTGATTGTCAATAATTTTGAATTTAGAGATAAATATGAGGATTTTAAAGAAAATACATTAGAACAAAATTTTAAAATATACCTAAAAGAAATCCAATCAAAAATAAGTATAGTATTTTTTATTGGAGTTTTCTTTCCTATAGGGTTATGCTTTTTAATTTTATTTCAATTAATAAATCCAATAATTTTAATCTTCCTAATTCCTTTCTTTTTATACTTATTAAATTTTTTAAGTTCCAGATTTGTTCATAAAAACAGTTATTTAATTGGATTGCTAGAAAGGAATTCAAGTATCAAAAAGAAAAAATTTAATGAATTTTTAATATTTTTGAAAAGTTATGCTATGAATTTAAAAAACAATATTTCACCAGAAAAAGCTTTTTTAAATTCATACACCCAAAATAAATATTCATACCAGATTCTTAAGCAACCACTGAAAAACCAAGTAAGTCGTCTTTTAAATTATGATTGTTCATTTCATGATATAATCCAATTCTTTAAGCTAGAACTAAACTCAATACGCTATAGTATTATATTAGAGACGATTGACAAATTTGTATCTGAAAATGCTATGTTTTCTTCAGAAAAAATCATTGATATTGTAAATTTAGTTCATAGACATCAAAAACTCGAAAAAAAATTAGAGATAATTTTAAAGGGAGAGAAATTCAAAATATTTTTCTTCATATTTCTTTTACCAATCCTCATCGGGGCAATTTCAGGGATGTTTCCTTTTTTTGGGTTAATGAGAAACAATATTAATTCAATATTTCCTACATTCTCATTTAGTGTTAGTAATTTGGTAAATGTATATTATATCATTTTACTATCTATTGTATTTATCTCAAGTATATCAATAACTTCCAATAATTTCTTGAATATTATAAATTACAAAAAAAAATTCTTGATAATACTAATTTCAAACCTAATCTTTATCTTGACTTTTATATCGTCGTTTTTTAATACAATAAATATGATATAAATGAAAAATTTATTCTATTATGAAAAAAAGAATAAATATATTGATTCTATCACTAAAAAAATCCCAATAAATGCAATTATAAGTTTAGAATAAAAAAAAAGGAATTTGAAAAAGATGATGTTATCAAAATTATTAGTAAATACAAATATCTCTAATTGGTTTAGCGCCAAGTAAAATGGAAATGAAATAATTAGAAAAATTGACAGGGAAATCAAACTTGTAAGGAGATCAACAGAAATTGTAGAATATATGAAGATAAAAATGAATATACTTAATAATAATATTAATTCAAATATTATAATACCAAACTCTAACATATCCAAGAAGATATGATTCTCAAATTATTTAAAGGGCTCCTAATTTAACTTTGAATAAAATAAATTTTAAACTATTTTAGTCTTAGATTATAATACTGTTTTTCAATAATCTTGTTTTTTTTTATTATTAGGGTTGTTGGAAAATATTATTAAAGAAAAAAGGCTGATATTAATTATGAGAAATTTAAAATTAAAAGGGCTCAAATATAACAAGGGTAAGTATCACCTATATAATGATCGTTTTGTATTCTTTCCGCCCCAAGTACTTGAGATTTTATCATCTATTTACGGAGAGGGAGTAAAATCTTTATTAGTTTGGCTCGGTAAAAAAGCGGGCTGGACATTAATACAGAACTGGGATGAAAACTTAAAACCAAAATCTTTAGAAGATTTAGTGAATCAATGCTTCAATATTTTAAGTAATCATGGA
>JAHPYZ010000014.1:0-51900 GCA_019058425.1 Promethearchaeota archaeon
GCTAGGAACTCCGCCTTTTGAAGCGTTTAAATTATTTAATTCAGTGGATAATGAAATATCACCAAATAAATTTATAAAAAGATTAGGTTCTGACGTTTCAGAGCAATTTTTACTTCTAAACCTCTTACCAAAAAATCTAGCAGATTTATATCTATCAGGAGAAATCGCTTTACTCCATCTAAATTACTGGGGATTAAGACCATTAAGTCTCTATATTAATTCAAAAACCTTGATTAATTATCTCTTCAATACATATTCAAACATCCCACTGAAAATCAAAAGTACAAAAGATTATATGCATTTAATTTTAAATTTTGCAGATCTTTTGCATCAATTAAAACAGTATTATTCAGAAGATTTACTTTTAGGTGATTTTAATACTCAATTTGGAACTTATATAGATAAACCTATGATAAAATCATCCAATTATAACTTCTTAATTTCACAAATTTGCCAATTTAATACAATTGTTAATGATGGAAAATCACATTTGTCAATAAATTTTAATTATAATGAAAATTCAAATCAAAATCAATTTGATCTAAATTTTCTTAATTCATTAATCATTCAAGGTAATGATCGCATCAGACCACTACTCATTTTTAAGTTACCTAAAAAAAAATTTTTAGATTTAGAGAATGATATTGTAAAAAACCTCCTAACCATCTATGATAGAAATAAACTAATTATGTATAAAAATGATTGTTCAGATCTATTGAATTCAAGTTTAATTCAGTTATCGAAGCCTGAGGAAAATAAGATAATTTTAGACAAGATTTTAATAAATCTACACATGATTTCAGTAGAAGCAAAGCAAAATGACGATTTATTTATAGAGTTGTTACAAAATAAAATGGATTCTGTATTTGAACTGTTTAACCTTAAAGAACAATTAGTTCAAAAGAAATTAAATCCTCTTAAACAATGGAAGTCTATAGTTAGACAGATTTTTAACAATGATATTGATGAAAATATTAAAAATTCTATAAAATCCATAAGTTTTTTTGGTTTAAATGAAGCAATTTTAAACCACTGTGGAATAGAACTGGATAAAACGCAAAATAGTGAAGAATTTGCGTTAAAAATATTATTATTGATGAAGAAATTTATTGATGAGAAAAACCAATATACAAATGGTAATTTTTTATTAAGTCAACCACATAAGGATTCTTATATTAGAGATACTTGGTATGATGGTATTGCACAAGATAAACCAGAAATAGGTGCATATTCCACAAGGATCATTAGAAGTAATTCACATCTTCCCCTGCAAAAAAAAATAACTTTATTCAAAAAGTTTGAAAAGATTATTAACGGTGGGACTTTATTTATTGCGAAAAAACCAGAAGACTTAACATTTCAAGAATATGTTCAAACTCTATATCGATCTGAAATAAGTAGATTTTCTTTGGGAGATTGTGCACTCTAAGAAGTTGAATTTATAAATCAATTAGTCATTAGTTCTACTAAGAGTGCTTTCCTCATCGGAATCCCATAGAAAGTTTGTTTAAAGTAAATTGCCTTTTCTGAATTGTCCACGTCAGCAGAAATTTCTGTAATTCTTGGAAGAGGATGTAATAACCTAAATGTATCTTTTGTATTGTTAAGATCTTCTTGTCGAAATATGTAAAATCCTTTTATCCTTTCATATTCTTCAGTATCAACAAACCTTTCCTTTTGAATTCTAGTCATATAAAGAACATCTAAGATATTCAATATTTTTCTGTAGTCCGTAATCTCTTTATACTTCACATGTCTTTGCTGTAAAAAATCTTTATCTCTATTTCTCATCGTTAATTCTACAGGACTTATGAAGTAAATATTAACATCAAATTTTGACAATAGAATTGAGAGTGAATGAACTGTTCTTCCATATTTAAGATCACCCATTAAACCAATATTCAATCCATCTAATGGCCCTACTTCTTCCGTTATTGTCAACAAATCCAATAATGCTTGAGTGGGGTGCTCTCCACTTCCTGAACCTGCATTGATAACTGGAACTTTTGCAAATTTAGCTGCCATTGTAGCAGCGCCTTCAAGTGAATGCCTTATTACTATACAGTCACTATAATTTTCAACAGTTCTTATTGTATCTGCAAGGCTTTCTCCTTTTTTGATTGAAGATACATCTCCAGATTGGAAACCTATAACACTCCCTCCTAATCTATACATAGCAGATTCAAAACTAAGACGAGTACGCGTAGAAGGCTCAAAAAACAATGTTGCTAAGATTTTTCCTTGAAGAAGATTTGAATTCTTAATTTTTATCATTTCCTTTCCTTTCTTTAAAATGTATTCAATATCTTCCCTATCAAATTGCTTTGCACTTATTATTCCTTCACTAAATTTCTCTTTAAACATTTATATTCTCATTCGAAATGTTTTTATTAACATTATGTAAATAAGATTTAAATTATTTTTTATTAAATAATGGATTTTTAAAAAGACTTGACCACAACTAATAAAATTTAAAATTTATGAATAATTACCAAATTTATTCTTTAAGCAAGAGGTCATTGATTAATGAAGTACCCGAGAACAGTCAATCGTTATTGTCCAACTTGTAGATCACATACAAAACATAGTGTAGCACTATATAAGAAAGGAAAAGAACGCATGATGAACCAAGGACGCAGAAGAGTTGAAAGGAAGAAGAGAGGTTACGGTAGTTTTCCTAAAGAGATATTCCATAAAAACGCTAAATTAAATAAGAGATCTACACCTTTATTAGAATGTTCGGAATGTGGTAAAAAACAATATGCAAAATCATATCGTGTAAAACGACTTGAATTACAAGAAGTATAAAAATGTGAGAAATTATGGTTAAAAAAAAGAGAGAAAAAGAGCTTATTCCTCAACCAAAAAGTAGATTTTTACGTGTAAAGTGTTTGAATTGTGGAAATCAACAAATTATTTTTGGATGTTCTGCTACAGATGTAGAATGCTTAGTATGTGGAAAGTTATTACTTCAATCTACTGGTGGTAAAGCAAGAATCCTAACCAAAATCCTAGAAGTTCTCTCTTAGAGTGTTACCTTAACTCACAAACCTTAATATTAAAGATCCTCGACTTATCCATTTTTTAGAAATCTATACCTTTATTTACTTTTGTATCATATTTTTAAACAATTTCAGGTGTTAATTATGGTTCAAGAAAAGAATTCAAAGAAATATAAATTAATCATAATTGGAGCAGGAATGGCTGGTTTAAGCACAGGTATAACATGGGCTATAAATAATAACTTAGATAAAGCTCCAGTGCTTCTCATCGAAAATCAGCCTAAAACAGGAGGTTTTGTAACCTCTTATGAAAGAGAAGGATTTGTATTTGATACTTGCCAAATGATTCCGAATATCTCTGAAATACTTGATTATCTAGGAATCGAAATTGAGCTTAAGAAGTTTAAAGGGTATTATATGAGAATTTTTATTGTTAATCCCGAAACTGATGAAGTAAAAGTTCTTGAGTTACCCTCTGGATTAGAAACTTTTAAAAAAAAACTAATGGACGAATACCCTGATAATGCATCACAAATAGAGGAATTCTTAGATTATTCACGAGATATGTACTTAGAGTTATTTAACCTTAAAGTTGAACCTAAGTTTATTGATATACTTAAATTGCTATTTACATGCCCAAAAATAATTAAAAACGCATCAAAAACTTTTAAGAAATACTTTGATCAATTTGGAATCACAGAACCAGATGTCATTGAAATCTTTAATATATTTGCTGATTTTAGTGCCCTTCCTTCCGAGCAAGTAACTGCACTTGTTCCAATATCTGCCATGAATTCTCTACTCGATGGGGCATACCGGACAAAAGCAGGCTTTATTGATTTTTCTAATAAATTACAAGAACGTTATTTGAAATTAGGAGGAGAATTATTATTAAATACAGAAGTTACAAAAATCCTAATAGAAGAGGATCAAGTAAAAGGCGTCCGACTTAAAAATGGAGAAGAAATCTATTCGGATTTTGTAGTGACTACTGTTGATACGATGTTAGCAATGAAACAATTTGTAGGGTTAGAAAAAATTAGAAGTATTGATAAAAAGTATGCTGATAAAATTGAAATTATAAAAATGTCTACTTCCTCAATTAATATTAGCTTAGGTTTAGATGATAAATTAGATCTTGCAGGATTAGGTATGGATTGTGGTTATAATGTCATTACTACCGGAGGAGATACTTATGATCGACTTTTTGATGCTTATGAAAATGGAGAGATTGCCTTTTCAGATAAAAGATTTCAGGTTGGAGTTATTTGCCCATCCCTTACAACAGGGGGCCAACCTAACATAACTATTCGAGTTTCTCCTATGGGATTAGGAGAATGGGCAAAATTAAGAGAAACGGATCGTGCTCAATATAATAAAGAGAAAAATAAATGGGGAGATTTCTTTATTAATATTGTCGAGAAATATCTTATTCCCGATTTGAAAAATCATATATTAATTACAGACATATCTACGCCTGCAACTTATGCACGATATTCTAGCTCTCCGACAGGTTCTATTTTTGATATGGCACCATATACGACCAATTTTGGAAGAACACGATTAAAAATGAGAACGCCGATTAAAGGTTTATTCCAACCTAAGTTTGTACATGGAGTATTCGGTTCTCTACTTGCTGGTATTCAAGTCAATGATATGATCCTTAATCGTAAAATAATGAATGGAAATGCTAGACTGAAAAAACAATAAGTCTAATAAATTCTTCTTTTATTTTTTAAATCTTCATGAAACTGAACTTTTATTCTAAAGAAGTATAGAGTTTATATATTTCCATATAGTTTAGAAATATTAAAATTACTCAAATTTTCAAACAATTTTCCTCTTTTAAGGGGAATGTCAATAAAGGCTAACTTTTTTTTATGTAGTTTAGCTATAAGTTTGATAATATAAAGACATAAAACTTAAATAAATTACATCTCTCCTTGATAAAAGTTATTTTTAAATTATAAGATTTAGAGATGTGAAGACTCATTAGTTCGGAACTGCCAGTTCAGGAAATAAAATTTGATAAACGCCTATTAATCATTTTCCTGATTCAATTTACGGAAGTCTTAGGATTTAGCAGTGTAATGCCTTTAATTCCATTTTTGGGATTATCACTAGGTCTAAATGCTTTTCAGGTTGGCTTAATTTTGAGTATCTTTAGTATGTGCCAACTATTCGCCAGTCCAATTACTGGTAAACTCAGTGATCGATTCGGAAGAAAACCATTGTTACTATTTAGTCAAACGAGCACACTAATAGGATTCTTTCTTCTTGGAATAGCTAATAATGTCTGGATATTAATCGCTGCTCGACTCGTAGACGGACTATTAGGAAGTAACATGACTGTTAGTCAAGCGTATATTAGTGATGTGACAAATCCAAAGTATCGAACTAAAACATATGGTTATTCAAGCGCGGTTTTTGGTGCTGGATTAATTTTTGGACCGGTAATTGGGGGATTATTGTTATCAATTAACTTTTCAGCTCCATTTTTTTTTGCTGCTGGAATTAGCCTTCTTTCAATAATTTTAGTAATAGCATTTTTACCCGAATCTCTAAGTAAAAGAGAGGAAAAATTATCTTTCAAGGTTGGAGACATAATTCCTATTAAAGAAGCTAAATATTTCTTTAAATCTACCATAACTAGAGGTTTAATTTTTGCTTTTTTCATTTATAATTTTGGCTTTTTCCTCTTTATGAGTTCATCTGCCTTATTTGCTAATAAACAAATACATGCTATTGCCCAAGAGGTTGCTTTTTATATGGCTTGGATTGGCGTGCTAAGGGTTATTTTTCAAAGTATTCTCATTAATCCATTGTTAAAAAAATTTAGTGAAAACAAAATTTTAGGAATGGGTATGTTTTCTATGATTTTTGCAATGGTTTTTCTTATATTTTCTTCGACGTATTGGATAGTTTATGTACCCTATTTCTTTATAGCGCTTGGGACAGGGGTAGCTCGCCCTATTCTTACAAGCAAATTAACAAATGCTGTCAAACGAGAAGATACTGGTAGTATATTAGGTGTTAATAACTCTTTAACTAGTATTGGTCAGATAATATCGCCCGTTCTCGGTGGAGTAATCATAAATTATTTACCTTCACAAACGCTTCCAACCATTTCAGCTCTAATTTTTGTTCTCATAGTTGTCCTATGGAGATGGTTATTTGTTAGATCGGTTAAGGATGAAAAATACTAATTCTTAGATAAGAAGGAATAAGTTATTAGATTATAAAATATTCAAAAATTCTCTCCAATTTTCATACTATGAGCGTGATATCAAAGTAATATTGAGGTATATCTGTTTATTCATGAAACTGTTCTTTCACGAAAAAGTCTTAATACTCATTCATTTTTATTTATAATTCTTTCAGTCACTCCAATAGCCATTCTTCCTATTTGAATTTTGAGAGACAATTTTGCTCCCCATTTATTATAACAAAACCTCAAAAACAGACCATAAATTGTAACTGTTATGAGAAGGAAAAACCAAAGATTATACCAATGTAGAGATTGGTAGAAAAAGAAAAAGTTAATATTCTGTAATAAAAATACTGTAAGTGAATAATAGGAAAAATAATACAAAAATCTGTAACTTTTTTCTGGTTTAAACACTTCATACACATCAATAGTTATGAAAGCAGAAATTAAAATTACTTCTATACCTATTGAATACATTAACCACCAAATATTCGATTTAGCTGACAGAATTTCTTCTGTAAATAAAATAGGAAACAAATAATAAAATCCAACAATAATAAGAATAGTACCTATTAGCATTGAGGGGTATAATAACTTTCTTTTTACTAGTTTTCTCTTTTCTAAATTATTATCGGTAAGAGAGAAATCATAAATTATATCTCCTATAACGGTCCCTACTAAAAATATTGGGAAAAATGATAAAATAATATTTTGGTCGATAGGATTATAAAAAATGTGATATAAAACACCATATAAGTTAAACACCCCTTTATATGGTGTCAGCAGAATTAGCAATACTTGATTAATTAGCCAAATCAATGCTCCAAAGAATAGTCTAAATAACTTTGATGTCTTTAATAAAGGCCATGTCATTAAGAGACATACACCAATTGTTAATAAAATGAACCAACCCCAGATCTCTAAAGGGTTCATGTACATTATTGACACAAATATATTGTAAATTAAACCAAGAATTACAATAAAGACCGCTCTAAATAGATACTCATATTTTACTTGAGAAAAGCTATAATTATCATTTTTATCAATTTTTATGAGCCGATTTCTATACGAGATCATAGTACTTATCCCAGATATAAACGTAAATCCAGCGGCTCCTAATGTAGAAAGAATAGAGACATAACTAATTAAAATCCATTTCTCTTCAGGAACAGGCCACCATGTAACTATATGACCTACAACCATATATAACATTGCTAATCCTCGAAACATATCGAGGCTTTTTAACCGCTTCATACTAACAGCTTATAATCCTACTATGATAAATTATTGTTCTCGCCATGTATATTTACAGTTAGTGCATTTAAAAAAGTGTGTACTTGGTTCATCAGAACTCCTTATTTGCACCTGCCAAGTCTCAGCTTCCATGTTTTCACATTTAGGACATTCTTTCCTTGTCTTAGGATTTCCTGAGATATCATCTTCTTCAGTAAGTATTACTAAATTCTCTTCTAAAGCTTTTTTTTTCTTTTGAATATTCTCTTCTATCTTACTCTTATCCGATTCTAATTCCCGTTCATAGCCACACCTACATGCTAAAAATGATATTTCATCAACTTTTTTTTTACGTAAGAGGTTTGAACATTCGGGGCAAAATTCGACCATATCAATTACTTCATAACTAAATTCTAAATATATTCATTAAAAATATTAATATTTAAAAAATTTTATCTTATCTATAAATGTACACAAAATTTTAAATATTATAAAATAACTAACAACGCAAAAGTGAGTTATCTGAAATTTAAGGAATTTATTACTTTTTTGGGCACTAATGATCTCGAAAAAACTTCAAATTTTTATCAAAATGCTCTGGGTTTGACTTTATATAAAGATCAAGGTGTCTGTTTAATATTTAATATCAATAATCAAAGCAAAATCGGCTTTTGCAAACATATGGCAGTTATTCATAAAGATAATAGTCCAATTCTTACCCTTATAACTGAAAACGTAGATGAAGATTATGATCAATTGATTAAATTTGGATTGGAAATATCAGAAAAACCAAAAACTAATCACAAATTTAAAATATACCACTTTTTCTTTAAAGATCCTAATGGATATACAATTGAAATACAAAAATTTCTAGATTAAATAGTAAATTTTAAGGATTATAATGCTAAGTTTAATCTAATTCTTTTTTAATTTGATAGATTTTCTGATAATAATCGAAATTTAATTTATTCATATCCTGAATAATATCTGCATTAATCATTTTTTCTCCGTTAGATTTTAATTCGAGATCACCAATTACATTAATTAAATCATTTTCTTTTGAGTTAAAATTATCAATATTGGTGATTTTGACATTAATTTCTCCTGTTTTATCATCCAAAAGAATTTGTTCATTATCGATTATTCTCTTAATATAAGCAGTAACTTGGATTCGCTCGTCATTGTTAGTAATGTCCTTAATAATTCTTTGCTTAGCGTATTGAATTGACATTTTTTTTTAAATATATATGCGTTATTAAATTAGTACAAATTTGAAAATTTAAGATAAGTATAAATAATTATTTTAAAACCTAAAATTGATATTATTAAAAGACTAATATCAAACATTATTAATAATGTGAATTATCCAATATTATCTTACTTAAAACTGAATAACCTTACTGAAAGAATATGACATTTAAATTAAAATTAGAAAATAGTCGGATATTGAAAGGGATAGTTGAAACTCTCTCCAGTATTATTGATGAAACAGAGTTTCGAGTCAATCCTAAAGAATTTACGATTTCTGCGATGGACCCTTCAAGAATTTGCTTGCTAACATTATCTATTAAAAAGGAAAATTTTGATGAGTATCAAAGTACTAAGGAATCAAAAGTTGGTTTAAACTTAGATGATTTAGATAAAATTTTGAAAAGATGTGCTGCAAATGATTCTGTAGAAATTGATTTTAATGAAGCAGATCAGAAGATCAAGATTAAAATGCAACGTGAGGGAATGACCCGGACTAGAACGTTTAGCTTAGCATTATTAGATATTGATATTGAGGAAATCCCTATGGATAATCTATTACGGATTGAATATCCTTCAAAGTGGGTAATAGAACCAGAGTTCCTAGTTGAAGCTATAAAAGATGCAGAAATTTATTCTGAAATTCTTAATATAACCGCAGCTGAGGATCAAGGTTTAGTTTTCAGTTCTACAGGGCAAATTGGTGAAATGGAATATAATCTTAGCGAAGATGATTTAATAGAAAACGCTATTAGTGGAACTAGTAGTGGAGCATATTCATTAACATTTTTAAAGGCAATTCTAAAAATAGCATCTATCACTGAGAAACTTGAAATATCTTTAAAAACTGATCATCCATTGAAAATGATCTTTAATCTTCTTGAAGGAGGAGAATTAAGCTACTTTTTAGCACCCCGGGTAGAAGAAGCTGAATTCGATGAAGATGATGATATGGACGAATTTTAACTAACTCCTTTTTTACTTATTTGTAGTCTTTTCTTTAAAAAAGTCTCCCAACTTTGTATTTTTTAAATTATTATTGTTTCTTTTCCAAAATCTATTATCAATTTCAAAGTCTCTAAAAAAACCATTTGGTAAATTAAAAACGATTAATTAATTCAGAGAAAATATAATCTAATTATAAGTAATAAAATAGTAGATTTGTAATAGCGAAGCTCTAAAGTGCTTTTATTAAAAATTTAAAACTTACAAGTATATTTCTATGGGTATTACTTTTTCGGAAGTGTTTAGCGTGAACCATTTTTATTTTTCTTGTAACTTTGCCAACTTTTCTTTCACGTGGAATCGTTCCATTTCTTCCTTTGAAAACACAGATTCAGAGTTCTTGTTTCTAAGCAGCCTAGTTGGTAGTGCGATAATAAATATTGCAGCCGCAACTACACACACGGTTGCTCCAATCCAATCTAGTGGCTGCACGAGCCCGTTTGCATATATGTACCATATGTAATAGATCCCAATTGGCCAGTGAAGAAATATGACCGCTCTTACTCCTGGGTTGTAAAAAGTCTTCATTCTAACGTTAATCAGGATGCCATGGACCATTATCTGCATCATACCAAATAATATCTGCGCGAGTCCGAACCAAATCAAATTTGGTAAGAAAATAGCTGCGATATAGAAGGAATATGCTAAAAATGTATTTACAATTGCTGCACTTTTTTGGTTCAATGGATATCTCTCTGGAGCATCTGTCTCTCCCGCCATTAAGATATTATATATTGCTGGAAATCCGCCTGGTACTCCATACTCCTCGAACTAATGCACGAGCAAGGCCATAAAACTCAATGTCAAGATCTTTTGAAGAGGATTTATCATTTCTCCAAAAAAACCGACGATATATGCTAATACCACGAAAAAAAAAGCACCAAAATAATACCAATTCTTAATATAGACTTTTAATGCCTTAGACACCATTTTATTCATAAAATTTGTTTTTATTTATTTATTCATTTATTTATTTTTTTTTTGAAAATATCTATTAGCTTCAAAAGACAAAGGATTTTCTCAAGAATTTTCATTATATGTCGAGAAGGTTCTAAGACTCCTGTCAACATTTTAATGAGACTAACAATCTTAAATCTTATAATTAGCCGAAATAGAGATTACAAGTAAATGCTATCTTAGATGTAGACAATGCTATGTATATAAAAAAAACTCTGAAGCTGAATAAAAGTTATTCTTTACGTTTATTGCTGGCTGTGACCAGTGCTAAAATAAAGAATGCTACTGTCATTAAAACCGTAATGACGAATTCACTCCATAGTTCAGTTAGTCCCCATCCTCGCAACATAATCCCTTCAAAGATTCGAATCCCGTGTGTTAGCGGAATGATATTCGAAATGATGGCGATCGCGGGAGGAAATGTGATGACTGGGATCATCATTCCTGAAAGGGCGAGCGATGGTATCGCCACCAAGATCGCCATTTGAGCAGATTGAAATTCGTTTTTAGCAAAGTTGGACAGGAAAAATGCCAGACAAATATGAGAAATTGCTAATAACGCCCCTGCAAAGAATAATAGCAGTATGCTTCCATGCACCGCAGCTCCGAAGACGAATATGGAAATCGCAAGTACTACTGCGGTTTAAATTAATGCAAAGAAGGTAAGTGCGATTATATAGCCAAGTATCCGTTCCATGGATGTCAAAGGTGTCGTAAAAAGACGCACTTTGGTTTTATGTACATCTTCCCTAATCGCAAGAAGAACGGCGATCAATAAGATAAGGAAAGTAAGAACATAACCCATTACTCCTGGGATGGCAACATCCAATACGCTCAGCTCACCCACGCCAAAAGCGAGTTGTTCTTTAAATGTAATTCCTCGATTATCACCCGTCAATGTAATAAGAGCTTCCGAGATTGCACTATATACAGCCCCCCTAATTTGGGGTTTGGTTCCATCTATATAGATAAATAGTGTTCCATTTCCCGAGGTTACCATAGTTTGCATAAAGTTTTCAGGAATCAATATCGTGGCGACTATTTTGAGGCTGTCTACCTTCACGATATCGTCATTGTAACTACCATTTCTCAAAACGATTCGATTATCGGCATTTAAAGAATCAAAAATTGAATTGCCAAAATTTATATATTCATGAGTGATCGGATGAATCATCCCACTATCTTCAACTTGGATAGACACAGGAAGATTTTCTACTTCACCCGTGAGCACAAAACCGAATATGAGCATGAAAAGGATCGGAAAAATCACCACCATAGCAAAAGTTCTTTTATCCCGAGTAAATTGCTTGAGGACCCGTTTAGCTACAACCCACACCCGGTAGAATGAAAAACGTACATAATTTTCCTTCCGATTCATCTTCAACTTCTCCTCTTTTACTTAACAAGATAAAAATATCTTCAATATTATTCACATTATACTTCTCTTTTAATTCTGCTGGAGTACCTTCTTCAATTATTTTTCCATCCCGGATTAGCCCGATGCGATCAGCTTTTTCCGCTTCATCCATAACATGACTGGTTAACAAAATCGTTTTCCCCTCGTTCCGTAATTGGCGAAAATAATCCCAAAAATACACTCGTAATATCGGGTCGACTCCAACAGTTGCTTCGTCAAATAAGAGTATTATGGGTTCATGAACCAATGCACAGGCAATACTTAGACGTCGTTTCATTCCTCCTGACAGAAATTCTGCAAGCACATTCTCTTTTTCTTCCAAATTTAAGATCTTCAGTAGCTCTTTCGTTTTTTCTTTAACTTTTTTGGAACCTAACCTGTACAATTTTCCGAAAAATTCTATATTTTCCCGCACGGTTAAATCCATATAGAGTGAATAGTCTTGAGGGGCAATACCGATATAAGGGGAGATCTTTTTTAGATCCTTGGGTTGTTGCATACCCCAAATGTTTATCTCTCCCGATGTAGGGTTCAGAATCCCAGAAAGCATGTCAATAGTAGTTGTTTTACCTGAACCATTCGCTCCGATGAATGCGTAAATTTCACTACGATAAATTTTTAAATTAATTCCATTTACGGCATGTACTTTATCTCTTTTATAGATCTTGTAAAGATCTAGAGTTTTAATTGCAAATTGCATTAACCTCATCGCAAATTTTAATACTATATATATAATATTCACATACATTTAAATGTATGTAATTACTTACATACATAAAATGGTTGTTATTTCAACTAAAAATAAAATTTTAGATGCTGCTATCACATTATTTACAGAATTGGGCTATTCGGCTACAACTACTCGAAAAATTGCTGAAGCGGCAGGTATTAATGAAGTTACATTATTTCGAAAGTTTGGTACAAAAGAAAACCTCTTTTTCAAAGCACTAGAATATTTAGGACATCAATCGGTCGGAATGGCGCATCAAATTTTTGAAGATAATTTGAAATCTTCCTCGATAGAGAGGTTCCAAAGGGTTGGGGAACGAGGGTTGGATTATTTAACTAAGAATATCCGTTTCCTGCTTATGATTTTTAACGAAGCTCAACAATTTCCCGAAATAAAAAAAATTTTACTTGGTTTTAAGGAGGGTCTTCAACAATCGATGTTGAGATTTATATCCCAACTTAAAACAGAGCCTAAATCTGATAATGATAATTCAGAGACATTTGTGGTCATTTTAGTAGCATCAATTCTTTACATTGCCATGTTTGGTGTGATTTCCGAAGAACCTATTTTTGGTTTGGATAACAGAGATCTTCTTAAGAAAATAACCGAATTCATCTATTTTCGGGGAATTAATGGATAATACCTGATTTTTATATTCCTTCGATATATGAGTTAAAATAGTTGAAATGTAAGTGTCTATACAGAAAATGATTATCTGCAATCCAATGAAACTTATTATTAATTAAAAATCCTATCTATATCTTTTTTTACTTATCATTTATTAGTTTGTTAATAGATGAGTTAAAATTATCAGTAAATTAATTTACTCTTAATCTATTAAAATTTAGTTCCATCATGTCTTTTAGAACTTAATTATTTAAATTTAAAATAAGAGAATTTTTGGCATTGAGCGATATTTTTGATTTAATAAAACGGTATCCATGGCTCTCTTCATTAAAAAAATACTATTCTGATATAGCATCAAAAGATCCCATAAATTTTATCAATGAAATCTTTACATCTAATAAGACTGAAGAACTTAAAAATAAAATCCTAAACTTATTCAATGATGCGTTTAACAACATTGAACAAATGACGGATTATGATTTCGATGAAATCAATATTTTTATCTATTTAATATTAAGAATCTTACTTTATATTCTAAATAACAAAATCATATCTAATAGGATAGCAAATATATACTCAAAAACCACTTACAATGAATTAAATAAAGAAAATGAATATAACTTATATTACATTTACCAAGATTTAAATCTAGAAGTGATTTTTGAAGAACAAGAAATAATATATAAAAAAATTGTTGTTAAAGACCAACAAGAATTATATAAAACAAATTTTAAGATTTCCTATATTGATTATTTAAAATTAGCCTCTAATTTAAAGGATGAATATAGAAGATTAGTGAATAATGCTCTTCAACATGGTTATGTATATATTAAAACTGAAAGTCTTAATAGATTGTTACAAGAACATGTTCGTTCAAAATTGTTAATTCAAAATAATGAAATCCCTATAGATTTAGAGAAATTTAAAGAGAAATTATTTGAAATCCAAGAATTTAAGAATTTATTTGATCATATAACTAATATTTGGGAATCAAAGAAAGAAGAATTTGAATATAGCATTGATATAACTTTTAAAGAAGGTTTGGATATATCCGAATTGTTCCCTCCTTGCGTAAAAGAAATCCTCTCTAAAGCACGAGAGGGGCAGAATTTAATACATACTGAGAGATTGTTTATATTATGGTTTTTAAACTCACTTAAATATCCTGAGGAAAAAATAATTAATGTATTTTCAACACTCCCAGATTTTGATGAGGAAAAAACTGCATATCAAGTTAAATATGCCATGAAAAAAGGATATACACCATATTCATGCAAGTCATTAAAATCATACAATATGTGTTTAGCTAAAGCGTATAAAGATAAGTTATGCATAGAGGGTTATTTTTCAAAATTACAGAATGAACAAAAACTTATTTCACATCCTCTTAAATATATAGAAGTACAGCAATACCGTACTTCCAAGAGATCTCAAAGATCTGAAAATCAAATTATAGATAAAAAATGAAAACACACGAATATCTAAAACGTCGTTTCAAGGAATACTATAAAGAAAATATAGAGAAAATCCCCTTAGTTAGTCTATTCAATCAGAGAGAATTTGGTTTTATTCCTTGGGATCAACAAATTAGAATGATAAGACATATGGGTTTTGCAAAAAAAGAGTTATTTATAACACATTTAATAAATACTGGACCAAGACACGTATATTCAAGTGCTACTCAATATGAAACTCCGGAAAATCAAGATATGAAAAAAAAAGGGTACAAGGGTTGCGATTTTCTTATCGATATTGATGTAGATCATTTTTATACTCCTTGTAAGGAGGATCATGATCGATGGTATTGTAAAAATTGTGGAAAACATGGAAATGGAATGCTAGAAAAATGTCCAGATTGCAAAGAATTAAAACTGAAAAAAGTTACTTGGATTTGTAAAGATTGCTTAGATGTCGCCAAACAGGAAATAATAAAGTTAATTTATGACTTCTTAATACCAGATTTTAATGTTGAGATAGAAAATATAAAAGTAGCTTTTTCAGGACACAGAGGATATCATTTAAAAATTGAAGATAATAACCTAAGAGCATTATCAAGTGATCAACGTAGGGAAATTGTTAACTATATTACTGGAGAAGGTATTTCTTATGAAATTTTAGGATTACGGAAAAAGGGAGATAATATATTTGGTTTCTCAAGAGATACTATTGGTTGGCCTCAAAAAATTTACAGAGAAATTGAAGCACTATTAACAAAATCAAATTTAGAAATTGAGACTATACTATCAGATAAAAAAGTATTTAATTTAAGCCAACACTTCATAGAAAATTTATTAAATGATAAGAAAATTTTTCGGTCTATAATTCAGAACAGCAATAAGAATAATTGGACCTCTGTAAGTTCTAATTTAGATATGTGGTATAAATTCCTAGAGCCTATTGTCGCAAAAATTGGAATTGAAGCCGATGTACCAGTATCAATAGATACTCATAGACTTATTAGATATCCTGGATCTTTACATGGTAAAACAGGTTTTAAAGTTCAAGAATTATTATTAGATGAAATCGAGTTTTTCAATCCTCTTGACGAACAAAATGAGAAATTAGATCCGATTGTTTTTGTTAGTAAATTAGAAACGATTCAAAAATTAGAAATAATAGAACAAGAAGTTCCTGCAACAAATATTAAAGGTGAAACGTTTGGCCCATATAAATTAGGAGATAAGATAGATGTTCCACATCATATTGCTATTTTTTTACTTTGTAAAGAAGTAGCTAAAACCATATAAGTTAAAAATTTTAACCATCAAGAACACTTGTTAATTATATTGAACTTAAACCAAAAATTCGATATTCATGGCTTTACATAAAGATTATGAAAAACTATATCAACATTGGCTTGAAGAATTCCAACAAACAGATTTAACTGAGTTAACTCCAGACCTTTTTATATATTATAAAAATACTTTGAACTCTTTCAACGAATATAATGAACAAAACAAGAATGAAATTAAGGAACGTTTACTACAGTCCTATAAAGAGAATATAAACTTTTTATTTAAAGATTTTTTAAAGATTCGAGAAATTAAAATAATTAACTCTGCTTTAGCAATGAAGGAAGTTAATTTAGATAATCTCATAGAAGCAGAAAAGTTACTTTATCAAAATTTAGTAAGTTCAATTAAAGGTTATAAAAAAGTTAAAAAAATATCCCAATTTGAGGATGTAGTAAAATCTAAAGTTGAAAATGGCTTTGAATCTGTAATAGAATCTAATAATAATTTTAAAAAAGTACCAGTATCCGATAACCAAGAAACTGTAATAACTTCTGATTCTAATATAATAGATGATAAAGATAAAGTAGATTATGTCCTCATAAGATTTCTAAAAAAGACTCCTCCTTTAGTTGGTATTGATCTAATAAATTATGGACCTTTCAAAGAAGAAGATATTGCAAACATTCCCCAAAAAAATGCTAAAATCCTAATAATTGAAAAATTTGCTGAAAAAATAGAGTTACCTTGATATTATTTAAACTTCTTATCAAATTCTTCTTTAAAATACTGTAAACGATATTTTCCATATTTATCTACTAGCGAAAACTTAGGAGGTCTTGGGTTTATTAACATACCCCCACAGTATCGGCACTTAGATTCAGGATTCTGTAATCCATATTTATGACATTTTTGACATTTTTGGAGATATTTCATCTTCTCTTAAAATACTTGTTTAATAGCAATTATTTAATCTCGAATGAATTCAAAAGATCCTTCGTATTTTTCTGCGTTTTGCTCAATAATTTCTAATGCATCAGATAAAATATTTTCAGCGTCTAAATAGTCCTTTGAAACGATTTCTAACCGATAAAATGGTGCAGCGATATAATTAATTTGAATATTTCTTGTTTCTTTTGGAGGTATAATTTTCAATGCTTGTGTTAATGAATCTTTGATGCATTCAATCCCATTTTCTGCAGTAAATGAAAGTTTTACCTTACCAGATATACTTACAGTTGAAATACTTACATTCTCGTTAACGATTTTTAATAAAGCTTTCTTAATATCGTCTGTAATTCCATCAACCTCTGATAAGATATCCTCACCATTTTCTTTAAGACTTTCAATAGTTTCTTGATATGTTTCAAAGAGATCCAAAACTGGAAAACCAATCAACTCATAAGCCTCAGCTAGAGTCATATCAATACCTTCTGTTTCGGTTAAAAATTGCAGTAAATTTTCAAATTTTAATGCATATTTCCATTCCTTCATTCGATTCTCTCTTTGAGCAGAATTTACTCTTCGCAATGATAAGTCAACGTGTCCTTTTTCAGCATCCACTCTTAATACTCGCAGAACCACTCTTTGACCAATGCGAACGTAATTACGTATATTTTTAATCCAGCGAGAACTAATTTCTGAGATATGGATCATACCTCTAGCATTCACCTCAGAATCCAAACCATCAAAATCAATTAAATCAACGTATACATATTGATGTTGCACTTCTGTTACTTTAGCTACTACAAATTTTCCTTCTTTCGGGAACTTTTCTTTACTTTTTACCATTGTTTTTAGAAAACTTTAGTTTATTTTTATGATTTTATATTATTATTTAACGAAGGATAATTTTTTATAGTTTTTATCTTTCAAACAATAGCATATGAAAAGTGGTTGAGAAATTCCTAATTGGTTTATTCATAATAAATGGGCAAAAAAAGCCGGTATAGAAAAAAAAATAGCGGATATGGTAAATAGAGCTATAGATTATGGATTTAATTGGGCATTTTATAAACAAGATGCTATTAATTTTGATGTGAATAACGAAAACATAATTTTTCGACAAATACAATATTTCTATGAGAAAGATAAAAATAAAAAAGGTTATATTAAAGCACTATATTTGCATCATCTTTTAGATTTTTTTAAGGAAACACATGTAAATATCTACGATATCAACTTAGTCTTTGAAAAATTTAGACAAAATAAAGCTATACTTGAAATTACTGATGCTGAGGGTAATAAAATAAACTTTCAGGAAGAATTGAAAGATATATTCAAGCTTTTAAATGAAAATAAAAAAGAATTATATGAAGATTTAAAAGGTGAATATTTGGCTGATGTATGACTATAAAAAAAAATAGATTATTGTATTTTAAAGATATTGAGAAACCCAATTTATGTCTAATTCTTCTAATTTTGATTTTGTTGGGATTCCATTTTCATCCCAACCCATCATTTTATAGTAATTTGAGATTGCATTTTTAAACTCGTCTGATTTTATTGCTATTTCTGAGAGCGCTCCTGATGTATGAGGCTGGAAAAATCTTTCAGGTAAACAATCATCATCTTTTGTAAGTCCTTCTCTTGTATTGAAAACTCTTGCCATGGTTGTGATTCTCTCTCCTACTTTCATTAATTCCCAGGACGATGTATACCATCCAGTTACTGCTCTTACAATTTCAGGTATGTCAACATAATCCCACGGTACGAAATAACATATTAATAATGCATTCAACAAATTACGCCAATTTGTATAATAAACCAATGCTCTAATCTTCTTGAATCCCAAATCATCAATCTTTAGAGGTTCTAAAATCCCTATAGCAGTATGAACAGCAATTGACCTTTCACTTGCAATTGAAGTATCATGCATATTTGCCATATGTTCTGCTCCTGTAGGTGAAACTGCATACCCCACTCCTAATCCTTGCTTTAAGCGAGGTTCATGCATAGGTATCTCTTGACCTTTAACATGCATTGCATACTTCTCTGATCCGTTTTTTATCTTTTCAGCAGCTCTTCTAACACCTTCTGCTAAAATATCACCTATTCCTTTACGTTTAGCTATTAATTCAACCATTTGAACAATGGCGTCAGCATTTCCAAAATTTAATTTTAAACCATTTGTATCTTTACCAGTTAAGATTCCATTTTCATAACATTCCATCGCAAATCCAATAGACACTCCAGTTGATATAGCATCTAAAGAATACTTATTGCATAGTTCATTAGCTTTACACACAGCCTTTAAATCATTTATACCACAATTTGAACCAAACGCACCAATTGACTCATATTCCGGACCTCCATAGATAGGATCAACATTCCATGGTTCTCCAATTTCAACAATTTTTTTACACCGAATTGGACAAGCATAACAAGCTTCCATTTTAAGCCCAATTTCTTCTTTCATAATACCAGGATCTAAATCCTTTGCATTTTTGAAATCACCATCTCTAAAATTTCGTGTTGGAAGATTTCCAGTTGTAGCAAATTGTTCCATTATCCCATATCCAGTGCCATATTTAAAATAACCCGAAACGGGTTTATAAGCGACTTCGTTGAATTCTCTTATTTTCGATCTTAAATTCTCTTTATTTCTAACATCAAGTTTTTTATGACCTCTTATAGCAATGGCTTTTAATTTTTTAGATCCCATTACAGCGCCCATACCACTACGACCAGCAGCATTTCTTAAATCGTTTATAATACATGAATAACGTACTAAGTTTTCTCCTCCAGGACCAATTTGAGCTACTCGGATAAACTTATCATCTAGCTCTTCTTTAATTATTGCTTCTGTTTCACCTGTTATTTTGCCCCAAAGATGACTTGCATCCTTAATTTCTGCTTGTCCATCATTAATCCATAAGTAAACAGGATTTTTTGCTTTTCCTTCAATTATTATCGCATCAAATCCTGCATGCTTTGACTCTGCTCCCCAATGGCCACCAACCTCAGCTTCACCAAAACCACCAGTTAACGGAGATTTAGCACCAACACTATTTCTTCCCGTACCTGGAATTGCATAACCAGTTAAAGGACCCGTGGCAAAAATTAACTTATTTTTTGGACCCAATGGATCGATGTCAGTTTTTAATTCCTTTAAGAGGTAAAAAGCTATAAAGCCTTCTCCTCCTATATATCGACGGTAAAAAATCTCATCGGGATTCTCTATAGAGACGCTCTCTTTTGTTAAATCCACTCTAAGAATATTACCCGTATATCCATTTACCATATATATCCCAAATATTTTCAATAATTTTTTTCAATACTAAGTTAAATTTCAACTCGTTTATAATTCTTATTTTATTAAAAATCCTTTTACATTTCTACTTAAAACTTATTAATCTTCTAAAATTGTTTAATAAATTCATTTAAAATATTCTAAAAATTGATGATAAATCAATCAAAAGGATATTTTCCCGATTTAGCTCTTGGATCAGTTTTTATTCTTTCTTTATAAAATGCGTAATCTTCTCCACTATAACCATTATCGATCAAATCATATGGTCTGTTATCTAGTATCTCATCAATTTTTTCTAGAGTATCCGCTGGTAAACTTACATCTAAAGATTTAAGGTTTTCTTCTATTCTTTCAGGATTTCTGGTTCCAATTAAAGCGGAACTAACTAGCGAATTTCTTAATACCCATGCATAAGCTAGTTGTGCTAGAGTTATATCCATTTCTTGAGCAATTTTGGATACTTTTAAGAATTTCTCAAACTTCGAACGCTCTAACTTTTGATTCTCATCCCCTATATACCTTAAAATCGGTCGTATTTCTTGATCACTTAGGTCTTCAATTTTTTTTCCTTTATACATTGAAGTGAATAATCCATCAGCTAATACCTTATAAGCAACTAAACCAATTCCAGTATATTTTGCTGTGTAAGGAAGTTCACATTCACCACTGTATCTCATCAGTAGATTATACTTAGCTTGATCACAAACTGGACCACATAACCCTAATTTTTTAGCTATTCCATAAGCCCGCTCCAGTTGAGCAGCAAACCAATTAGATGTTCCCCAATATAGAATTTTTCCTTCATCAATTAAATCATTCATTGCTCTTACTGTTTCTTCTAGAGGTGTACTATAATCATACCTATGACAATAATATATATCTAAATAGTTTGTATTCATTCGTTCCAAGGTCTTATCAATAGCTTCTGAAATATGCTTTTTACCCAGCCCTCGATCATTGGAGTTTACACTCATTGCAAAGAAAACCTTACTCCCCAAAACAAACTCAGATCGATCATAGTCTTTTATAAATTCTCCAATTATTTTTTCTGCAGGACCAAATCCTCCATAAATATCTGCACAATCAAAATGATTGATACCACGCTCCCAAGCTTTATTAAGGCATGCAAAGGCTTCCTTTTTAGAAACTGGATTATCAGTTGCATTCCATTGAGCTCCTCCATAAAATAATGAGCCAAGACCTAATTCAGAAACATACAATCCCGACTTACCTAATTTTCTAAACTTCATTTTAACTCAATACTCCATTTTGTATAAAATCTTTACTTAATCTATAAAACTTCAAGTATTATCTACACATCTGCGAAGAGTTCATTAACTTCTTTTACCGCACTTGAGGATAAAGGTCCAAATTCCAATGCTCCCGCGTTCTCTTCTATTTGTTCAACTGTTTTTGCTCCTGGTATAGGGATTGTAGTCTCACTGGTAGCCAATAAATATCCAAGCTGACCTTGGATTAACGTTCTTCCCTCTTGTTCCATTATCCTTTTTAATTCTTGAAACTTGCTATTTATTTTTACATATCGCTCTTGTGAAAAATCAACTCCAGATAACAGATGATTAGAATCAATTTTAGTATTTTCATTGTACTTCCCAGTTAGTATACCAGATGCTAAGGGACTTCTAATTAATCCAATAAGGTTGTTTTTTTCACAGATTTTTGTCATTTCATCATTATGAAGCGTTAAATTCATCGCATATTGCACTGAATTGCAATTTTGGCTCTCTAAAAATATTTCAATGCGTTTTGGATCATCAGTGCTCCATCCATATCCACCAATTAATCCCTCTTCAACAAATTCTTCTAAAACAGTTTGTACATCTTTTGCATCTTCAAGATCATGTTGACTGGAATGTAATTGGTAAACATCAATAAAATCGGTTTGAAGGCGTTTCATACTGGCTTTAAGAGCATTGCGAATGTATTCAGGGCTTGTATTTTTCTTGTCGGGAGTACGAGGATTTCCTTCCTCAAAAACACTTCCAAATTTTGTAGCAATAATTACATCGTCTCTATATCCTTTCAGGGCCTCTCCTAGAACCTTTTCACTTCTCCCCACACCATATATATCTGCTGTATCAAAAATATTTATACCCAGTTCTATAGCTTTATGGATGGTTTTAATTGATTCAATATCATCAACTTTTCCGTAAGCTAGATAAGAACCATTGGAACGCATAAAAGGTCCGCCAATACCAAAACATCCCATTCCTAAGGCACTCAATTTTTTATTACTTGTCTTGAGTTTATGAATCATTGAATTTTCAACTTTCATCTGTGAAATGCTAACTCTAAAGAATTATTATGATAATTATCAATAAATAGTTTGAAAAATTGAACTCCATTTGAAGTAACTTCAAATTGAACTAATGCAAGAATTGGATTTCAAGACATTTGTTTCAATTAGATAAACTATCCGATTTGTTATATTTAATTAATTTCTAAATTCAATAATGCTCTTAATAAAGAATGATTTTTATTCAGTGAAATATATATTAAAACTCGATAATTTGGCTGAATTATAGTAAAAAATATAAACTCAACAACATTTACAATTAACATCTAATAAAAATAATTTTATTTGATAATTAAAAATTATAAAATTTTATTGAAATTAAATTAAGGAAATTGATGATAATGGCCGATAAAGAACATTTAAATTTGGTAATTATTGGACACATTGATCACGGTAAATCTACAATGATGGGCGCTATGCTTATTGAAACAGGAGCAGTTACTGATAGAGAAGCTCGTGAATTGGAAAAACTCGCAAAAGAATATGATAGAGATTCTTGGTCTTATGCTTTTGTCTTTGACCGATTAAAGGAAGAAAGACAAAGAGGAATTACAATTGACTTAGCATTTAGAAAATTTGAGACTAAATCAAAATATTTCACTATCATTGATGCACCTGGCCATGCTGACTTCGTAAAAAATATGATTACTGGGGCATCACAAGCTGATGCGGCTATCTTAGTAGTTTCAGGTAAGAAAGGTGAAATGGAAGTTGGGATCGCCGCTAATGGACAGACTCGTGAACATGCGTATCTAGCACAAACATTAGGTATTAAACAACTTGTTGTTGCTGTAAATAAAGCAGATGTTTACAATTATTCTGAGGACCGATTTAAAGAATGTAAAGAATCAGTTGATGATCTACTTAAAAGTATTGGCTTTAAAGGTGTAAAATACATTCCAACAAGCGGAATGCAAATGGAAAACCTTTCAAAGAAAAGCGATAAAATGCCATGGTATGATGGACCAACTTTAATTGATGCAATTGATAATTTTACCCTTCCTGACAAACCAACTGGTAAACCTTTAAGACTTCCTATCCAAGATTCTTATAAGATTAAAGGAACCGGCGTTGTTCCTGTTGGTAGAGTCGAGACGGGTATTTTAAAGAAGGGAGATAAAATAATTATCATGCCTACTGGTTTTAAAGGAGAAATTCGTAGTATTGAAATGCATCATGAAGAGATTCCACAAGCTATTCCAGGAGACAATATTGGATTCAGTATAAGAGGAATCGAAATGAAAGATGCGAGTCGTGGAGATTGTCTAGGGCACCCGCAGAATGTGCCAACGGTGGTAACTCCTAATGGAAAATGGACAGGACAAATTATTGTTATTTGGCATCCCACTGCTGTTGCGCAAGGTTATACTCCAGTAGTTCACGCACACACAGCACAAGTAGCTGCAAGATTCTCTAGCTTAGTCAAGAAGCTAGATCAGAAGACAGGCGCCGTTCTAGAGGACTCGCCAAAATTTTTAAAGAAAAACGAGTCCGCTATTGTTGAGCTATCGCCTATCAAGAAAATGTGTATTGAAAAATATGAAGAGTTCCCAGAAATGGGTCGATTTGCTGTACGCGACATGGGGAGAACTGTCGCAGTCGGCATTGTGAAGGACATAGAAACAGGAGCCTAAAGTTAAATTAAATATATTTTTTTTACTAATTTTTAACTTATTCTTTGTTTTTTTAAAATTCTATTTTTGGTTAGAATCTTTTTTTTTTTAACTTGGAATTTTTAATTTATTTATATTCTCTTAGGATATTCCCATGATACACGAATATTATTTTCTTTTTTGAATTAGAATTTGACTTTTCTACTTAAGAAAGTTCTAATTAGAAAAGGTTGATTTAAAGTTCTTTCGAGTAAAACAAAAATTTGTCTTTTAGGGTTAAGTAGTGTTGGAAAATCGTCACTATTAAGTCTACTTCAAGGTCGGGAAATATCAAAAGGAACAAATCCAACAGTAGGATTAGAGATTGAAGATTCAGTTCTTAATGGAAAAAAAGTAAATATTTGGGATTTTGGTGGTCAAGAGCGGTTTAGGTTCATGTGGCAGGATTTTCTGAGGGGTACAGGGTTAACAGTTTTGGTATGTGATTCTACAGAAGATAATATTAAAAAAACCAAAGCTATATTTGATAAATTCTCACGCTATATGAATACTAAAATCATTGCTATAGCAAACAAGCAGGATCTTCCTGATGCTTTAAGTGCAAAGAAGGTTCAAAAGAAATTGGGGATAACAACCTATGGAATGTCAGCGATAAGATTTGACTTACGAGACAGAATCCGTGAAATTTTTGAGTATGAAATTGAAGAGGAATAGAACGGTGTTCAATAATTTAAAATATTTTTCCGATTAGATGCGCTATTCTCACTGATTCCGGCAATTTGGAATCTATGCAAATTTTCTTTAAAAGAGATTCAACTTCCTTAATTTTAATACCTTTACAGTGGAAAAATATCTTAGAAATTCCTCCCGCGGTAAAAATTTCTGTTTCATATAAATTTCCCGCTTCAACAATAACACCAAATTTATTCTTGTATGTATTTGGAAATTTTCTTTTAAGGGCCTTCTTTACAGAATCAATGTCTACTTCTCTCTCTGTTATAGCAATAATTGGTTTTTGGATTTCAGAATATATTATATTTAAATTTACCAAATTAAAGCCACCAAACGTTATCGAATGAGTAAGAACATACTGAATTTGTTTTTCGTTTTGTCTAACCATTTTTATTAATTTTTCAGTGGCATCGTCTCCATCTATAATGATTTTATCCCGAATAACACCAACCATTCTTGTCCCTTGGCATATAACTCCAATTAATTGAGTATATTTTATTTCTGAGTGGAGTTCAAAAGCAGCATCATCAAATCCAATTGTTATAGGATTATCTTTCATCTTTTATTTTTCGGGTAAAAATTTTTTAATATAATTTAAAAGATTGGCAAAAGCAATTGTTGCATTTTTAATTTCTTCTGTTCTATTATATAGATCGCCAGAAAGGTTATCTCTTAAGAAATCAATTATTTCCTTTAAAGTCATTTTATTACTTAACCATACATAAGCTACTAGAGCTTCAACAGTATCAGCAAGATCATGAGCATTTGCTCTTGTTTTGGCATAATTTTTCATATCAGCATCTTTTAAGGCTACTTCTAACACATTTTTACTTACTTTTTTTCCTGTTCTAATAATCTTATCATTTTGATTGTTTTTAGTTAAGAATATAGATTTTGCGACAGAATAAGCTAAATTTACTATTGCATCACCGATTTTAGCCAAACCCTTATCGGTACCAATATTCTTTTGTGATTTATTTAGATTTAAATCTTTTATTAAAAACTCGTAATTCATTAAGATAAGTTGAATTTAGGATTCTTATAAAGTTTTATAAATTAGAAAGTGAAGTTTTAGATTAGTTTTTGAAAAAGTTTCTTAACTTCGATTACTTCTTCTCTTAGTAATTCAATCCCTTTATGTAGAATATCTTTGATCTTGTAATTTTTTTCAAGACGGATAAATATGGTAGCAGGTTCTAGTTTAGTATATTTATATGCTGCTAAATTGACACCCTCAATAGTTAATAAATGTTTTACTAGAATATTACAGAATCCATGTGATTGACCTTCAACAAATAATTCATAGTCATTATCTCCAACACCCTTTTTTATTTCGAGATTAAGATATTTATAATCAGGAAATCTAGGTTCTTCTTCGATTTCAAATTCCATATCTTCCTCTTCTTCACCTTCTTCAAGTGAAGTCGGAGCGTCAGCATCTTTTTTTTCTTTTATTTTAGGGTAAACACTCTCAATTTCATCATCTTCCAAGAATTCATCTACGAAATCATCAAGTTCTTCTTCATCATTTTCAGTTGGTTTGACAGCTTTTTTTTTTGCCATAATTATTACTCCTAATGCTAAGGGTTTAATAACTTTAATAAAGAATATACAAAATAAAATAAATTTTTTATGGTTTTCTAAAAAAAACCTCAATTCTCATAAATATTGATTTGCTAAATCTTTTAATCTTTCAGTTGCTAAGTGTTGAAGATCTTTTGAGCCGAAAAGAGTGACTTTTATACTTTTTCCTTCAACGGAAACATTAAGACTAAGATAATTTACTTTTTTCTGAATATTTTCAAGAAATTTCACTACATTTTCCAATGAGCCACTATTATTATAGAAATGTATAACCTTTTTTCCTGTTTTTCTCACTAATAAACACTTAATTTAGTCAAAATAAAAATGAGATTTAAAATCTTAAATTATTAGTTACATTTCCATAATCATTGGCAAGTTTTCTGCTCTCGACGTTTCCACACCGTTCACATTTTAATTTATTATAGCCAATTTTACTTAGAGGATTTCCGCAGATGACACAATCGGCATATATGACTCCAAGATGTTTTCCAGTAGTACTTAATTTATATTCATTATATTCTTGTTGTACAACCCGCGCACGAACAATATCTGTTATTTGAAACGCATCATGTATTTTTTCGACGTACTTGTCTGAAATCTGTGAAACATGGATGTTTCCAAAATAATTTGAATTAAAATGTATTTTTTTATTGATTGTATAAAAACTAATACCAACTGAATACAAACGTAAGAAAAGAATAACACCAATAACAGTATCTCCGATCTTAACAACTTTTCGATCTTTTTCCTGATGCGTACTTATTTCGATTTTTCTCTCTTTATTGTCTACAGTAATTAGACCTGTCTTAGTTGCATATATCTTTCCTTCTTTTGTGAATGTGGATTGTTTATCAGGGAGGAATTCTTCCACCACTCCAAGATAATCACCAGTAACAATAATATCTCCGTCCTTTGGCGATTTTTTACTCAATTATATCAACAATAGTTTTTTAATTTCTCAAACTCTTTCTAACTTAAATATATATTATTAAAAAAGATAAATAAATTTAATGCATTAATTTAAAAAGAGTAGCTATTTTTTCGGATGAAGTTCAATAAAAAAGAATTAATCTCAATTATTCAAGATACAGAGACATTCATTAATCCTGATATAGAGTTAGAACAGTACTCAATAGATGCAAGATGTGCTGTAGATATAATTTATTATGCAGGGTTTGAATATAATGATATCAAAAACGCATTCATTATTGATTTAGGTGCGGGAACAGGAAGACTCTCAATTTCAAGTGCTTTTTTCAATGCAAGCTATGTTCTTAGTGTTGATATTGATATGAATGCCCTTAGTATTCTAAAAAGGAACATTCTTAATCTTGATTTAGCACAAGTTATTTTTCCCATCTGTGCTGATATTGATTATCTTGAAATCTCAAAGAAGAATTTGCCCAAAAGTATGAAAATTACTACAATTATGAATCCTCCATTTGGAGTACAGACAAAGTTTGCAGATAGATCTTTTTTAGAAAAAGCCTTTAATTTTTCAGATATTGTATATTCCATTCATTTAGCAAATGAAAAGGTCCAAAAATTTATTTTGAAATATATAAAGAAATTTCCGTGGAAAATCGATAATTTGTTACCTTTTAATATGGTTTTAGAAAGAACCTTTCCATTTCATAGTCAAAAAACTAAAATTATTAATGTAAATGTATATAGATTTGTTAAAAAATAATAAAATAAATATAAAATTTAGATTAGATAAAGTTTTTCCATGAATCTAAATTTTTTGGATATTTAGCATTCTCTCCTAAGTACTCTTCAATTCTTAGTAACTGATTGAACGTGGCACAATAATAATTACTAATGTTTTTCTCCCTTCTTCATTAAATACTTTCAATTTATTTTTAATTTAAGTATAAAAAATTACAATTGTGATATTATTTGAGCGATTATGGAAACGATTGGGATTATAATGGTGAACTTAATGAAAAAGATGAAGAAATAGATGAAAATAGAAATGAAGGAACGAAATTGGAAGAAAAAAATAAAGATTTTAATCCGAATGAAGAAACTGAAGCCTATTATCCTACAGATAATAGGCTAAAAAATTTATGGGTTTGCGAAAATGAAAAGGAGCATCAATCAATCCAAAGTTCTTTATTGACCTTTGTAGATGAATTGCTGAAATCTGATCTTATTTCTTTTGAGAATGGTGAATATAAAATAAAAGTTAAAAATAAATAATATTAGTTATTATTGAAAATCTTTCCAAGAGTCCAGTCTTTTTGGATAAATCGCGTTATTCCCTAGCATTTCTTCTATTCTGAGTAGCTGGTTGTACTTACAATTTCTGTCCGAGCGTGCCGTTGCACCTGTCTTCATTTGCCCTGTACATAATCCGACCGCTAAATCTGCAATAAATGGATCTTCTGTTTCACCAGAACGATGCGAAACCATAACATTAAACCCATTATCAAAAGATAACTTAGCTGCATTTATCGCTTCAGTTAAAGAACCGATTTGATTCACTTTTAATAACAATGCATTCCCTGACTTTTCATTAATCGCCTTTTCAAGAATCTTAATATTTGTTACTGTGATATCATCATCCACAATTTGAATACTTTTATCAACTTTTGCAGTTAAATTCGAGAAGTTCCTAAAATCTTTTTCATCAAATGGATCCTCAATGGATTTGAAAGGATATTCATGGATGAGATCCATATAGTATTCCAATAGCTCTTCCTCGGAAAGTTTTTTACCATCAATATTATAAGATTCTTCCTCATAAAATTCACTTGCAGCAGCGTCCATTCCCAATACAAAATCAGTGCCCATAAGAAAACCCGCAGATTCAATTGCTTCAATTATTATGTCTATAGCTTCTGAAGTTAACGTTAAATTTGGAGCAAATCCCCCCTCATCCCCCACATTAATTGCAGAAGGGCCATACTTCTTTGCTAGTAGTTTCTTTAATGTTTGATATACTTCAGCGACATTTTGTATTGCTTGAGAAAAAGAATTAGCACCTACTGGTAAAACCATAAATTCTTGGATTGATAAATTGTTACCTGCATGCTCACCACCATTGATAATATTACAGCATGGAAGAGGAAGTAAATAGTCATCTCGAGATTTATTATATGCCAAATTATAGAGATGTTCAAACAAGGGCACTTCTAATAATTTTGAAGCCAATTTTGCTACTGCTAATGAAACAGATAAAATCGCATTAGCACCTAAATTACTTTTATTTTCAGTGCCATCAATAGAAATCATTTCTTCATCAATTTTTGTTTGTCCTCGAACATCAAAACCTAATAACTTCTTTCCTATTATCTCATTTACATTATTTACTGCCTTTAATACATGTTTCCCCATGAACGCTTTTCCCTCATCTCGCAATTCAAGTGCCTCTAAAACACCGGTTGATGCTCCAGAAGGAACAGCTGCCCTAGAATATTCCTTTCCCGCATATACATCTGATTCAACAGTTGGATTACCTCTTGAATCTAAAATCCATCTAGAATTAATTTTAGTAATTTTATAATCAGTCATACAAATCTTAATGTTTTTTATTAGATATGAATAATAATAAAGAATAAAGTAAATTTAATTCTTAATATAATTATAAAAAATTTAAAATATCTCCAAAAAATATGTCTTTTGAGCATAGACCTTGGGTAGAGAAATATCGACCAAGAGTATTAGATGACGTTGTAAATCAAAAAGGAATTATAAAACGATTAAAACAATTTGTAAATGATAAGTCTATGCCTCATCTAATTTTTGCGGGTCCAGCAGGAACAGGGAAAACAACCTCTGCCTTAGCAATGGTAAGAGAATCATATGGACGAAAAATGGCCGTTAATAGGACTTATTTAGAATTAAATGCTAGCGATGCTCGAGGTATTGATGTAATCCGAACATATATTAAAGATTTCGCAAAAGCACGACCTCCTATTGATGTTTCATATAAGATTTTAATTTTAGATGAAGCTGATAATATGACAGCACCTGCTCAACAAGCTTTAAGGCGAACAATGGAAAAGTATACTAGAAACTGTAGAATGATATTGATCTGTAATTACTCTAATAAAATTATTCCTCCAATCCAATCTAGGTGTGTAGTATTTAGGTTTGCCTCTTTAAATAATGAAGATCTAAAAAATAGAGTAAAATTTGTAGCTAAGCAAGAAGATATTACTTTAACTCCTGGAGGTTTAAATGCAATAGCTGATGTATCTCGAGGTGATTGCAGACGTGCTATAAATTATTTACAATCTTGTGGGACTATATCTAAAAAGATTGATCAAGATATTGTTTTTCGTGTAGCTGGGGAGGTTCCACCTGACAGAATAAGAAAAATATTAGTAACTGCAATAGAAGGGCAATTACAGTTATCTATCCAACTTCTAAATGATCTAATCAAAGAATACGGTCTTTCTGGGCAAAATATTATAAAGAATTTACACAGAGAGATTTATGACTTAAAGACTTCCGAAGAGATTAAAATAGAATTGACAAAATTGTTAGCTGAATTTGAATATAGATTAAGTCAAGGGGGAACTGAGGAAATTCAATTACAAGCGCTTTTAGCAAAAATAGTTCTTCTTAGCGATTAATGAACTTTTAACACATTTTACAACTTAAAAATTTTGTTAATACACTAACCATTCTACTGCTTGATTTTACCCTATGTATCATCAAGAATTATTTCAAAAAATTGCTTTTTAAAATTATTGAGTAATCCTTGTTTTATAAAATACTTATCCATCCTATTCTTTGATGTAGGATCTATGAAGAACTCAATTTTATCATCATAAATAATATCCCATAATATTACTCCTTTAGGTTCTGCAGGTTGATAAGAATGAAATTTTGAATTATCCAAGAGCTCCATAAAATCTTCAAAATGAATCTCCCCGAGACCTAATTCAATAATCTTTTTAACCATACGTCTTATTTGTTGCCGAAGAAATCCTTTACTCTTAAAATCAAAAATAATGAAATCTTTAATTAATGATAGTTTCACACATTCCATGGTTCTTTCTGTACTCAATTCCTCTTTTCCTCTTTTTGAGAAATTGATAAAATCATGATGTCCAATTAATTCTTTACAAGCTCTTTCCATTAAATCAAGATTAACAGAAAATTGCTTTTGGAGGGTAGTAAGAGGTGTAGCTATAATATATTTATAATGTCGTAAAATAGCATTAAATCTTGATGAAAAATCTATAGGAACTTTTGAAAATGCCCAAATTCCTATATCTTCAGGAAGAGAAGAATTAATTTCCATTAGGATTGGTTTTTTTTCTGGGATAAATGAGAAACAAGCACCTCTAGCAGATACAAATCTATCTGTTCGACTCGCAAATTCAAAACCAGAGTCTTTAATATTCCTAATATATCCTTTTTCAATCAGTATCTTTAAAATACATTCTTCAATGGTAAAATACCCATCTTGCCTTTGAGATCCATAATACTTTTCAGAACCTATATAATAGATTTTAAAGATATATCTACTTCTTACCATTAACTTAGTAAAAATTTTCACTTACCATTATATTTTTCAATAACTATAAAAATTTAAAAAAATCCTCTATTAACTATCAACTCCAATCAAGATTTTTTGAATATTACTAATGTGTTAGATTAAAGAATAACATTTTAATCTTAAGCATTTTTTTTATATTCAAAATTAAATTATGGGTATTAACATAGTTAGTAATTAAGTATCAAATGAAAAATCATGGCTAAGATCCTCTCCTCATTAAGAAATTTCCGTGATCGGCTCAGAATAGCAATATCCGTGAAAACATCTAATATCTTATTTTTTATAGCAATATTTTTACTTGTAACTTTAGCTATCATTATCAGATGCAGCCCTCTTATCAGAGGGATAAATCTAATTAAAGCATTTGATCCTTGGATCCAATATTATAATGCAGAATATTTAAATACTCATTCTATTTATGAATATTTCAATTGGACTGATTATAAAAGCTGGTATCCCCAAGGTTTTTATAGAGGTGGATTAAGACCAGGGTTGACATTCACTGTAGTAGCTATTTATAATGTTTTTCAATTTATTGGAGTGCCAATTTCATTATATGATGTTTGTTTTTATTTCCCCGCATTCATGGGAGGAATAACTGTATTAGCCATGTATTTTTTGGGAAAAGAAGTCCACAGTCGCGGTACTGGGTTATTTGCTGCGTTTTTCATAGCGTTCAGTCCGGGTTACCTACAACGAACTACTGCTGGATTTTTTGATAATGAGACAATTGGGGTTTTTGCTACATTAATGACTTTCTTATTCTTTTTAAAAGCAATAAGGACTGGAAAATTCTCTCATTCTGTTATCGGAGGGATATTTTTAGGTTATTTATCACTAAGTTGGGGGGGATATCAATTTGTTTATTTAGTAATCCCTATCATATGTTTTATCTTAATTTTAATGAAAAAATATAATGAAAATGTTTTAATAGCGTATGCTGGAGTACAAGGAACAGGATTACTTATTTTTTCGTTATATTCAAAATTTAAATATGACGGTTTATTTACAAGTTTGGATTTAGGAGGAATATTTTTTCTAACTATCGTATTAGCAATTTTTCATGTCATTCACACTAAAAAAAATGAACATCCTAACTTTTATAATAATTTAATTATTGGTTTAAAGTGGATGGCTATTCCAACAATTTTAGTGTTTGCAATATTACTTTGGATAGCTCCCGAAATATTACCTTTTAATTTTGGTGGTCGCTTTTTGACCATTTTAAATCCATTATTCCGTGAGGATATTGCACTTGTCGCTTCAGTTGCCGAGCAAATGCCAAGTCCTTGGAGTGTATTTTATTATAATACATTAATTCCGTTAATACTTGTACCTTTAGGGGTATATTTCTGTATAAAGAGATCAAATGCTGCTGATATCCTCGTAATAACATTTATTACCTTAATGTATTACTTTACAGGAAGTATGATTCGGATTATTTTAATCTTTGCTCCAGCGGCGGCATTAGCAGGTGCTTATGGATTAACCAGTATTTTAAAAATTTTTGGTAGTTTTTTAGGAGAAAGAAAAGTTGGAGTAAGTAGAAAAAGGAAAAGACAGTTAAAAGGAACTTTAGGATCATCAGAAGTATTTGTCATTTATGTTGTTATAGGATTTTTGTGTATTTCTCAAGTTGTTCATACAACAAATATTGCTATTGATCAAATGTCATATGCTCAAATGCAACCCGGTGGATTTTTACATGATTGGGAAGCATCTTTAACTTGGATGCAAAATAATTTAGAAGGAACCGATGTAGTGGTATCCTGGTGGGATTATGGTTACTGGCTTACTCCAGTGGGGAATGTGACTACAGTTAATGACAATGCTACAAAAAATTCAACAAGAATAGGTTTGACAGGAATGGCAATGATGCAAACCAATGAGATTTATAGTGCTAAAGCATTTCGGGCGTTAAAAGCAGATTATGTTTTAGTATATTTTGGATTTCTATATACAGGATTAGGTGGTGATGAAGGAAAATGGACTTGGATGGTAGATATTTGTAATGATAACTATGCTAACTATCTTAGAATGGGATTTGAAGAAGATAACTGGGCTGAAAATTCTGTCTTCAATGTTAATGAATACCGTAATGTAACTACTGGCCTAATGGAAGAGAAGTGGTTCCAAAGTCAATTAGTTAAATTAATGTTTAATGGTGAACCAACCACAGATAGTACCGAATACAACGAGCTTGACAGGAATTATGCTCGCGAGATAAATAGGAGAGAGCTTGCTGACGGCAGCTTATGGGTAGATCATATCCCCGCAAATGGGGATTACAGATCAAATGTTTTTATTCCAACATATATCTCTCAATTTGGCTTAGTAAAGCTATATAAAATAGACTATACTGTATTAGATTCAAGTTTTACCATCAAAAATGCAGAGGTTTTTGATAATGGATATGCTACATTTAAACTGAAAAATACAGGTACAAAGGATTTATATGTTAAAGATATCAATGTTAATGGTGAGAATTATCCATTCACTATGAGTAATAAAACCCATATCCTTAGTGATGGAAGTGAAGAATTGGTTTGGTTAGATCTAAAAGATGCAGATTTCCAAAAAGATGATGTTGCTAAAATAAATGTATCAGTACGATCAGAAGAATTTAGTGGAAAAAACTATGATTTTTCGAATTCTACAAGTAATTTATTTGTAAAAGAAGCTGTGGAGGGAAATGTAAGGATTAATAAGGAGAATACTATAGTAATTCAAAAAGATGCTTCTACTGTTGACATTTATCTTGAAGTAGAAAATAAAGGTGATTCAATTTCTGTGCTGGATAGATTTTACATAAATGATGATACTCCACAAAATAGATTGAATCAGACTACATATTTAAGTGGGTCTTCTATCTTAGATTCTGGAACAAAAGTAAATGTTCTAATATCAGATGTAGATACAAGCTTCTACCCTATCAAGAAATATAATAAAATTGGGGTAGCTACACCAAATAATATATACGATGAAATTTTATTAACGTCAAATATAGAAAACTATTCTCTTTCAATTTTTAGTGAAGATCGGATTTTATCTCCTGAAGTATTGGCGACACTTACTAATAATTATAGAAAACATATCCCAATTGATTTTGAGAATTCATATGCGTATACATATAACAATGGTACAACTCACTTGAATATTAAAATAAAAAATACTGGAGAAATCATTTTTGCATTAGAATCAGTTTATTTAACGGAATTTTTAGATATAGTCGATATTCATGATTTTGATACGCAAAGTGGAACTTTAATACTAGATGCCGGTGAAGAAGATATAATTCTCATTGATGCAACTGATTATGTATCAGGAGATGTTAATGAAGAAATATTAGTATGCATAACTGGAACTCATGGGACAACTGTTGCATCAGATATCGGATATATTCATACAATCAAAGAAGAACCAGATATCCAAGTATTAACAGATGTAGAAGGGTATACTAGTTCATTTATTTATGCTAATGAAACAGGGAAAATATTAATTAAAAATACAGGAAATGAAATAATAAACATAGAAAACATTAAAGTGAATAGTACTCCTGTAAGCAATATTGAATATATTTATGGAGACTCTTCATTAGATATTCAAGAATGTGCAATTGCAACATTCAATATTCCAAGTTTAAAGATAAATGAATCAGATGAATGTATTATAAGGATTGTAACTAATACAACAGCAGAGATAAATAGTACACTCAATGCTTTTGTAGATTCTACTTTTTATGAGATAAATATTGATGATGGAGGTACATCAGCAATAGACTCAGGAACTTTAACAATTCAAATCAATAATGGTGGTTTATTAAATGTTACAGTTGATTCTGTGTATATTAATAACACATTTATTTCTTTAGATGCGTTCAATGAACAAATTTTCGAAATTGATTCAAGCGGTTCACTTGAATTAACAATAGATATGGCTATAATTGAGGCTATACCTCAAATTGGAACTATTAATCCTGGTGAAGATTTAGTCATAATGGTTCGTACTATTGAAGGAGCTGAGGACACACATACAGAAATTGTTATATAAACAACTCTTTTTTATAATATTTTTTAATTTAATATCCATTTTTAGTAAAAATCATAAGATATTCTATATTAGAATATCTTAAGAGTTGTCTTTTATTTATTATTTTTTGTATAGATTAAAAATTAATTAAATACGACTAGAAGAAGACTAATATAATTATGGATTTTCAATTAAAAACTGAGTTTAAACCTGCTGGCGATCAACCTTTAGCGATTCAAACCTTAACAGAGAACATTAAGAATGGAGAAAGATTTCAAACATTACTCGGTGCGACGGGGACAGGAAAAACATTTACTATTGCTCAAATGATCAAAGAAGTTCAAAAGCCTACTTTAGTAATGTCCCCAAATAAAACATTATGCGCTCAATTATATAATGAGTTTAAAGAGCTCTTTCCCGAGAATGCAGTTCACTTTTTCGTTTCATACTATGATTATTATCAACCGGAATTTTGGCAGCACATGTTGCTTTCAGACCGAAGGCCTACATGCCTGTATCAGGGATGTATATAGAAAAAGATTTTAGTGTGAACGAAGAAATAGAAAGATTACGCCTAGCTGCTACTCACGCGATTAGAACAAGAAAGGATGTTATAATTGTAGCTTCAGTTTCGTGCCTTTACGGAATTGGAAACCCTGAGGTTTGGACAGCAGTTTCTCTAAGTTTAGAAAAGGGGCAAGAAATTAACCGAGGAGAAATATTGAAAAGACTTGTTAGTATCAATTATGAAAGAAATAATATTGATTTTAAGCCAGGTGTAGTACGGGTAAGAGGAGATATCATCGATGTTTGGCCAGCATATCTAATAAGTGCAATAAGAATTTCTCTTTTTGGGGATGAAATTGAATCAATTCAAGAGATACACCCAATATCAAGTGGGATCTTGAATGAATTACCCAATTGTCGAATTTTCCCTGCTACACATTTCATTATTCCTGAGGAAAATAAGTTGAAAGCACTTGAATCAATACAAATTGAATTACAGGAACAACTAGAGAAATTTAAGAAAGAAAAAAAGTATGCTGAAGCACAACGACTAGAAAGACGTATCAAGTTTGACTTAGAAATGCTAAGAGAAATGGGTTGGTGTAAGGGTATAGAAAATTATTCACGACATTTAGATAGAAGAGCACCCGGATCTCCCCCTATGACATTAATCGACTACTTTCCAGAAGATTTTCTTATTGTGGTAGATGAATCTCATGTATCACTTCCACAAATTCACGGGCAAATAGGTGGGGACAAATCCCGTAAAAAAAATCTTGTAGATTATGGATGGCGGTTACCTAGTGCTTATGATAATCGGCCTCTTACATTTGAAGAATGGGAAAGTAAAATAGCCTATATAATTTTTATGAGCGCCACTCCCGGCGATTATGAATTAAAAAAAAGTGGAGGAATTTCTGCAGAACAAATAATTCGTCCAACTGGCCTTGTTGATCCAATGGTAGAGATAAGGCCTGCAGAAAATCAAATTGATAATTTATTAGGAGAAATAAGAAGGGTTGTTAAAAATAAAGGTAGAGTATTAGTAACTACATTAACAAAGCGAATGGCAGAAGATATTGCAGAATACTATTCAGAATTAGGAGTAAAAATAGAATATCTACATTCAGAGGTAGATACTGTAGAACGTTTCGAGATTTTAAGAAAGCTGAGAGAAGGAACTTATGATGTAATCGTTGGGATAAATCTTCTGAGAGAAGGATTAGACTTACCCGAAGTACAATTAGTAGCGATTTTAGATGCTGATAAACTTGGATTTTTAAGAGATACCCGATCTTTGATACAAACTATAGGTAGGGCTTCAAGAAATGTTGAAGGGAAAGCAATTTTATATGGAGATCGAATTTCTCCCGCAATGAAAGCCGCAATTGATGAAACAGATAGAAGGAGAAATAAACAAAAAAGATATAATGAAGAAAATAAAATTACACCTCAAACAATTAAGAAGAATATATTAAAATCCCTTTCAGAAGAACAAGAATTTAAAGAAAGAGAAGTTAAACGGTTAAAGCAAAATATAAAAGATAAAATAGAAGCATTAGAAAAAGAAGGAGATTTCGAGGTTGTTATTCAATATCTTGAAAACAAGATGTTCATGGCAGCAAAAGAACTACGGTTTGAAGATGCGGCTTATTTAAGGGATAAAATTAAAGAAATAAAGAAGGATTATAAAGAATAAACTTAAATATTTTATTGAGATTAATCCATTAATAATTTATCTTGTTTCAAAATTTAGTTTTATAATTAATTTTTAGTTTTCAAATCAAATTGAGCTCAAGATTAGAAAATCAAGACCCCTTATGAGCAAAAATACATTTTTTGAGGATTATAAAATAAAAACATGAAATTTTTGTTTTATAAATGATTATAAAAAATAGTCATAAAAATGAGTCAGAATTCAATCATTATTAAAGGAGCAAGGCAGAATAACTTAAAAAACGTAGATGTTATAATTCCGCGAAACAAGTTAGTTGTAATTACAGGAATTAGTGGAAGTGGAAAGAGTAGTTTAGCAATGGATACTTTATATGCTGAAGGACAACGTAGATTTCTTGAATCCTTATCTAGTTATGCTAGACAATTTTTAGGAGAGATGGATAAACCTGATGTGGATTCAATAGAAGGATTATCTCCAGCAATTGCAATCGAGCAAAAACCTTTATCTAAAAATCCTAGAAGTACAGTAGGGACTGTAACTGAGATATATGATTATTATCGATTACTATTTGCTAATATTGGTATTCCTCATTGTCCTAACTGTGGTAAAGAGATAAAACCACAAACACCACAACAAATCATTCAACAAGTTATGAATTCAATTGAAGAAAATCAAAAATTTATTGTTAAAGCACCAGTAATAAGAGATAGAAAAGGAGAATACAAAGAACTTTTACAAGATTTAAAGAAACAAGGATATGTTAGAGTAGAAGTTGATGGGATTCAATACACATTAGATGAAAATATCTCCATGGAAAAAAACGTCAAACACAATATTAATGTTGTAATTGATAGGTTAGTAATGCGTGAGGATATTAAGACCAGATTAGCTGATTCTGTTGAAAATGCACTTGAACTAACAGATGGTTTAGTTATTATTGAGGAGGTCGGACAAAGAGAACAAATATATTCTGAACATCTTGCCTGTATTGATTGTGGAATATCATTTCCTCCTTTAGATCACAAAATGTTTTCTTTTAACATCCCCCATGGAAGCTGTAAATATTGTAGTGGTCTGGGTAATGTTATGGAATTTGATTATGGATTACTTTTAGGAAATGATTTAGATGTTCCGCTAGAGGAGACTTCTATTAGAGATATTCCTGGATTCGGATCTCAAAATGGATATTCTTGGCAAACAATAGTTCAAGTCGCTAAGCATTATGGATTTGACACCAATAAGACACCTATTAAAAATATTGAAGCAAAGAAACTTCATAAAATATTATATGGTTCTGAAAATGAATCAATTGATTTCCATTTTGAGAGTGATAACAATGACTATAGAAATCATAATGGAGAATTCAAATCTTCTTGGCAAGTTTCAAGACCTTTCGAGGGAATAATTCCAATACTTCATAGAAGATATATGGAAACTCGTTCGGAATGGGCTCGTGGTGTTTATGAAAGTTTTATGAATAGGATAGATTGTCCTCAATGTGAAGGACAAAGATTAAAACCAGAAAGTCTAGCTGTAACTATTGACTCCCTTAATATTGCTGAATTATCTGACATAGATGTTAAGGATTCACTAAAATTTTTCAAAGAATTACAATTAAATGAAACTGAGAAAGTAATTGTAAAAGAAGTATTAAAAGAAATATTAGATCGACTATCCTTTCTTGAAAATGTTGGACTAGACTATATTTCATTAAATCGCCGTTCAGATACTTTATCTGTGGGAGAAGCGGAAAGAATTCGACTAGCAACCCAATTGGGTTCAAGCCTAGTAGGAGTATTATATGTTTTAGATGAACCGAGTATAGGTTTACATCAAAGAGACATCTCACGTTTAATTGACATGCTCAAAAAGTTAAGAGATTTAGGAAACACAGTCATAGTTGTAGAACATGATGAAGCTATTATGCGAAATGCAGATCATATTATCGATTTAGGACCATTAGCTGGAGAACTTGGTGGTGAAATTGTAGCTGAAGGACCAATAGATACTATTCTGAGTTCAAGTACGTTAACAGGTGAATATTTATCAGGGAAGAAAAGAATTGTTATCCCTACAAATAGGCGTGAGATTAGTCAAGATATTCTTGAAATTAAAGGAGCAGAAGAAAATAATTTAAAGGGTATTGATGTAAAGATACCTTTAGGAGTATTTACCTGTATTACAGGGGTTTCTGGAGCTGGAAAAACTAGTTTAATAATTGATTGTTTGTATAAAGGACTCCATAATCTAGTAAATACTCGTAGTTCAAAAATTAATCCAGGAAAATTTGATAAAATAATTGGATTTGATAAAATAGATAAAATCATAAATATTGATCAATCACCAATCGGAAGGACACCAAGATCAGTCCCTGCTACTTATACAAAAGCATTAGATTATATTAGGGAAATTTTTGCCGGTATACCTGATTCTAAAGAAAGAGGTTATAAAAAAGGAAGATTTAGTTTTAATACAAAAGTTGGACATTGTAAGAAGTGTAAAGGAACTGGTTACATCCTGAAAGAAATGTATTTCTTACCTGATGTATATATAAAGTGTGATTTATGTAAAGGGAAAAGATATAACGCTGAAACATTAGATATAAAGTATCGAGGGAAGTCAATTTATGATGTTTTGAAAATGACTTTCCATCAAGCTTTAGAATTTTTTGATAGCTTTCCGAATTTAAAGAGAACAATAAAAACAGTTGTAGATGTTGGATTAGGCTATTTAGAATTAGGTCAATCTTCAACTACCTTGAGTGGGGGAGAATCTCAACGCTTAAAAATTGCAAGAGAGTTGAGAAAAACTAGTACTGGAAACACACTTTATATTTTAGATGAACCTACAACAGGTCTTAGCTCTTTCGACATTAATTACTTGTTGAAAGTACTTCAAAAATTAGTAGATAAAGGTAATACGGTAATTATTATTGAACATAATATGGATATTATAAAATCTGTTGATTATATTATTGATCTCGGTCCTGAAGGTGGTGAAAAAGGAGGTAATATTGTAGTAACTGGAACTCCTGAAGAAATCATTAAAAACTCTCATTCATTTACGGCACAATACTTAAAGGGGTACCTAAATAATAATTAATCCTCAATTTTACTCTTATTGTTTCGTAAGTTTTAAAATAAAATTCTAATCCAATGATAAATAATTTTATACTATAAGCAACAGATTTAATATTTTTAATATACAATTTGAGATTCGTGATATTTAATGACTGAAGTTGATAATAAAATGATCCGAGCCCCTATAGTTTGCATTCTAGGTCATATTGACCATGGTAAGACTACTATCTTAGATTATATTAGGGGTACTGTTGTTCAGCAAAGAGAAGCTGCTGGAATAACCCAACACATTGGTGCTTCTTATTTTCCGACTGAAGATGTAAAAGAATTTCTCGGAAAATCTAAACAAGAATTTGCTGAAAAAGAAATAAAACTTCCGGGTATATTAGTTGTTGACACACCAGGTCACGCTGCGTTCTTGAATTTACGAAGAAGAGGCGGGGCTGTTGCTGATATCGCGATTTTAGTAATAGATGTCACTGCTGGGACGATGCCAATAACATGGGAATCTGTTCGAATCCTAAGGGAGAGAAAAACTCCTTTCGTAATAGCAGCTAATAAGATAGATAGAATTTCTGGTTGGAAATCAAAAAAAGATGCAGATTTTCTTGATTCATACAATTCTCAAAAGCCTCATGTAAGAGATTTCTTAGATGAGAAACTATTACAAATTGTTGGAAATTTCTTAGAAGAAGGATTCAAAGGAATCGATCGTTATGATAAGATAAAAGATTTTACAAAGAAAATTGCCATTGTGCCAACAAGTGGCAAAACTGGAGAAGGAATTTCAACACTTTTAATGATATTAATGGGATTAGTCCAACAGTATTTAACTACAAACCTTCGATTCTCTGAGGGTGCGGCTAAGGGAGTTGTCCTGGAGGTTAAAAAGGAAAAAGGACAAGGGAAAACTATGGATGTTCTTATATATGATGGTATTATTAATAAAGGAGATGAATTTATAGTCGGGGGATTAGAAAAACCTATTAAATCGAAAGTAAGAGCATTATTAACTCCTAAACCATTAGATGAAATACGAGATCCACGGCAGAAATTTGATTCTGTTAATACAATAACTGCTGCTGCTGGTATTAAAATACTCGCTCCAAATATTGAGGATGTTGTTGCAGGATCTCCATTTAGAGGTATTTTGGACCCTTCCGAAGAAGAATCGGTGTATAATGAAATTGAATCTGAAGTAGAGAGTATAAGGATAAAGACAGATAGAGCAGGAGTTGTTTTAAAAGCAGATACTTTAGGTTCACTTGAAGCACTTGAAAATCACTTCACAAAAAATGGAGTAAAAATTAGTATTGCTGATGTCGGACCGATAAAAAAAGAAGATATAATGAATGCAAGCATAGTAAAACAATTAGACCCCTATTCAGCTGCAGTATTAGGCTTTAATGTTCCAATATTCCCAGAAGCTAATGAACAAGCAATTAAAGATAATATAAGAATTTTCACAAATAACGTTATATATCGTTTATTAGAAGAATATATAGAGTATGCAGAAGTAAGAAAAGCGGAAGATACTGCAAAAGGGTTAAGTGAGCTTATTTTGCCCGCTAAAATGAAAATGTTTCCAGAATTTATATTTAGAAACTCAGATCCTGCTGTCTTTGGTGTTTATGTGGAAGCTGGAACATTATATCCAAAAGTTCCAATAATAACAGATAAAGGTAAGAGAGTTAGAAGAATTCATCAAATTCAAGATAAAGGACAAACTCTCGAGAAAGCACCTAAGGATTCAGAAGTCGCCATTTCTGTTCGTGGAATTGAAATTGGACGAGATCTTGAAAAGGATGAAACTTTATTTGTTAATATTCCAGAATCTCATGTTAGGCAATTAATGGGGAAATTTTTAGATGAATTAACAACTGATCAGAAACAAGCGTTGAGAGAATTCATTACTATAATGCGAAAAATAAATCATCCCTGGTGGGGTATGTAACCAATTTTATTTGATTTTAAGCTCTTCATTAAGAAAATCTTCAATTTCTTTTAGTTCATCTTTATCTATGGGTTCTATTTTTGGATCCCGTAGTAATTTCTTAATATGTTTAAAATAATTTAGTGCCTCCTTCTCTTTACCGATTTCTTTTAGTTCTAAACCAATATAAATAAAACTCCATCGATACCATGTCGCATGTCTCGGTGTAAATTCAGTTATATCTACATTAAATTCTTGAAATCTCTCAATATAGCCTATTGTTTTCTCAATAAAAGATATATTGTTTAAGACTATGCTATGACCTAAAATTATTGCTTTTGTATCAATATTGCAGTAATTATGAAGTGTGGTTAAATATTTATCAATTCTATGCCATGTTAAGAAAGGTATTGGGTCCACTAGATTATCTCCAACATATAAAATCTTATCCAATTGGTCATAGCAACTAGATGAATCTGCTGAATGACCTGGACTATAGAAAAATTCAATATTATCATCTGGAAAAATTAGTCTTTCTTGAAAAATTATTGTAGGATAAGCAATTGATTTATCTTCTAATCTAGCTTTATTTTCTTTTGTAATTCTTTCTATAGTTCTTACTATTTTTTCCCTACATGATATATGACTAATAATTTGAGCACTATCAAAAATTCCATTACCCCCTATATGATCCATATGGAAATGTGAATTAAATATTATGATCTGTTTTGAGAGAAGCTTTTTCTCTATCAAATATTCTTTAAGAACACTCATTTGTTCTTTATTTACACCCGTATCACAAACGAATAGGTTATTTTTTCCATTTATTACATAAATTTGAATGGGCATTGGAACTTGCGGATAGGGAGTAAAATCTGGAAATGTAAACAACAACCCTCTACTTCCTATTTCTTCCACTTTCATAAATATAGATAATCTATCAGAAATATATACTTTTATCCTTATAATTTCAATAATTACTTAAATTATTTAGAAAAAGTTTTAGCTTACTAAAATAATATTAGATGTGTAGATGACAAATTACAATGAAATTTTCAGTGAAGTTCTAAAGGAAATTACTCCAACTCAAAGAGAAATAGAAATCATCAACAATATAACAAAGAAATTAAAAGATTTATTGGATAACAGAGCAAAAGAATTAAGTATTAACTATAAAAAAATAGAACCTCAGGGCTCTACTGGAATTAAACAAACTCAATTAAGAAATGATTTTGATATAGATCTATTTATTGGTTTAGATTATAACCTATATAAATCCAAATACAATGGATTGAGTAAAAGTAAATTAAAAAAAGAATCAAAAAAAGACTTTTTAGCATTATGTAATAATTGGATTATTCCAAGTTTAACAAGCGTCGAATTTCATAACCCACGTCTTTTATATGCAGAGCATCCATATGTTACAGTTGATTATCATTCCAATAATATTAAAATTAAGATTGATATTGTTTTATATTTTGATTTGGATTTAGAATACATTAATAAGAATGGTCCAATAACTGCTGTTGATAGATCTCCTTGGCATGGTTGTTTTGTTAGAGATAAATTAAGTTCTACTCAGAAAAATGATGTAAGAATTTTAAAGCAGTTTTTTAAATCTTGTTATAGTTATGGAGATAAAAGCCCGGTAGGAAAAGTTGGTTTTATAGGATACAGCGCAGAGCTGTTAATTTATTATCTAGAAAACCTAGAAAATCTCTTCGAAAATTTTAATAAATTACAATCAAAAAAACTCGATTTCTTTAACAGAACTGAAGAAGAATTAAATAAGATTGGCCACTTTAGAAATGATTATCTTATTATCATTGATCCTATCGACAAAAATCGAAATGTCGCTTCAGCAATTTCAGAGAGAGCATATACATATTGTAATTACAGAATAAGTGAATTTTTAAAAAATCCTCGGCTAGACTTTTTTAGAATTAAACCAATTCCCGAAATTGATATATCAGATAAACTTAATTCCATCCTCTCGCATATATATATCGTAGAATTACAAAATATTGAAAAAAATATTCATTATACAATAAATCGAGATAAATTATATTCCCTAAGCGAAAGTCTCATAGCAAATGGTGAAAAAGAATTTTCCCACTTTGAACGATTTGGGAAGATAATTTGTGAAGTATACTTTGAAGATTTGATTGATCAATATAATTTGGCTATATATTGCGAAAAACCTAATATCTCTAAAACATATGATCGTAGAGGCCCCCCTGTTGGGGAAAAGATCCATGCTAACAATTTTAAAAAAAAAAATCCAGATTTTTTTGAAAAAACAGATTATCTCTGGGTAAAAACTTCACGAGAATACGTAGATTTCGTTGATTATTTAAAAGATTTTGTGAAGTCTAAAATTCCAGATAATTTTAGGATTATAAATATTTCACTCGCATCTAATACTATTAGTTCCTCTGGAAAAAAAGCTATAACTATCCTAAAAAATATGGTATTGCCTTTTAATATCTAGTGTATTAGCTGAATTTATTAATTTATCTGGTAGAAACATAAAACTTTTATCATTTCTCGTATTCTTTTCTTTAATTATAACATTAGAATTAACTATAATTGGTACGATGTGAACTATAAATGGTTAAAGTGAAAAATCCAGACGAAATCGCTAAACTGGTTACTTCTGGTTCATATGAAAAGAAAAGAATTTTCAGTATTACGGCTCACATTGATCACGGTAAAACTACTGCTACAGACTACTTGCTTCGTAGAGCTGGACTTATGAGACCTGAAGATGCAGGTCAACTTCAGATGACTGATAGTGATGATGAAGAGCAAGAGAGAGGAATAACAATATTCACTAGTGTAGTTTTACTCGCATTCAATGATCCAAGAAAACCTGATGATGAGGAACCTTATATTATTCAACTAAATGATACTCCAGGCCATATCTCTTTTACTGGTGAAGTCTCAAGAGCACTCAGAGGTAGTGATGGTGCTATAATATTAGTAGATGCTCTTGAGGGAGTTATGACTCAAACTGAAACTAATATTAGGTTATCTGTAGGTGAAGAATTCTGTAAACCTGTCCTCTTTATAAATAAAGTTGATAGATTAATCAGTGAATTAAAATTGAGTCCTCAAGATACTTTCGCAAAAATTGATAAAATCACACGAGAAATAAATGAGTTAATTAAAAAAGTTAGACCCGAAGGATCTGATTGGAGCATAGATTTTGCCAAAAACTCCGTTGCTGTAGGCTCAGCTAAGCATGGGTGGGGTTTTACTTATGAAATTTTACTTGAAAAGGATTTGAAACCTCAAGATGTTTTTGCTAAGTATAATGAAGGAGATATTCAATGGTTAAGGGATAATCTACCATTAGATGAACCCATGTTAAGAATGATTGTTGATCATCTTCCAGATCCAATTGCAGCTTCCAAATATAGAATCCCTCATATATGGGGTGGAGACCTAAATTCAAAATTAGGTCAAGCACTTCAAAGAAGTGATCCAAATGGGCCACTTTATGGAATGATTACAAAAATTTTTCTTGATCCTAAGAGAAATTATCAAGCTACACTTATAGGTCGTGTTTTTTCTGGAACTTTTGATCAAACAGACTCAATTTATCTGATTAACAGTGATTCAAGCAACCGAGTAAAAAGATTAGGTGTCATGGAAATTACAGATATTTTAGATATTCCTAAAATTCCAGCGGGAAACCTTTTTGCATTATTTGGGTTTATATGTCCTTCTGGTGAGACTTTTATGCTTTCCAATGATATTCCTAAGGACAAAGAAGAGAGGAAGAGATTGCCCTCTTTTGAAAAAATACATTATGCATGTGAAGCAGTCGTCTCAAGAAGTATAAAGCCAAAAGATCCACATGAAATTGATAAATTGGATGATGTTGTAAGCAAATGGCTAAAAGCTGATCCAACAGCTGAATATAGAAGGGATGAAGAATCAGGTGAATTTATACTCTCAGGAATAGATCCACTACAAATAGAAATCCTAGTTAAGAGAATTAATAATCAAGTTCAAATTAATATTGGAGAACCGATCATCGTTTATCGAGAAAAAATAACAAAAAAGAGTCCAGATTATTATACTAAATCCGCAAACACGCATAATCGGATTTTACTATATATTGAACCGTTAGATGAAACTACTGAAAGACTAATTGAAACAGGTAAAGTGAACGATCTGCAAAATGATAAAGATCGGGCTCAGATACTCCGGGAAGAAGCTGGATGGGATGCTAAAGAAGCTAGACGAATTGTTGACGTATACCAAGGAAGTGCTCTTGTAAATGGTGCATCTGGATTACAAAGATTTGATCGTGTTAGATCCTATCTAAGTGCTGCTTTTAGAGATTGGGTTGGTAATTGTATTATTGCAAAAGAACCCGCTACTGGTATTAAAGTAGTATTTACAGACATGACCATACACGAAGATCCCAGACATACTCAATATGGGCAGATAGCTGGAATGGCGTTTTCTGCCATGTCATTAGCTATGTTAGACGCAAGTCCTCATCTTTTTGAACCAATTCAGAGAATTGATATAAAAACACCACAAGGAAGTGAAGGTGGAGTAACAGCAATTATAACTAAGCGAAGAGGTCGTATTACTAATGTCCTTCCTGAAGGAGAATATGTTAGAATTCAAGGTCAAATTCCTGCTGCTGAAACAATTGGGATCGCTGATGATATCCGAGGATCAACCCAAGGAAGAGCATTTTTCGGATATGAATTCAAAGGATTTGAAAAGGTTCCTCCTGCGCAAGAAGAAGATCTAATTATGGAAATTCGTAGACGTAAAGGGATGCCTGAAGAAATGCCAAGTAGAAAAAGCTGGGAGCGATTTATATATAAACGTACATAATTTTTTTTATTTTCCTTTTTTTAAACTATATTGAAGAAACAAGACACATCTAAGCAAAGTCTGAAATTTTAGCAATCGCGTATAACCTCTTAACAAGTGCTTTAAAAGCATCGGTTACTCCTTGCCCTGTCAATGCACTTGTTTTATAATACCCAATAAATTTATTATCCTTTGCAAATTGTTCTACATTTATATTAGATGTTGGTGAACCAGGATTTGAACTTAAATTTGCCTCATCAATTAAATCCACTTTATTTCCAAATAAGACTAATGGTATATTTCCACAATGCTTTTTGAGATCGTCAAACCATCGAGGAACATGGACATAACTCTGATTTTGCTCTGGAGAGTGAGAAAAAACTATTATTGCTCCACTACTCCCTGTGTAGAACCTTTGACGTAATGCTTGAAACTGATCTTGTCCTGCAATGTCCCAAAGGAATAATTCGACTTTCTCTCCATCAATTTCTTCCTCATATTTTGAAAATTGGGTTCCTAATGTTGCTATATACTCCTTTTTAAAAGAACCTTGAGTATATTTTTTAATTAATGAAGTTTTACCAACAGCTCCATCTCCAACGACAACTATTTTAAAGCCGTATCCTTTTTCGTCATCACTCATTATGGTTCTCAATTTATCTAGGTCTAATTTGCTTTCTTATATAATAAAACTCAGATATTTTAAATTTTTATACTACAAAAATTACAAATAATTTTGTAGTAATTAAAACGAATATATTATCTCAATATTTTAAAATGAATAGTATAAATTATATTTAAATGATGTTCTAGTAATATTTATAGGCTAGCTCGTTGATATAATTTAAAAACTAATGTTTGAAAACCTTCTTTAACCCCTTGACTTGTTAATGCGCTAGTTTTAAAATATTTCATGATGTTATGATCTTGGGCAAATTTCTCAACATGAACATCTGATGTTGCATAACTAGGACTAGCCAATGCATTCTGATCAACTAGATCAGCTTTATTACCAAATAATATAATGGGAATTCTTCCGCATGCTTCTGTAATATTCGATAACCATTTATCAATGTTGTGATAAGTTTCAAGTTCTTCAGGAGCAAGAGAAAAAACTATAATTGCTCCACTACTCCCTTTATAAAATTTGTCACGTAATAAGGCAAATGATTCTTGACCGGCTAAATCCCATAAAAATAATTCGACCATTTCTCCATTGACAGTTTCTTCATATCTCGAAAATTGCATACCTAAGGTAGAAATATAATCTTTTTCAAACGTATTGGTTGTATATCTTTTAATTAGTGAAGTTTTCCCTACACCACCGTCACCGATTATAATTATTTTAAAACCGAAAGCTTTATCACTCATAGTTTAATTCTATTTTGCTTTTTATTAGTTTTTCTAATAATAAAAATAAGATTTTTTAAGCCTTGCGAAAAGATTAATCATTGGTAAATTATATTATCAATATTTTATTTTTTTATTTTTAGATTGTTCTTCAATTCTTCTGCAAGGTTTCCCAATTTAACTGCGGTTGCAGTAATTTCTTCTAAAGAGGATGTTTGTTGCTCAGTGGAAGCACTTATTTCTAACATAGAATTCGAAGTTGTTTTTATTTCTCTAATCATTTCTTGAATATCACCTTTGGTACTTTGAACAACATTCTTAGATTCTTCTGCTAATTTACGGACTTCATCCGCTACAACAGCGAAGCCACGTCCATGCTCTCCAGCTCTACCTGCTTCAATACTTGCATTTAATGCTAATAGGTTTGTTTGCTCTGAAATATTTGTAATGATATCCATAATATTTTGAACTTTATTCGAGGATTCCATCATGGTGAGTGTTTTGGTAGCAACCCCTTGAGTAGTTGATGATATTTCTTCCGAAGCTGAATTTACTTCACTTGCACTTGCTGCTAATTCTGTAGCAATATTTGATACGTTAATACTTGCCTGAGAGCCAGAATTTACAATAGTTTCAAGCATATTTTGATAATTCTGAATTCTTATCTCTGCAAAAGCAACAATTGCAGTGGCTAAAAGAACAGAAGCAAAAAATAGATATACACCTTGACCAAGTTCAGGACTGGGGATAACACCGATGGCATAATTGGATATATTAATGTAAACCATAAAATTCGATAATGTTGACAATAGAAGGAAAATGCGTGTTGGACTCCTTTGCTTCAAATAGATTCGTAGATTTAATACTAGACTTATGAAAGAAATCACTGCGGTAAAATAAAGTATTCCAATCACTCCTGGAGTAAAACCTGCTACTGCCATTAGCTTAAATATATCTTTATTTTGGTTTGAATCCCTTTTTGATTTAATAAAAAGATTATGATATTCTTTAATTATAATAATAAACACAGTGAAAGATGTTAAAGCAGATACCATTCCTGACATAGAAGATAATCCTTCAATAAAAACTGAAGCAACTCGAGTTAAAGCATCCATAGTAGCGATAATATAAACAGGTAACCACTTCCGCATTTCACGCTTTTTCCGCGATACAAATCCTAGTATGATGGTAGCTGCAATAAGAATAACTGCCATTTCTGCATTTAAAAAAATGTAATCAAATATCATTACCAAATTCTAAATTACCCCAATTATACTATAAGCTGTTTTCATTAAGATTTTTCTTTAAATGGGAGGAAAAAGAATTGTTATATATGTTAGATCATTAGAAAAAAATTTCGTATTGATGCTACAAAAAAGTACAAACTATAAAACTCTAATAGTTAGAGTTAGAAGTTGAACAATTTAATTAAATTTTCAGTATTATCTACCAATATATCGGGGTTATGTTCTAGTAATGTCTGCTTTTTGGCTAATCCACTAGCGACACTAACCATCTTAACTTTTGCGGCTTTTCCTGCGTCTACATCAGTAGTCATATCTCCTATAAAAATAACATCTGAAGGCTTCAGTTTCCATTTATCAAGTATTTTTAAGATTCCTTCAGGATCAGGTTTAACTTCTGTAACATCATTAAATCCTACTATCGTATCGAAAAATTTTGATAGCTTATATTTTTCCAGAACCTCTTCAGCATATTGACTTTTATTATTAGTTAATATCGCTAATTTAACCTTTTTAGCCAATTTTGAAATTAAATCATCGATACCTTCAAAGATTGTTGATTCTGCTTCTTTATATTTATTAAATTGATTAAACATAAATATAGCGATTCGAAGTTTCTTAAAGAAGCTAATTCCTTCCAAGAACTCTACTTTAAGCAAATCATATGAATTTAAAAGAATTTTAGGTACAGGATAATTTTGAATTTCTTCAATTAGATGTGCTATTTCTTCCATAACTTCATCTGTGTTCACATTCATATCATATTTTTCTACAGAGTCATCAACTGCTTTTTTAATTGCTTCGGAAATATCATAAATCACACCATCCATATCGAAGATAATCCCTTTATAATTCTCTAAGTTTAATTTTTCCATAAGTCTATTAATATTTAGAACAATTTTAATTTATACGAATATCAATATTTTAATTATAAGACTATAAAAAATTTTATTTAATATCCCTTTTGAGTTATGATGGACGGAAACCAATGAGGCGGAAACGGAAAACCATGATTTGGAGGAGGTTGAGGTTGATGCGTTGGATTAGGACATTTTGATAGGGGAA
>JAHPYZ010000014.1:51910-68002 GCA_019058425.1 Promethearchaeota archaeon
CCCTTTTGAGTTTAGAATGAACGAAAACCAAGATGAGGAAAACGAAAAACAAGATATAGAAGAAGTTGAAGTTGAAGAGGATGATTTAGAACATTATCTTAGAGACATGGAATCCCTTGAAACGGATTTCTCTGATTTAGAAGATTTGGACATGGAAGAACTTCAAGAAATCCAAGATGCGATAGCAAAAGTTAAGGAAGGTGAGGAATTACCTGAAGAAGAAGTGATTATTGAAGAGAAATCTGAAGAAGTAGAAATTATAGAAGAATTCAAAGAAGAGCAAGAATTCAAGGAGGCAATGATTTCAGATTTTTCTGATATGGATGAGATTGATTTTGATGAATTAAGAGAAATGCAAGAAGCTATAGAAACTGTAAAACATGAAGAGGTCGAGGATATAACAGAAGTGGAAGGAGAAATTGAGTCTAGTCAGAGCATTTCTAAAGAATTAGAGGACAGGATCAAACAGGAGCTTCTAAAAAGAAAGGAAGTTGAAGAAAAGGAAGTCATCACACCAGAGAAGTTTTTAGATTATATTAAAAATAAACGCGAAAAGATTTGGTATCACGCACTCTATTACTTGGTATTTAATGTGGAAGACCATATCGCTTCAAAAGCGTTATTATTCGATGTATTAAAAGAAGTAACAAGTAAATCTCCAATTGATCCAATTCCAGAGCATCAATTTTATTTTGGATTAGGCTACCTCTTAAGATTAAATTTAAATGAAAAACAAGTTGTACGATTTTTGAGGGAAGGAAAATTTAAAATTAATGTTAATGTGGAAACACTAAAAGGAATTTTAGAAGTATCAGGAGAACCTATAAGTACAAGACCAGTCATTAAAGAAGAAGAGAAAAAGCGGATGTTTAAAGATTTTCTTGATGAAGATTTTCTTGATATTTAGACCGGGATTTAGTCAGGAGATAAAATGAATCAAAAACCTTTGCTTTTGATTATTGGTAACTCTAATGTAGGAAAAAGCTCAATAACTAGATTATTGATGCCAAATCCTAGAAAATTTAAAGGTAAAATCGGAAAATCGCCTGGTAGCACCCTACTTATAAAAAAAACCACTCAAAATAATTTACCTTATAATATAGTCGATCTTCCAGGATTTGGATATGTAAGCCACTCCAGCCGTAGACGAGGAGAACATATCAAAAAACAAATGGTGGTTCATATTGAAAAGCATTATAAAGAATACTTTTTTGGTTTAGTAGTAATAAATATTTTAAGAATTGAGGATGAAATTGAGAAATATTACATTCAAAATAAGAAGACTATCCCATTAAGTTTTGAATTAATACAGTTCCTTAGAGAATTTGAAATCCCACTTTTAATTATTTTTAATAAAATAGATAAAGTTTCTAATCTGGATAAAAAAAAAAAAATAAACTTATTTATTGAATCAGCAAAAGAATACGGTTTGGATTTGATTCATTTGAATGATCACAAATCAGAAAAAAAATCAGAAATTCCCTATTTAGAATTTTCAGCTTTAAAAAAGATAAATCTTGGAAAATTGAAAAGTTTAATTCAAAAAAATATATTTAATCAATCCTAATATAATATTTATTCTTGGAACTCGTTCTATATATCTCTTGTATTCTTCACCAAACTTCTCAATAAGATTTCTATCCTCTACATATGTCCATTGGCATATCAAAACTATGATAATAATACTAAGAATTAAACTTATTAATAATTGAGTCCATAATGTAATACTGAGAGTAAATAATATTCCTCCTAGATATTGTGGATGGCGAACTAGAGCATAAGGGCCTCTATCTACTAATTTTGTTGTATTTACATAGCTTTTTCCCTTTTCTACACCACCTCGTTTCTTAAAAGTCCAAAAAGAAATCAAGCCAAAATAAAGGCTAAATACCCAAATTACATATCCAATATATATTAATACATCTAACTTTAATTCGTTGAAAAATGTGAACATTAGAATTATTTGAATTATAAATGATACAGTAAATATTGTCGTAAAGAATATCTCTGTAAATCCGAATTTTTTCTTCTTTAACTTATCTTTACCTTGAATTTTCTCCATTTATCTAATAACCTCAGAAATCATTCTCTTTAATACTTTGTTTGACTAATATTTTTTTCTTTCTTAATATATACATGATAATTCCTAATATCAAGTTCATTCTTGGGACTTTCTTTTTGTACAGTTTATAATCCTCACCAAATTTTTCGATTAATCCATTGTCCATACTATATGTCTCTAAATATATTATTGGAAGTACTACTATAGTTATTATGATCATAATCATATATTGGGAGATTAAGGTTAATGAAATACTTAAGAGTATCCAACACAACCAATATGGGTGTCTGATAATGGAATAAATACCCTTATCCACAAGTCTAGTTGTATGAATAAAACTTTTTCCTTTCTCAATTTCACCATACTTCTTAAAAGCATATTTTGGGAGACCACTTAATACCATAAAAAAAACCATGAAGCACCATCCTATCCAACTAAAAATATCAAAGTGATAAAAATTATAATAGAAAAATACTAAAATTATTTGAGTAATTATCCCTGGCCAATAGATCATAGATGGAATAAAATCTTTCCAAGATGGTTTGTTTTTTAATAACTCATCAGTATTAGTTTTAGGAACTATTATTTTCTCTAACATTCTTGAGATTTCACCTAAAATTTTAAATATTTAAAGTTACTTTATATAATTAAATTTGAATATTTAAATTTAATTATTCAAAATTAATCATATAATTCAATAATCAACTTAATAAATATATATAAAGATCTGAATTAAAATCATGCCGAAAAAGAGATATACGCCACTTAAATCCTTTATATTGGGTGTAATGAGTACCATTCCTAAACCCCTGAGCGGTTATGAGCTTATATCTTTAGCAAAAGAATGGCGTTATGATCACTACATCAAGGCAAAAAAATCATCTTTCTATTATACATTAAAGCAACTCGAAAAGGACAAATTCATCAAGGAAGTAGGATCTAAGCAAGAAGGTAATCGCCCAGAGCAAATAATTTATAGATTATTAAATAATGGTAAAAAAGAATTTCTAGAACAGGCTTCATATTATCTTAGTCAAGTAAAAGATATATTTTTTGATATAGATGCTATAACTCCGTTTATTTTACTTTATGGTGCAACTAATGGAAAAAAACAAATTTTAGATTTTTTAGATAAGCAAATAAATGAAAGAAAAAGGATGGTCAAGCATGCTGATGAGGGAGAGCAGTTAGTTCAGTCTCATTATCTTTATGATCTAAGTCCTTTCTACATACTCCCTTTAAAACATTGGAGACTTCATAATGAAGCAGAGATTAAATGGTTAGAATACTTTAAAGAAATGGTTAAAAATGTTAACAGTTTTAAAGAACAATACAATAAAATCATAAAGAGAGCAATTACAGAAGGTTAATCAAAAATCTAAATAACAATATATACAAACTGGTTATTAAGGGTTAGTAATTTTAGGATCTTTATCAAGATCCCAATTAACTGCAAATAAGAAATCTCTGCTTGGTTTATTTCTATAAATTAATGGAAATCCGCTTACTTTCTCGAATTTTAAAGCAAAATCCTCTAAATATTCATATTCAGGAAAATAATCTTTCATTTGACTACTATTTTTCAATCTTTCACTTATTAATAAAGCTTTAGCTTGTAATGTAAATCCTTTAATTTCAAAAAAGTTAGGATTTGCTTTCTCAATTATTTTAGCATATTCAGTAATATACTTTTCAGCTATATTCAAATTTTTCATTGCTGTTAACCTTACTAAAGTTCTACAAGATAACGATTCAACTAAATCTAAACTTTTAATTATCTTATTCCATCCACTTCTTATCATGGGTCGACATACCTTCTGATAAATCTGCTCATTTGGAGCAGGGAGTGTCACATATAACTGTGTAGGTAAATGATCCAATTTTTCAATCTTTTCTGGTAGAGTTCCATTAGTAACTATGAAAGTAGTCATATGACGATTTCTAAATTCTTGTACATATTCAGAAATTTTTGGATATAGAAGAGGCTCTCCATCAAGAGAAATAGCAGCATGACTCGGTATCATTGCTTCACTATGAGCTTGCATTATATCATCCGGAGTGGTTAATGAACGATTTATTAATACTTCTAATTCGCTTCTAGAATTAATACAGCATTTGATGTCATCATCTAATTTAAACTTATTAAAATCTTGGTTTATCTGGTGAAGAAAATCTTGGTTCTTTAGAAGTGTTATAGCACGTTCAATCTTATTTTTTGAAACATGAAGGTTATTAGCCAGATCATTAATACTATAATTTTGATTTTTATTTAGAAGCATATAGTAAAGAATATCAATCATAATTTCATAATTGTCAAGATAACGTCTTAAAGGTAAGTGGTTTTCAATTATATCTCTATGATGTCTCAACATCTCATCAATAAGAATTTTAGGGTCGTCTGGGTCAACAATAAACTCACTACCAAGTGATCCAGCTTCTAGATCTCTCCAACAAAATACACACTGATGATTACAAAAAGGTAATGATGGAGTATTCTGTAAACACCGGTGGCTTTGTATCCCAAATACACCCTTATAGCAATTGCGATTATCCCTTCCCGTTGATAGCCGCTGTTCAAGCCAATGACAAGGTTTAATAGAAGAATGTTTATTTTCCCCAACAATTCTATATGTTGTCTTTGTATAAGTCTCAACAAATTCATTTGTAATTTTGTCATCAATGATAAACCTGTTTTTCATGAGGGAACCACTATGAACTCGAAATTCTCACTAGTTTATATAAATAATTGTATTTTATTTAGATATTAAATTATATTCTTTAAAATTATAAGTACCTAAATAATTAGTGTAGTACTTTTAAAATATAACTGAAATATTGATTTTAATTAACTAGGATAAATAAAGGGATTGTTTAAAATGTTGAATAGAATGAAAAGCGAGTTGTTAAACATTGGGTTAAAATTTATCAGTGTAGATGAGAAAGTCGTTCGGATGATACTTGAAACTAGCCCATCAAATGTAAATGAAATTGTAATCCTTCCTGCTATTAAAATTGTTATGAAAAAATTATTGAATAAATTGCAAAATAAAAGGAAGTATGGAAGAGTATATAATGGGGAGTTAAATGGAGTAAAGGTCAGTATTATACGTTCTTTAGTAGGAGCACCAAATTGCGCAATGGCAGTTGAAACCTTAAGACGTTGTAAAACTAAAATTATTATCAGAATTGATGTATGTGGAGGAATAGAAAATCAGAATATTCCAATTAATATAGGTGATCTTATAATTCCAAAATTTGCTTTTTGTGATGAGGGAACCAGTCCTCAATATATTAGAGAAAATCCTTCTTTAGTGAATGAATTACAATCAATTTCAAATCCAATGGGAAAATTTCAAAATCTTTTTACAGGAAATAATACAATTTTTATATCTAAACCTAATGAAAATCTTAGAAAACTCTTTTTAAGTAAAGGTACAGCACTTTTTCCAAGTAAAGTAAAAGAAACTAATTTATGGACTACTGATGCTCTATTTTGTGAAAGCTTAGACTTCATACGAGCACTTAGCTCGATAAATATACATACAATTGATATGGAATCATCTATATTATTTTTACTTGGAAAACTCTATAATTTAAAAACTGTATCTCTTTTATCCGTTTCTGATTTACCAGGACATTCCAAGTTTGATTTACTTAATTCAAATGATATTCACCCTGAAATGGAGAATGGAATTAATAATGCGATAAAGTTATTACTACAACTCTTACCAAGTGTAAAAAGAGAATTATAGTACCATAAAAAAAGATATAATTTCACTTAAAGTCCTTTTAGAAGTGAAGTAAAATCTGGTTCATCAAAAAATTGATTATATAATTTAAGGAGTTCGATATTAACCAAATGAATTTTCTTCCCTGATTGATTTTTAGTAGATTTTACAATATTGAGTTCTTTTAATTTTTTAATATGATATAGAATTGTCCCTGAATACATATCAATAATTTCAGCCATTTTTGAAACAGATACTGATTCATCCTTAAACATTTGTTCTAATAATCTAGGAATCAATGGATTTAAAAAGATTATTTTATATTTATCATAATCTTCTGGCACATCACTAAGAAAATAGTGAAGAGTTTTTCCGATTTTTTTTGATCTTATAAGTTTAAATCGTTCAAGAGTCATAACATGTTTTAAAAATGGAGTTCTAGTGATATTCAATACTTCTTCAATTTTTTCATCTCTTGCATGAATACCTGGATTTTCTTTTATAAAGTCAAGTATATTTACCAATTTTTCATTTGTAAGTATTTCCAATTTAGTACGTCTTTCATTAGTGACAATATATGATTTTTCCTCTAAACTTCGAATAGCGATAAATATTTCTTCTTTACTATATCCTTTTCTGTAAGAAAGTTTAGCAATGCATTTCGCATACAATTTTTCTATAATTGGATACTTTTGGATTTGGCTTTCTGATTCAATTTCAAATTCAGTTTCATATCGCTTCAATTTTAATATATCCGCAGCAATATCTAATACATCTTTTTCGATTTCGTTCAGTTCATCAACAATTTCTTCTGGTTTTTCATCTTTTTTCTCCACTACTTGTAGAGGTCTAAAATCAGTACGCCTAAATGAACTATCTTGTAAAGATTCTTTTTCCTTGCTTCTTTTGGGTTCTCTTCTTTTTTCTAGCGACATTTTTAGGTGTTTTCCTCTAAAAATTGAACAAACTTTATTTGCTCTTCAACATCCATAAACTTTAATTGGTCTACAATCTTATCATAATGCTTAGGTTTAACGTTTGGAAGTTTTCTAATTCTATTGATTAGCTTTTTAGGAATTTCTTTATAAAGGTTAACTAAAGAATCAATATACTTAACTTGTTCTTCTTGTGTTAGGAAAGCAAGTTCTTGTAACAACTCTCTCTTTTCTTTCTTAGAAACTTTTAAATCTGTAATTTGTTTCCTTAAATCTTTAGATAATAGAGTAAAGATTTTAGAAAAATATTCTTTCACCAATTTCTTATCTTTTTCATCTTTTACAGGTAAAAGAGATTCATGCAATTTTAATTTATATTCTTCTTCTCTTTTTATTTTCTCTTTTCTATCAATAATTAATGGAATTTCCTCTACTTCTTCTATTTTCTTTTCCACTTCTTCCTTTTTAGGAATCACTGGTGTTTTGGCTTCAATAGGGTGTTTTATTATTTTGGGTTCTTTCTCTTCAATAATTACTTTCTCTGAGATTTCTGTTTTTCTCAATACTGGAGTTGAAGGTATTGGAGGGATTGGCGGAGTCGGAGGAATTGGAGCATAATATACTGGTTTTTCAATAACAGGTTGGACCATCTTTTTTGGTTTACCTATGAATAAGAAAAATATTAGAATTCCTTTTAATAAGATGAATATACCAGCAGCATAGAAAGCTATACTAAAAAGTCCTAATAGAAATATTTTAATAGAATCAACAAATTTAAAACTCTCTTTTCCTCTAATCCCTGTCTTTATATTATTATCAATAAGGAGGACTATTAGTGTAATTATGAGTAAAATTCCAAAAACCAAATATATTTCCGGAATTTCTATCAAATCAATAAAATCGAGAATTATAATTTGCTCACCAGTTAAAAATAAAAAACTTCTTGCAGAAATGATGTTAGCTAATGCTAATAAAATAATTATAAAACCCCCTTTAGCAGATAGATAATTTAATGAGTTTTTCGCAAGTAATCCATAATTATATGCTTTAAGATCCTTATTTTTAGAATCCGTAATGACATATATTAAAATAGAGATACCTTTAAGCAGGATAATAACTCCAAGACCATAATAAATACATCCTAAAATCCCCCAACAAAACGAGTCTAGAAAAATTTCATTATAATTTTTCTCCTTTATTTTATGAGAAATATAGGCTCTATCATATATTAAGAGAGATAAACCAACTAAACCTTGTGATACTTTTTGTAATAAAATCCATATATCCCAATTTACAAGAATTTCAAAAATTAATCCAAAAGAAATGAAAGTGAAAATAAATAGAGGAATAAAGGAAATTTTGTTTAGAAACTGAATAAGCTTCTCTAAACCAGATGAAGTTTTTTCTGTTATGAGTTGATATGGTTTTTCCCTCCTCCTATATGGAGTTTGAGCTGGTTTAAATTCAACTCCTTCCAAAATAAAGGGAGATCCACATTTTTCACAATAAACTTGAATATTACTCTCTATTAGGTGAGAGAGCTCTTGTGGGAACGCATAACCACACTCCCTACAGACATATATTTTTGACATATACTTTTACTACACCTTTATAATTATATTTTTGGTCTATTACTTTAATTATTTTTGTATAAAAAGATGTTAAACAAAACTAATGGGAGATTGTTATAGTCTTAAGGGCATGATTTAGATTTAGTTGTGTTCCACAGTTCTCACAAAATGTCATTCCATTTTTTTCAAAATTTACTTTCATTCTATCGGAAACTTTCCTCCCACATTCACTACAAAATTCTAAAATATAATTCTGATGATACGAAACAGTATTTTGAATATTAGTTTGTGAACTTTTAGCTTTCGAAGGTTTTTTTTTCCCTGAAACTAGCAAGTAGAAGCCTTCAGTTAACTTATAAAATCCATAACCAATATATTTAAGAAGTAAATATAACCCCTTCAATATATAATATACTAAGTATGCAACTCCCTTAATAGCAAAATAAACTAGAGTTACTGCTAACGCAAATATCGTAACTAGACCAATTATTGCGAATACTTGAGCAACTATTGGCGCAGATAAATACCATTCAACAAAAATATTATACCAAAAGCCGATACTGTTAAAAAATTCTTCCCATTCCAATTTTAATTCACCAATTTTTTAATATTTATTTCTATTAAAAAGAAGTTATAGTTTGATTTTAAAAAAAATGGAGTCCAATTTTTAAAATGTTAGAAAAATAAATTATTAAGAAATTATTTTTTTCCATTCTAAAGCTTGAACAGTTTTATGAAGCGAGTGGTCGTCATCTACGATATTATATTCAAGATTTATGAAAAGTTTTTCTGCTCTAGCTCGTGATAATTTTAAAGAAACAACTTTATCGTGTCTACCATGAAAGACTATAACTGGAACATTTACCGGAGAATACATCTTATTATCTAATATTTCAGATGATAAAAAAGGAGCAAGTAGAATTAGTTTGGATACTTTAAAGGTAAAATTCAAGAGGAATAACGTCCCCATTAGCCCCCCAAAACTAGAAGCAATAATGATCCAATGTTTCTTATTCTGTAAAATGGGATTTAGTTGCCTCATACGTTTTTCTAATAAATCTTTAATTGAAATTTCAGAAGAATATGGCAAAAAATTAGGGGTTAAGCAACCAGGTAATACTTTTCTTAATAATTGCCCTTTAAATCCATTACCTGAGCTTTCTAGTCCATGTATAAAAATTATATTTTGCATTTTCAGTCTATGGTTCTATTTCTGAAATGTCCTCGTATTCTTCCTCCCATAATCTCATTTCCTTCTTATGACCAAAAAATACAAGAACGCCGAATATACTGAAATAAACTATTAAAATTAATAATGTGTAGAAATAATATTTGTAGGTAAAACTCATAAAATGCAAGGCTAATCCAATAATAAAACCTGTGAACAACCTTGATGCTGTAGTACTTTTTCTTAATAAAAGTCTTTGAGTTCCCCAATCTGCTAGGCCCGGGATTGGTAAGATGATACACATAAGTAAAGCAATTTCGGCACTAAATTCAACCTGCAATATTTTAGAAGTTAAATACGTTGCAAACATTGCAGATAAGCCTCCAAGTATTACACCAGAACACCTAGTGCAAAAATAGACTTTAGTTCTACCAAATTTGAGATAGAATGTATGATCACTTGCTGAGGGAGGATGATGAGTTAGTATTGTATAATACAAATCCTTTTCCTCTTTTGCAAGAATATTATCATAGATGAGTAGCAAAATGGGTATAATAAAAACAATTGAGATAAGCGCTTGGAGGAAGAAATTAAAACCATAATTTATTACAATATCTTCGATGCTACCTTGATTAGGATAAATAAATAATTGAAAACCAATAATGAGGCCAGATATAATGAAGGAAGTAATAATAAGAGCGATAAAAGTATAATATAATTTAATTCCGTCATGATACTTTAAAGGGTGATATTTGTAGATACCTGATAAAAATCCTAATATCGCAATGATTAAACACCATTCAATATAAATAGTGTTATAGAAAGCCAATTGGTAGAATAATTCCCCTAAAAATCCTGATATTAAACCTTGGATAGAACCTCCTAATATAGAAAAAAATGTAAATATTAGAAGAGTAACACCAAATTGTATTGAAAAATCTGTGTTCATTATATAAATCGTAGAAATTGAGCCAAATGGTTCAGAAATATATACATAAGAGATTATAATAAACGCTATTATTAAGAGATTTAAAAAAATAATCCTTAGAATATTTTTGTGCTCAATTTTCTTAGCAGATTCAGCCAAGGCAAACACGGACTTTTTAATTATATGATTTTTGAATATAAAAAATGAAAGGAGATCAATTAAAAATCTCATCTAGTTCTTCAATTAACTTCTCTTTGGTCATTTCAAAACCTAGTCGTAGCACTTTAAGAATAATGCCTTTTCCAAGAGGAACCTTCAAAATACTATCATCTCTTTCGACTAAGGCAATTCCTTCTTCGTTATAATCAAGTTGACGTATCAAAGCTTGATAAGCTTTTTCTTTTGTTTTAAAAGTGGCTCTAGATAGTTCACTATATCCTTCAACATCATCCATTACATTTAGAAACAAGATAGTTTCTTTGATTTGCGTTATAAAACATTTTTTAGTTATTTCTTTTAATTTCTTATAATTTTGGTGTGTATTTTTACACTGACGATCTGTCTGGTCATTCTCCAAATAAGTAGGAAAATTTTTATTGACAACCATATCGAATTTTTCTTCTGAAATATCTCCATTTTGAACCAATTCTCTCGCAGAATCAAGTGTAACTCGAATTTGTTCTTTTGTTCCTACTTTTGCCTCGTTATCACTCCAATATTTATAAAATGATTTAACAATTGGTTTTATAACAAAATTTAGAGCACCAACTTCAACTTCTGAATCTAATAGTTCTTTTCCATAGTTAAGAGATGTTTCCATTTGCTCAAGCATCCTTTTCTCTATGATTCGATAGTTTCTCTCTACGTAATCCATTATTAAGCACAAATCTTTTTAATATTATGTTTGAATTATAAAATTATACACTTTATTGATAAAATCTTTTATTAAATTAATATTTTAATTATTTATCGTTATAAGTATCATTGAGTGCTCTAGTAAACTCTTCTTTAGTTTGTTCAAAACCTTTCCTTAATGCCTTTACAATTATTTTCTTCCCAACTGGGATCTTAAGGATGTTGGGATCCTTCTCAACAATTTTTATACCTCTATCAGTAAAATCTAATTGTTTCATCAAATTTTGTTTTGCCACGTCTTTCGAAGGAAAAGCCTCTCTACATAAATCCCCATAATCCTTTACTTCAGCCTTAATTTCCAAAAGTTTCACTACTTCCTTTAAATAATTTATAAATGTCTCCTTGCTAACATTTTTTAATTTCTCATAATTTTTATGATGTATCGAGCATTGACGTGTTGTTTGATCGGCATCAAGGTATTTTGGAAACGCGTCGTCAAGTATTTCATTAAAGATCTCCTCTGAATACCCATTAAGTAATAAATTTTTGCCCGCTTCAAGAGTAATATTAATTTGCTTAAGAGTACCATTTCTTGCATCATTTTGAGCCCAATAATCGTAGAAAGTCTTTACAATTGGCTTGATTATGAAGTTTAGAAAACCAGTATCTAATTCAGTATCAATGAGTTTTCTTCCCAATACAATGCTATTTTCCATTTGCTCAATCATTCGTTGTTTTACAAGCTGATAATTCCTTTCAAGGTATTCCAATGTTTATTCTCCTTTTAGGTCTAAAAAAAAATTTATATTAGCAAACTCAATTAATTATTATTAAAAGATTTTTTTGCCTTTAAAAGAATTTCATAAGTTTCATAATTTTATGTGTTAAGAATAGATTTATCATAGGTAAAATATCAAATCCTATTATGGAAAAGAAAAAAATAATAAACCATTAAAAATCATAAAAATTGATTATATGAAGTATTACTTTTCTATTTTAATTCTTGGATCGGATGCCGATATAACGCATTTTTATGCTTCCCAAGCATTTGGAGAGCCCGGGGAAGATCAAGAGACGTATTTCAAATGGTATAAAGAAATTAAAGTTTTTGATGATTTATGTGATTTAGAAATTGATGCAATTACAAGCATCTCTGCGGATCTAGATGAAATAATTCCCATGGTCGATGGAATCATTTATTTCTTGAATCCTGTAAATGAAGAAGAATCAGAGCTATTTGAAATGATACTCCCTGATATTTTTTCAGTAAAACGTGATATTCCTACAATTGTTATGTTTTATGATCAGAATGGAATCCTACCCATTCCTGTCAATGATTTATTACAACACATTTGGGTTAATTTTCCAAGTTTAGAAGCCTTTGCGAATTTATCACCTCAAAATTTTCATCAAGCACTCCAATCTTTATGTTTAGCCATGATTAATGGAGAAACTCCCTTAAATATTGAAAACGCATGGATGAGATTTCCGATATTCATACAAATGGCAAACATTTATTTTAATAATCAAAACTATTATTATGCCGCACAAGCTATAAGAAAAGCCGCATTAATAGCAGATATCTATAATAAAGAAGAATATTTTATAATAAGTGAACAAGCAGCTTATCTTTATTCTAAAATGAATCTGTATCTAGAAGCTAGCCAGATTTTAGAAAAAGTAGATAAAAGAAAATCTCTAAATTTTAAAAAATTATATGCTGATGCTATAATAAGAGAGGGTAACCTTTTCTTCAATAGAAAGGAGTTTGAACAAGCAGCTAATAATTATGAAAGAGCAGCTCAATGGTCTAGTATAGAATTATTGGATAAGACCTTTATTCATGAAGCGTTTAGGTTAGCAATAAATTCTTGGATTTCAGCTTGCAGAGTTGATAATGCCTTGAGAATTGTAGATAGCCTCCCTCATCAAGGAGTATTACTCTTATTAACAGAAATATCAGATAAAATTGGTGCAGCAGCGGATTACTTAGTAAGTATCAATAATATTGAATCAGCTAAAGAACAACTATACCTAGCAATCAATAAATACCAACGTGAAGCACTATCTGACGAATTAAAAGTCCTCACTAAAAAATTGACTGATGTCTTAATTACGTTTTTTAAACAACAAGTAAATGAGGAAAAAAAGCATGCTGCCAAAAATACCTACGATGAACTTGAAAATATGTGGGAATCTTATAAAGTGAAAAGAGAAAATCTAGATTCAACTTTAGAAAAATTAATTAATCAATTTTTTGAAGCAAATAGTTTCGGAACAGCTTCAATTCTAATAGACAAATTAAATTCAAGAAAATTAAAGCAACAATTAGCAAAAATTAGAGATGAATTTGAAGATAAATATGAAGCATTAAAAAAGAAAGAAGTAGAAGATTATATTAATAAGGGAATAGATGTTATAAGAGATTTTTCCAAAGCTGAGCTTGATATTATAGTCGAGTTGAATGATAACAAGATAAAAAAGGCAAATGAATATATTGAGGATAACAACCATTTAAAAGCAGCAAATCTCTTAAAAAAGCAAGCTGAATATCTTAAAAAAATAGGTAAAGAAGAAATCAGGGACCAGATTCTTACAAAATCCTTAGATATACTTTTAGGAGGTTTGATTTTTCAAGAATTTTTCATACTTTTTAATGAACTTTCATCAGAAGTAAAAGCCAAATATTTAGTCAGAATTTTTCCAAAATACTTACAACAATTAGAAGAACTTAAAAATACTGAAGACTATAAAAGAAAATCAAGAATATTTGAGAACTCAATAAGGATTTATCGAGATCAAATGCTTTATGATCAATCAAAAGAGATAAGTCTTAGTTTTATTAAGGTAATTAAAAATGAAGCATTGAAAATATTAGAAACTGAAGAAACCTTATCTGCGATTAATCAAGCAGAAGCTATGGTAAAAAATGTTGAGACATTATTGTTAGCCTATTTAGATAAGGAAGAGAATATTAAAATTACCTTTAACAAAATCTATAAAAAAATTGCTGAAATTTATATTGAATTTGATGATTTGCATCTAGCACAAATTTATAATGATAAAATTGAAAAAAAAACCTATAAAACGGAAATTCATCAAAAAATAGCAGAACTCGAGGATGAAAAAAGTAAAATTAGAACAAAGAAAGCTAAAGAAACTCGTGAAGGAGAAGAAATAAGAGAAAAGCGCTCTATAATTGAAAATAGGGCTCGTGAAGCATTACTAGACAAAGAAAAGGAATTAAAAGAAAGAAAAGGATTAAGAAGAGCATATTTTCGAGAGGGTTTAAATCATTTAAAAAACAAGGAATATGATAAGGCAATTGAAGTTTATAAAAATAGTACTACTCGATTAAATAGAATAAATAAATTTAATCTAGCTGGTGTCTCTTTAGCTATAGCAAGTTTAATACTATTAAAGGAAGATAAGGTAAAAGATGTTAAACAATTATTAAATGAAACTAAAAGCACTCTTTCTGGTTTAGGAAAATTATTCTCCGATACATTTGCTGTAACATTATTGGAATATATTATCGGTTTGAAAGGTATGGAAGATGAGAAAAAATTCAAAGAATCTCTTTCTTTTTATAAAAACCTTCCTTTATTCGAAGAAGAATTAGAAATATTATTTGAATTTATTGGTGGGGATTTTCAATTAGAAATAACGCCTGAAGAAAGTGTTTCAGAAGAAGAAGAAAGAGTAGATTCTCTCTCTCGAGAGGATTATGGGGAATTAACAAAAATGAGAATTGAAATCGATCAAAGATATGGGAAGATTGAATCTAAAAAAGGAGATGCCAGAAGAGATAAGGAAAGCATATCGAAAAAAAGAAAACCAATGAAAAAAAGATATTATTCACCTATACTTGAGTTAATATCTTCACAGAATTTTAAAGAGGCAGCAAATAAATATTTAGAATTAGCAAATAATCTTTCTAAAAGAAAGGATTTTGCGACGAGTTCCTTGATGGTACTCTACCATGGTTTAGCTCTTCTTAAGTCAGGAGAACCATTAAGAATCATTAAAAATAGTGTTAATGAATTTTTAAATAGCTTAGGAGTAAATAAAAATCTGGTAAAAGATACGTTTTATATCATGCTAATATTGTTCCTTATTGATATTAAACTTTACAATTTCGATGCATATTTGCCAAAAATTAAAGAAATGTTGGAATTTCTCCCTTTATTCGAGGAAGAGAACGTACTCATTGACATAGAAGCGTAGGATTAATTTGTTTTAAACGATTTTTATTAATCAACCATATTAGCATACTTTTGCAAATCTTTAACACGCATGCGAAGTGTAACTTCCGTCACTCTGGCGAGCTTTGAGATTTCTTTCTGTGTTCGGTTTTCATTACATATTTTTGACCCTATATAAATTGCGGCTGCTGCTATTCCCTTAGGGTCTTTTCCCGCAGAATTAAATCCACTAACTTTTGCTTTTTCAATTAATTTTACCGCTATGTTTCGACATTTCATAGAAAGCTTTAATTCTTCATTAAATTTATCTACATAGCGATCAGCTGAAAAATGTTGCACTTTAAGGTTTAATTTGGGCAGGACTTCCATTAAAATTAACCGATAACTTTTGATTACTTTTTTTTTGGGAATTTGAGCAACTTTGGTAATTTCTTCTGCAGTTCTAGGTATTCCATGAACTCTCAAAGCTGCAAAAATCGAAGCAGATAATAACGTATCAATACTTCGACCCATAGTTAGTTTTTTCTTGACCGTTTGAGTATATATTCGTAATGCATCTTCTGCAACGGCATCTGGAATTCCTAACCTTTTTTGTAAACGCTGTAAATTTGGCAAAGCTATCCATAAATTTCTTTCATAA
>JAHPYZ010000014.1:68012-72444 GCA_019058425.1 Promethearchaeota archaeon
AGTTGTAAGTGATCTATGAATTTTTGCTAGTCTATTGAATTTTGATTTATACTTTGGGCTTAATAATGTACCTCTGGCATCTCTAGATCCTCTAATAATAGTTCTAGGACCAATCGGGCTATAAACTCTTTCATTACTTTTTCTTTTCTGAATTTCTTCTTGAGTAAAAGCTCTTCGAGGGCTATCATCAAGGATTCTCGAGTAGACGAATCCACAATTTAAACATACATAAAATCCATCTTCTTCAGATACCTTTGGTGAATCACAGCAAGATGGTCCTTCCTCTGCATTTTCTTCGAAAAAATCATCGTCCTCGAAATGAGCTGGCATAATTAAAAAAATGTAAAAGGATGGTTATTAAAATTTTAATATTTTACCTTAGAATTACATAAATTAATAAATATATAAGTTTGATCTATTTTTAAGATAGACTTGTGAACATTTAAATCTTAATCTTTTTAACTAGTATCTTAAAAGTTTAATAAATAAGAATAAAAATTAAATCAACCTATTAATAATAACATGTCATCAGAAGCTTCTAGTTTTATAAAAATCTTTTCAAAATTCTTGGATCCAGAATCAGTTAAAATTGATAAATTACATAAAATCGATGATGTTATAAAATTACCAATTTTGTCATATAAGTTCATAGATAAAGAAGATTCAACAATAATGAAGCAACTTCTTGAAATTTCTACTATTGGAGATGCTTCTAAGTTAAATAAGGATAAACCATTTGAGACAATAACCGAAATCGAAGAGACTGATGATTCAATTGAATTAGCAGTAAGTTTACAAAAAAAACTTGAGGAATTAAAGGTTAAATTTCCTAGTCTTGAAAAAAAACTAAAGAAAACTATAACAATTAGCTCACTAATAGTAAGTGTTAAAGAAGAAAAAGAAGAAATTGAAGAATCAGCACAAAAAGTACTTGTTGCAGGACTTGATAATGCAGGAAAAACAGCAACATTATCAAAATTTGGAGGGCGTTTAGGGATAGGTGATATGATTTCAACACATCCCACTAAAGGTGTCGTTCGAATGAAATTTGGTAGTAGTAAACTAAACTTATTCATTTGGGATTTAGGTGGTCAACAAGAATATAGAGAAAGGTACTTAAATAATCCTGAACAATATTTTCTAGAACTTGATTTACTAATTTACGTAATTGACGTACAAGATCCAGAGAGATTTGATGAAGCTCTCGAATATTTTGAGAAAATCATAGAATCAATAGTATTATTAGAAGAAAATCCATATATATTACTATTCATCCATAAATTTGACCCTGACTTGAAAAACAAACCTGAGATTCTCCTTAATGTTGAACTGATAAAAGATAATATAAATGAACTGATTAAGAAAAAGCAATATGACTTACATGTTGAGGTATATTTAACTTCCATATACTCATTAATTTCAACCGAGCCTCAATTCGCAAAATATATAAAGAATCTTATGAGTTCTAGTCATTCTCTTACAGATCCAACTGTTAGGAAAGTTGAAGGTCTTGGAAAAACATTAGAAGAAACATTGAATGCAGTCATTCGACTCTCGGAAAGTATTTCTACTCAACTCAATGATCTTGACAATCGTCTTAGAGCTATAGAGTCAGGAGCGTTTCAAGTTGCGCAAAGTGGAATCCCTATTGAAATTGCCAACCCAAATCAACCTTCTGCAAGACCTCAAGAAAGTGCTAGATTACAGGTTTTAAATGAGTTAAAGGATTTATTTGGTAAGAGACGAAGGCTAGATCTATAAGAATCAATCTAACTTCTCTTAAATCGCTCTTTTATTGTTTTATATATTGCTAGGAAAAAAATTATAAGTAAAATACCAAAAGTTAGTAAGATATAGCCTATATTTTTGAACAACAATGAATTTACTTGTTGATATTGAATTTCAAACACTACAAATTGTTCAAAGTATGTTAGTATTTGCAAAATAAGTGGACCAATTAGAAATATTGTTAATAAAAAACCCATTATCCCAATAATGCAGCCAAATATAACATCTGAAGGATAATGCACGCCGAGTTGAATTCTTGAGAATGAGACAATTATAGTGATTATTACTATTATAAAGGTGATTAAAAGTGAATTTAAAAAGAATAATCCAAATAATAAACCTTGTGCCATAACATTATAAGAATGCCAAGATGGAAAACTTTTTGAGGAAGGAGTTCTCTCATAAACAATAATTTTACCCTTCTCAAATCTCTCGAAAGGTCTTTTTCTTTTTATTATTTGTTTTAATGCTAGGATTATAATTAATCCTGTAAGAAATGTACCAGAGATATACGCTAATAAAAAAGGATCGTACCAAATAAATAAATAAAAAGCTATTAAGAGAAGCCATAAAGTTTCTCTTCCAAAAAAAGAAATAAATCTTAAAATTATTGTGAACGGTTTACCTCCTAAACCGTTATATTTTAAAATAATCTTTTGGTCCCATTGATCAATTCTATTAGAAAATTCTTTAAATTCCATGATAATTTAGATATCCTGCTAAGTTAATAACTTATAAGCTTCTATCACTTTAGGGATTTTTTCCTTAAAATAATCTAAAGAATGTGAATCAGATCCAACAAAAAACTCTATCCCTTCTTTTCTCAACTTTTTCATAACATCCATTGATGGAAATGTTCTATTTATCGGAAATCGCAAACCTGATAAATTTAATTCTACTTTTATTTTGTTCTTTATGCATAAACGCCCTAAATCTAATATTCGGTTATCAGATACATCACAATCCTCTTTAGGTACGAACTCGTTATTGTTAATATAACGAAAAACGGTATCTATATGACATACATTTCTGAAAATTTGTGAATTGATCATTTTTATCATTATTCCAAAATAATCATCAATAATTTTTTTCATCGGTATTTTTTCTAGAAGTTTAGTTACTCCTTTCTTTGTTGTAATTGGATAGCCTATTATCCATTCGTGAATGGATCCTCCAATAAAATCAAATTCTCTTCTATAATCATCCATGAATTCAATTAGGTGAATCTCCTTATCCTCATAATACTCAATTTCTAAGCCACTGAGTATGAAGTCATATGTCTCTTTATAAATATCGATCTCTTCAAGGTAATCATTAACTCTGCCATTATGAAATGGATTTGTCTTATCATTCTCAACATAATGGAGTTCATAGTGATCAAGAAAACAGATATTAATCTGATGCTTTTCTGCTACTTTTATATAATCTTCAAAAGTGGGACCATCTTTAGCAACATCTACACTCCATGGTCTTGTGTGTACGTGATAATCAGTAAACTTAAATCTCATAAAAAAACAAGATTGATAATTAAAGAAGAGAAATAAAAATTTTGAATAATCAACTAATTGAATCTTCTTTATCAAAATACACTCTGTAAAATAATTCTTTTTCCCCTACATCTGGGGGAGTTATTTTAGTATATCCTCCCTTATGAATAACACGAATAGTATTCTTATTTTGAATATGAATATTACCATAAAATCCTTTAATACCTTTTTCTTTGGCGACAATGATTATATGTTGATATAGAAATGTTCCTACACCTTTTCCTCGATAATCTTCTCTAACTAAAAAGCTATATTCTGCCATATTCATTTCAGGATTTAAATAATAAGTTGCACTTCCTATCATTTCTTCTTTCCCAATTTCTCCGATAAAAGCCCCTAGTGAGAAAATGTTATCATAATCAATATTTACTTCACTCTGAGTTTTTGAATGTGTAAATTCTTTTCTAAGCTCAAAAAATCGTAAATATCTATCTCTTTCATTTAATGAATAATATAATTCTTTAAGTGCTTGTTCATCAGTAGTTTTAACTGGTCTAATATTAATTTTTTCTTTATCTCTTGTTGTGTAAATTGTCTCATATTCTGAAGGATATATACAAATTCGACCATCATCATCACAAGGAAGCATTTGATCAGAAAAGATGTAATTCAATTTTTTTGCTTCATCTAATAATGATTGTCGGAATTTTGGGTGAGCTATACAAATCAACTCAATAACCCTTTCTCGGATAGTTTTACCATGAAGGTATGCCACACCCCATTCAGTTACAACATAATGAACATCTCCACGAGACAACATTATTCCAGCACCTTCATCCAAATGTGCTACAATTCGGGATCTTTTTCCATCTCTAGATGTCGAAGGGAGTATTATTATAGGTTTTCCACCCTTAGAAAATGCTGCGCCTCTCATAAAATCTATTGTCTCTCCTAATCCGGAATAAAAGCTATAACCCTCAGTTGCAGCATTTACCTGCCCAGTTAAATCGATTTGTCGAGCAGAATTGATCGAGACCATCTTCTTATTCATTCCGATGTTTATAGGATTACAAATATAATCCGATGGAAAAAACTCAATATAGGGATTATTGTCTACAAAATCATATAATTTTTTTGTTCCTAAAGCAAAACTAGTA
>JAHPYZ010000099.1:0-6149 GCA_019058425.1 Promethearchaeota archaeon
CAATTTGCCTAATTCTTCATTTAATATTTCTATTTCTTTCTGAAGTTGAGTAATCGTTTCATCTTTATCTTTTAAGAGATTTGGATCAACGACAGAAGAACTTAGTTTTTTAATTTCCTCTTCTTTCAATGATATAGTTTTTTCTAAAGTTTTAGTCTCATCGTCCTTGGTTTTGAGAGTTTTTTCAAGAGTTTTAATTTGCTCATCTTTTAATTGTAAAGAATTCTCAAGTGTCCTTACTGTGTCATCCTTTAATTTAATAAGATTATCTTTTGTCTCCAATTGTTTTTTTAGAGATCTAATTTCGTCTAAGTGTTCCATTTAAATCACTAAGATCACAATATTAAAAATATATATATTTTTACTATAATGATTAAAATTTAAAAATTTATTATTTCTCATTCTTTTTTATCATTTTTAATAATATACCAGTCTGCTTTAATTTCAGCCTTTTAATACTTTAAACTTAATATCCTATACAAATTCATAAAATTATTACTAAATTATTAGAATATCTTTTTATTTCCAAATATACAATATTTCCCTATGGATGATCAAGAAAAAATACTTGACGAATTAAAATCAGATGTGTCTGAAAGAATAGAAAAAGAACTCGAAGCTTCATCTGCAATATTAGGTATCAATGTTGGCACGCCTGAGGGTACTAAAATTGCAAGTATTTTTAAAAAAGATATTAGGATGACGACTGGAGAAGTTACAGCAGCAAACAGTAGCTTAGTATTTCTCTCATCTAAAATGTTGCGAGACTCGCTTAATCAAGAAGTTTCCTATAATCTTATTTTTGGAAAGGAAAAAATTGTTCTTTCAATTTTAACAGAAAATATTACCATGATTATTTATTTGAATCGTGAATTAGCTGAACTCGAAGGATTAGATTCTTATATCGAAAGATTACAAAAATTAAGTCTGCAAATTTCTGCTATTATTGAAACTTCAGATATTCTTAAGGAGGAAATTTTTAAAGGTTTAAAGAGAGCGATACCAAATACTTTAGTATTAGCAATTATCACAAAAGATGGACTACCAATCAAAATACAATCTACTATGCCTGAGCCAATTCTTTCAGCAATGGTTGCAGCTCTATATAATTTGTCCGGAGTTTTGTTAGAAAGCCATATGGAATATTCTATTATTGGTGGAGAAAATGGGTCAGTAATATTACATGATTTGGATGAAAACAGAGTCTTAGCACTTGCGGTACCTGAATCGGATGGAAGGAAGCTAGGAACCTACATTGCTAAAATTAAAGCGATAATTCAGTAAGATAAATTTAAAAGAGAATCAGTTATCCAATAATATTATCAATTTTATTAACAATAGTTTTAGCTCCATTATAAGATTTAGAGAGATTTGTAGCTTTATATAAAACGGTACATAGTGGTTCACCTTTCAAAATCCTCCTGATTGGCTCGCTTTTATCATGAACAAATTTAAGATTATTGATTTTTAAAAGTGTGTTTTTATCTATATCTTTTGGAGCAAAAATTACTAATTTTGTGGCAAACTTATTGGTTTTGGCAGAGTTTATCATTTTTTTTATTTTACCCCATTCATTAGGGTCGAAACTTTTAATATGCAGATCTAAAAGGTTTAAGTTTAAAACAGATTCTGAAGCTCTAATTGAGCCAGGAATTCTAGGATTGCATTCCATGAAATATGGATAATGATCTTTTAATACAAAATCAAATCCATTAATCCCTTTTAAACCTAACTCTTTTGTTAGCATTATTGAAATTTCAGATATCAGCTTATTTTCAAAGATCGATAATTCCGCAGGTACAATATTACCACAATACATAAACTCTTTTGGAGAATTTAGAAATTTTTCTCCAATGACCTGGCGATTAATTGTAACGATTTCACACTCTTTTCCATTTGAAATTACAGTACAACTGACAGGGATACCTTCAATATATTCTTGAATTAACCATTCTGTTGGAATAAATCGCTTCTTTTCTAAGCTTCTTATTGTAGTTGAAAATTCTTTCTTATTTTCAATTTTAAACACATTTATTCCACCAGCACTTCTCTTTTTTTTTAGAATTAATGGAAATGCTATATCGGTTTTGGATAATTGAAAATTTTCGAACGTACAGGAAGAAGGGATTTTAAATCCATGAGTTTTAAGAATATTAAAAAGATGTGTTAAATCTCTTGATTTTTTAAGTATATTTACATTATTATTAATACTAATTGTGTGAGAATTCTTAATTTCATCCAAAATTTGCTCTCTTTCTTTATATGCATCATCTAAACCACTGCCTATTAGTAAATATCTTGTATCTCTATGTTTTTGATGTAATTGTATTGCAAATTGAGCTAAATATTCGCTATACTTATCTTTTAATACTTCATAATTACTTCTTAAAGCTTTCTGAACAATAATAACATCATTCACGTTCGGAAAGAGATCCAAATCTCCAAAAAAATCTACTGTGTAAACAACATAGCCGGCTTTATTCAATGAATGAGTTAATGGACGGGTATTAAATCCAACAACAAGGATGGAATTTGATTTTTTAGCCATTTAATGTGAAAATGAAGGGATAATTAAAACCATTTTTCAATATATCAATTAAAAATTTAATCCATAATTATTAGATTTTATTTGTTTTTATAAAAAAAAAGAGTTAAGAAGTTTTTAAAGGGCTTTCTGCTTTTATAAAGTTTTAGCCAAAATTATTGTTAGTTGCATTTCCAAATGTATTCGTTCCTAAATCCTTCCAATTATCTTCGTTGTTGAGAGATGTGTTACCCATCACAGTATTATCATAACAATTCATACTGATGATATGAATACCATATCCAATATTAGCACCACCATAAGCAGTACAGTTAAAAACACCATTTCCAGAGATTGTGTTAAAATCTGCACCATCGAAAATATATATTCCAGAAAGCCAGATTCCTCCTCTACTAAGATTATATATTAAATTTCCTGTAATTACATTATAATCCCCATTAGTTATTGCTAATCCATTACCATTACCAAAGGAAATTTGATTTCCAGATATTATGTTCTTGTCACTATTAACCAAGTAGATACCATAAGAAATAAAATCAGTTATTTGATTTTCCGATACTGTAATGAAATCACAGTTTACTGCAAAAATACCTGCACTCCCTAAATTGGAAAAAAAGTTTCCAGAGACAAAATTGTTACTACAGACTGTTAAGTAGATTCCATGTTGTTGTATTGAATTTAGAAAGTTATCCTTAATCACGTTATTATCTCCAAAAACATTAATTCCATCTTGGAAATTTCTTATATAATTATTAGCAATTACGTTAAAAGAACCATAAATACTAATTCCCATTTGAGAACCATTATTTAAATTATTAGCAATAAAATAACTGTTATTTCCTGAAGATTGGTAAATACCTTCACGTACATTAGCAATATAACAATTACTTATTTTTACATTTCCAGATTCGATATCTATTCCATGACCTTCTAGATCTAAATCACCAATTATATGAACTTTCTCAATATATATAGGATTATTGTGTACTTCATTGACTTTTATAGCTGCTATATTCAATGAATTAATATCTGATGAATTTATCTTTAATTCTCTAATTATACAAGTTGTAGCATTTGTAATGTCAAATGCATTCCAATTACCATCACAATCAATGATTATACCTGGTCCATTACCCTGGATCAAATAGCTTCCTCCTCCATTTATATTTATTTTTGAAGTAAGTGTAATGCTCTTATTTATTATAATTTTACCAGATTTATCTCCAATAGAATCCAACGCTAGTTGAACTTCAGCTGCTGAACTACAAAAATATCCTGGAGCATCTATACCATCTATACCATCTATACCTTCTGTACCATTTATTCCATCTATACCATCTGTACCATTTATTCCATCTATTCCATCTATACCATCTGTACCATCTTCTCCAGGAGGACCTTGTTGTGCTTCAATAGTTTGAATTGTGATAACTGAAAAGGCACCTAATCCTAATCCAGAGCCACCAATAATTAATGCAATTATACCAAATATAGTACCTTTATTTTCCATTAGATTATCTCACTTTTTTTGGTAAATGTAATTTAAAGAATATTTGGTTCAAATTTAAAAATTACTGTGATTTCGCTTAAACGCCTAATAATTTACTAAAATGTTAAATTTTGAACCCAATAATGAAAGAAATTTATTTTAGAGATTATCTTATCATATTTCTGAAATACGAGGTTAAAATCAAGAATAACTATAGCATTTATAAAAAATAAGAGTATAATGGGAAATGATGATAAATACAGTTTAAAGAATTTTCTTCAACTCTAATATTAAAGAATTTGGATTATATTTATTGAATTTGTAAATCTGTGCATTAGCATATTTCTTGAAATTCTTTTTAATATGCTCTGCTGAATATGTATGGACTCCAAGTGCATGTGTCGCATAAGATTTTTTTGGTTCCAATACTACCATGTGTATATTTTGTTTTGACAATTTTTTTGTTAGTTCTTTTAATTCATTTGTAATTAAAGTATAATCAGTTTCAATTTGGGCTATTAAATCGGGATATTTAACCGAAATATTTGCTCCACAATCACTACACACAAAGACAATAGGGATGATATTTCTGTCCTTCAACTTTTCAACTCTTATGAGTTCAGATACTTTTTTTAGTCCCGCTGCCATAGGAGTATACGATTTACCCTCTATTTTCTTTAATTTATTTACAGCCAATTTAAAATTAACTGTAGGTTTTTGTAATACAACAGCGTCTTTCCCTCGAAATACAACAAGAGCAATTTTATCTCTCTTTCTATAGCCTTCTCTATGTAACGATAAAATTACGTCTGTCATTTGTTTTATTACATAATACATTGATGCTGAACTATCTAAAACAAAAAAGAGAGCTAATGGTGCCCTATACTCATAGATTTTATCCATTAAATCGTATTTATTAAAATGTATAGGAAAATCGATTTCTGTTTTATTATATACGGTGTTTTTAAGGTAATTCCTAATCGTAGCATCTAAAGCAATACTTTTAGGTTGATCACGAATAGGAGTTCTATAGGTTACGTACCTTCCCTTTTGGGATGATGATATTTTAATCCTCCTTCCTATTCCTCTGCCTCCGTAATCAGATATTTTTCGATCTTTTCTCAAATTATCTAAAATTGATGTCATTTTTTTTTCCATCTTATAAATAAATGGAATTGATGTCTGTGCATCGTTAAAAAATCTTAGATCATCATCGAAAGGTATATTCTTTACTTTCCACCCTCCTGCAGGTTGAGGATTTCTTTTTTTATTATCAGGATATTTTGGGGGTGGTAATTTCTGTTCTTGGGATTCTGGGATGTCAACTTTGTCAGGATCAACAGATTGCCGTTTAAACTCTTTTTGAGAACTATCATCATGTTTTAAAGGGCCTTCTGTCTCTCTATTGGGTTGAAGTACTTTAGTATCTTCATATGCCTCTCTTATTTTTCCATAAACTTCAGCAATCTTGGATTTTATTTCTTCTGGTGTCATTTCATAATGAAGAGATTGAATTCTGTGTTCAAATACTAAATCCATTGCGACATTTAAATCTTCTTCTATTATCTCTTTTCTATTGTTCAATGCAGCGTGAGCTCTAGCACATCTAATAAAGGTAATATCTGCTCTTTGAGAAAAAATTTCTAACTCATTTACAATCTTAGATACAAATTCAAATACTGAATTGGGGATTTTAACTTCCTTTAAAATATCCCGAGCATTAACGATGTGTTCTCTTAATCTTTCTTGTTCATCCTTAAAATTCTCAATAAATCTCTTAGGTTGGTCATCAAAATCTATAACCCTTTTAGTTATTTCTGCTCTTAATTTTGAGTCTCTAGGAGCTTTAATTCTAACTTCTAAACCTAATCGATCTGCTATTTGTGGCCTTAGATCACCCTCTTCTGGGTTCATTGAACCAACTAACACGAATCTTGAAGGGTGTGATACAGAAATTCCTTCTCTTTCGATTATATTTACTCCAGATGCAGCGGAATCTAAAAGAACATCAACAATATGATCCTGGAGTAAATTGATCTCATCTACATATAAGATTCCTCTGTTAGCTTTAGCTAATAATCCAGGATGTAAGGCTCTTATTCCCTCAGTCAGTAC
>JAHPYZ010000099.1:6159-16377 GCA_019058425.1 Promethearchaeota archaeon
GTACTTTATCAATTGATAGGCTGCCACAGACCATATCTTCAGTGACACCTAAAGGCAAATTTACGAGCCACATATCCCGAAATTCTGTATTGATTTGCTTTTTTTCCTTCTTTTCTATACAATCTTGACATAAATCATCAATATCTGAATTAGGATCACATGAAAATTCACAATCTTTAATAACTTCAATTTGTGGCATCAGTTCCACAAGAGATCTTACAGCAGTGCTTTTTCCAGTACCTTGTTGGCCAGTTAATAAGATTCCACCTATTTGAGGATCAATGACGTTAAGGATTAAGCCCATCTTCATTTTCTCTTGTCCTAGTATCGCTGTGAAAGGAAAGTTGATTTTTTTCATGATAATAACTATTTTCCAAAAATTCTCTTTTATTTTTTTAAAATAATCGTGTATTTAATCAAAAAAAAGCGTAATCAAATAAAAATTTATCAAAATGAAAAATAAGATGAAATTTATTATTATTATTAATAGAATTAAAATTTCTTTTTTAACTGTTTAAGCCTCTTATCTACTCCTGCAGCGATTTCATTCCAATTCTGTAATATTGTCTCAATTTGTGGAATTATTAATGTTTTTTCTTTATATTCTAAAAAATCCCTAAATTCTTTTATATTATCTATCTTTTTAGATGTTTCTGCGATAAATTTACGAATATCTTCACTCTGATTTCGTAAGACGTCAGGGATTCTTTTCTTTTCACCACGATTAGTCAATGTAGTCAAGTATTCTTCAGTTCCTTGAAATAATGAATTTAATTCAGTTATTCTTTCATTAACATACCTATCATAAGTTTGTGGAACTTTATCCTTAGGAAAGAAGTTAGTAACGTCTATTATAAACTTCTGAGTTAAGGTGACTAATTGTTCCATACTATCATATCCCTCAATTTTATAATCTACTGTATGATAGGATGCTTCAAGTCCCCTATTAATATCATCTAACCTATAAATTAAAAAGCCTGGATCATTTTTTAATTGTTTATCAGGATCTCCCTTTTTGTAAGCTACTTCGATCTGACGAATAAGTCTTGTAGGATTAAAAACTAGTGAGATTGCTAGAGGATTATTTTGTTGATAGGATAATGTAGTACGTATATCAATATGAGACATCATTACTTTAAAGCCTGGATGAGAATGCCACCATCCGACTACAAACTCCGGAGGAACTTTTGAAAATGCCAGCTCATCAATTATATATAAAGCTTCATAGTCCTCATCAGACCATTTGTATTGATCGATTACAGCATCCTTATCTAATTCTTGATGCATTATGGGGTAGCATTCTGATATAATAACATTGTCTCCTTCATTTCTTCCAGTGAAAATACCACTAACTTCTAACCAATCATCCTTTGGGATACGAGTATTAGCAAATCTAACAGTTGCGGCCACTATGGATAAATAAACCTTCTTTGGAATTATTACAGTCATGCTAAAATTCCTGTTATTTTCTATTAAAGAGTTTTTACAAATTAATACAAATTTTTCTATTTATGTGTTTTTAAAAAAATATAAGAATCAATATTCTACTTATCCAACAGGTAAATCTATCAGATAAAATTTTTAACATTAGAACAAATTTTTAGATTAAATAAATAATAATTTAAATTCCAAATTTATCATTATAATATTACTTTAATCATAATACTTGTATATAAAAAGTGATTTGTATTGACTGAAAAAGGTTTTATTCCACTTACAAGCGAACTAGGAGTACCTGGTACCTCATATAGAATCCAATTAGGAGATATCAATGAAAAATGGGCTGTACGTTTAATAAAAGGAAGAGATGTAATAGATTCTTATGTTTTCAAGGATGAAGATGTTGAGGGTGATTTCCCAAACCAAAATATTATTGTAGGTTGGGTTCTTAGAACTGTAGCAATCCCTAATATTAATCCACATCAAGTTATGAAAACAACACAAGCTCTTGTGAAACAAGCATTAAAAAGGAAAGAAGAAAGAAAAGTAATGGCCCCTATTTCAGAGACAAAAGAGGTAGAATTAACAAAAGTCCCTCAAAATGAATTAAAAAGACCTCAGGTGCAAGGGTGGGTAAAAGCAGAAGGTGAAAAAACATCAGGAGAACTTGAAGAGGAACGAAGGCAAGCTTTTAAGGAAAGAGTAAAAGCTAGACAAGAAGGGGCTCCCAGTACAGCAACATCAGCATCAACTCTAAAAACGTCAAGGCAATTACCTTCAATACCAAAAGAGGGTGTTGCAGAAAAAGGTCCAGTAAGTTCAGAAGGCTCTTTTTGTCCACATTGTGGTAAAGATTTAGATTTTAAATTTTGTCCTTATTGTGGAAAACCCTTGCCACATTAATGATAATTTAATGAAAAATTTTTAGTTCTGATGTTATTTTTTATTTATTTTAATGATGTTTAGAAAATTGGAGAAGTGGATTAAAGTTCTTCTGTATTACAAATCAGAATAATGAAAATATCATAATTAATTTTCGATTTTTTATTCAAATATTTAAAGTCAGTTAAATTATATATAGATCATTAACAAACTAAATCTAAAACATAAATCGTGATTACAATTGAGCTCTGTTATAATTAAAGCGGATGCTTACTATAAAATGCTTGTACATGTCCTCCGGTTTGGAAATAAAGCAAGGGATCGCAGGCAGTTTAAAGAAGTCATGGGGATTTTAATTGGAAGATTAGAAGGTGAGCCTGATAAAAAGGGTATTAAAGAAGTTATAATTGAAGATGCTGTTCCCATCTCACATGGTGGAGCAATAGAAGTTGCTTTTGCCCCAGAGGATTATATTACTTTCTCTATGGTTGATGCTACCTATGCTGAAAAAAATTGGTTTAGTTGTGGATGGTATCACTCACATCCAGGATTGGATATATTCTTTTCTTCCACAGATATAAGAAACCAATTAGGATGGCAAACTCCTAACCCTAGTGCTATTGGAATTGTCTTTGATCACACGCATCTGGAAACTCCTGGAGATTTAGGTTTCCGTACCTTTAGGTTAGACAATCCTGCAAAAGGTCAAATGTCAGGATATCATGAAGTGAAAACAGTTGTAGAACCTCCTAATAGCATTGATTATTATCTAAAATTAATCGAATTAATAAATTGTGTTCAAACAAAAGAAGCGCCTATATTAGAAATAAATGAAATGCCCGATTTGTTTGGAGATATTGCTTTTCCAAGTGAAAGTCAGATTTTTTCAAAGAAACCTGAATTAGATTCTGCCAAAATTCTTTCTACTCTCAATACAGGATTTACAAAATTCATAGAACTATCCTTTGCACCATTAATTTCAATACTAAATACTTGGAGTGAAAAGATGATCCGCAATACTGTCGAGAATAATTTACAGATGAGAAAAGATTTGATGATCCTAAAAAATAAACTAAGTGAGGGGATTTCCAATTTACAAAAAGATTTTAAATTTTCCTTAAAAGAAAAATTAAATGAATTAGATATGTACATTGATGATAAATTCGAAGAATTTGACTCAGATCAAGAATATTTCAGAAATCTTTTTGGTGATATTGGGACTGAACTCAATGAACAATTTGAATTAGTGATAGAAGAACATTTTCATAAAAACATAAATAATATTTTAAGTCAGTTTAATGAGCAAAAAGAAAAGTTAACTGAAATTAATTCTATTGCTCTAAGATCTACAAAAAGTTTAGATGAGCAAAAAAATATTTTAGAAAGCTTAACAGAGAATTTTAAATCAATAGAAAACAAAACTCTGGACACATTAAATATCAATCTTGAAGGAACATCGGGGAAATTTATAAAGGAAAACAATAAAATAATTGGAAATTTCATCAATCTAAATAAAGAAGCTAAAAATTTTCTTTCAAATTTAAAAGCTGCAATCATATTATTGGAGAGCTCAAAAACACCATTACAAAATAAATTAGAGACTCAGAATATTGAAATTAAGGCTCTTCAGAAAACTATTGCTGAATTAAAAAATAATAATGAAAGCCTATTAAAAAAGATAGGAAAATTAGAGAAAAAGGAGGAGTAAGGAAAAATGGTAGTGGAAAATTCAAATCAAAAGAAAAGAGACTTATTCATTAAAAAAGAAGCTTTTAGAAATATGCTTACTCATGTTTTACGTTTTGGTAATGATGCATTAGAAAAAAGTATAGAAGTAATGGGAGTTTGTGTTGGAAAATATGATCAAGCCGAAGATAAAGTTATAATAGAAAATGCAGTGCCAATTACTCACGGAGATAAAGTAGAAATTGGATTTGATAAAGATACGTATGAATTATTCAATCAGATTGGAGAAAAATACTCGTCAGATTTAATTGGATACTATCATTCACACCCTTCATGGGGTTTATACCTTAGTGAGAGTGATCTAAAAAATATACAATACTTCCAAAATGAACACTTTCCTAAAGGGGTTAGTATAGTATTTGATCATACTCTTATGGGTAAAAATGGACATCTAGGATTTGAAGTGTATAGATTAGACGACTATAAAAAAACTGATAAGTATCATACAGTACCCTTTGAAATTGAACTACCAAACTCTTTAGAGTATTTTAAATGGGTTCAAAAATTTTCAGAAGACTTTCAGAAAAAAAATCCTATTCTTATTAAGGAAATAAATGAATTTGTAGAACCTGTAAAGAGTGATTTACAAGAAATCCCAACAGCTGAAGGTACACAATCTATAGAAGAAATTGCGGAATCTCCAGAATTTACTAATCTTGATTCAGGAATTCATGATGGAACAGAAAAACTCTCGGAAATGTTTATAGAAATAACTAAAATGCAAATGGGAGATTGGATTAAAGATATTGATCAGGGTGCATCTAAAGGATCTGAATATATAGGTAAAGCAGTGAATAAAATGAAAGAAGCTATATCATCGGGGTTAATTAAGGTAGATAATTGGTTTAATAAGACTTTGAATGATACTGTAATTGAGTTTAAAAAGAGTGTTTCTAATTATGTTAACTCTAGGGTCGATAGCAATAAAGAACTCACAGGAAATATCTCTGATGCTAAGAATAAACTTGTCAATAATCTAAAAACTCAAATTGATGATAATATCTTAAACGTTAAGACTGAAATGGAAACTTTAATGATTTCAATTAAAGAAAAAGTTGAAGAAGGCTTTCAAATTAATTCGCAATACGAAAAAAAAGTAGAGAATCTTAAATCTTATATTACTAATATAGAAAGTCAATTAAATACTTTAATTCAAGATATCGAAGAGAAAATAACAACTTCAATAATTCCATTCCAATCAAATATAAATGAAAAAATTGAAAAATTGGGAACAGAGTTGCAACCTTATAGAGAATTTAACTCGGAAGTAAAAGAATTACTTGAAAAACTTCAAAAAGTCATTACAGGATTTCGGAATTTGACATAAAAATAGGGTTAAAAGAATTGTAAACTCGAAACTTTTGAAATTTGTAATTTATATTTTGGGATATTTGTATTTAATCTCTTTAATTCATTTAGTTTAGCGATTTTACTTAAAACTCTTCCTATTTTATCAACTTTAATATCAACTCCGTAACTTTCTTTCAAAACTGAATTAATTTTATAGGATGAGAGAATTACTACGCTTGAGATATTTTTTTCACATAATAACTCAATAGCTTTTTTAACTAATCTTATCAGGCTTTCCCTGCTTTCTAATTGTTTTCTATCCATCTTTAAAATGATAAAATACGGTAAGTATATTTAAATTTATATCTCAATATTTTTAAAATTTGCATTTAGAAAAATAAATGTTGTAATTATTAACTTAATTAATTTCATCTTGGTCAATATTTTGAGATCTTTGAATTTTTAGATCCTTACTTATTAAAAATTGAAATTGATGATTACATAATAAGCCTTCATCAATAAAAATAGGAGTTATCTTATGTTTTCTTTCCAAAATAGAAGTTATTGGAAAAGGTAATATTTTTTCAGCTCTACAAATATGAAATATTATATTAAGCTTAATTGTTGTCATAAATACAACTCCATCTTTTATGAAATTTTAAAAGTTCTCATATACATCTTATAATTATAATAACATTTTTATTTAAAAAATCTAATTCTAATTCTTCAAAAAAGTCAAACATGTCTGAAGATAAAACAGAAACCAAGAAAAAGCAAGACAAGTTTAAATCATTAAAACTCCCTAGCACTCCAAGAGTGGGAAAACGAGGGATTAAACATAAGGCTAAAGACTTTTCTTCAAAACAAAAAGTTAAGCTAGGCAGTTTTAAAGACAGAATGAAAACTAGTTTTTATGATAAGATAATCCACCAAGAAGTTTATCTTGATGGACAAGAGCCACCCTCTTACTCATATGAAAAAAAATTTTTTGGTTTATATGCTTTATTTATATTTTACTCGCTAGTTTTAATTATATCAATAAATTTTCCAGGAGATTGGATTAATTACTTAACATTTGGGAATCCATTTGCATTTTCAAATACTATAGTTGCATTTTTTCTAGTGTTGTCTGTTTTGCTTAGTAATGATAAAATAAGAATATTTGTTTTTGAAAAAAATCATGCTCTTAAACAACTGCTACTGTATTGTGGTATTATTGCTGTATTATTCATTCTTTTTCTATACATCGGCACGAATATTAACTTTATATCGTATTTATTAAGTTTAGCAATGATTTGGTTGTTTTTGTTGAGCAGTCGCTTTTATATTTATTCAAGAAAATTCTCAACGAAAATTGAAGCAAGGTTTATTAAAAAATATTCAATTCCAAGATATTTCATTGCTATTATCATCCCATTTATAATATTAGGAGTCCTTGTTGTTATTTCATTATTTTACAGAAGTTTTTTAGTATTCTTATCTTTAGATTTTTTTGGACCTAGTGATCCAAGTAGTGCTGTCGCCGTGTATAGGTTAGAAATGACAAGGATTATGCCCTTAATTTATTTTAGCTTAGTGATGACACTTGTATTCATCATCTTCGAATATGTATCTACAAGACGACGAGCTGAGACCAAAAGAGCGGGCACATTTGATAATCTAACATTTGCATTAATTGTTTTTTTCATATTTTTCTTCCAGATTTTCCAAATTAGTGTTTTTATGTTGCTTCAAGATGAGACTATTTCGGCGTTTAAATCAACAATTGGAGCAACTGGTTCCGCGGTTTCATTTATCTTTATATTCGAATTTATTATTTCAATGTATTTTTTATACCGAATTGTGAAGAAACTGGGTAAATCACTCGGATGGCGCATTGTCATTTTCAAGAAAGATGGATTAATTCTATTTTGTTTAGCATGTGTTTTCGCTCAGACTTTTACACGTTTCACTCTAGCTAATGTAGTTCCAAATCAAATTATTTCTGATGTGGGTGTGGTTTTAATGTGGGATAAATACATTATCTCAGTACTAATGATCTTCTTCCTAGGTTCTACACTTTTAGTTTACTATATAAAACCTCACGAAACCTCAATGTTCATGAGATTACAAAAAGAAACAGTCAGCGAAGAGGAAAGAAATCTTGATAAAGTTTATAAAATTATTAGAAGTGAATATATTCGAAGGGGTGAGGCTTATCCTCTTGAAATTATTGAGAGAGAACTAATTAAATCAACTCAATTATCAAAAAGTAATGTCTATAAGCTTGTAGATACATTAGTAAAAAAGGATATGGATATTTTAATAAGGGAAGTGAAGCAAGATTTAGGAAAACCGGTAAAAATGCTTGATTTTGTGTCAGTAACTGAGCGTTTTGAGAAAAAGGAAGTTGCTCAAAAGAAAGCTAGAAGCTATTTAAGTAAAAGATTATTTGAAACTGCTATAGAAGAAAAAAGTAAAGTCAGTCGATTAACTAAAAGTTTAGATACAGAACCACCAGCTGATAGTCTCGTCTCATCTCTAGCTACGGATTATAACAGAAAACAAAAAGATAGAGAAATATTCAAACAAAAAAGAAAGGAAGCTCAAATTTCTTTTACAGCAGATGATCTTGCTGGAGATTTAAAAACCCAAATATTAAATATCATTAAAAAAGAATATGTCTATCGTATAGAAAATCCCGAGAAAACACCAGATTTTTATGTTCCCATCTCTGAAATCACGAACATAATTGAACGAAGAACCAAGATTACTCCTGGAGAGTTATACCCTATTTTATATGACTTAAGTAATACAGACATCGAACTTACATTAATTGATAATCCTGAAGAACCTGAAGATAAAAAAATAAAATTTTTACCCTTTGCTGATGAAAGCATGAGTTATTCCTTAGCACATTTTAGAGCAGAAGAATATAATGCCTTTAGAATAGCGGTTACTAAAAACTTTTTAAAAGCATTAAAAGCTAAAAAAGAAAAAAAATCCATCTACCAATTGAAAAAAGAAATACCAGATCGAACAGAAAGCCAGAAATCTTTACTTGAATTATTGAATAATTTATATAAATATTATCCTCTATATACAGAACAAATCAGCCAAGTACCAGATACACAGAAATTATTAAAGAAATTAGATACTTGGATTAAAGCAATTGAAACAATTGACTCTTTAAATGAGGCAAAACCAGCATAATTCCATATTTTATTCCTTTTAATTTTATCCGTTTCATCTAAATTTACAAAATAATCTACTCTATGTTTGGATAATTAGAAAAGTTTAGAAAAAGCACTTCTTTTAATTATTTAAAATTATTTATTACTGTTTAATTGGGAAATTTGTTTAAAACCAAAAATTTAAATTCACCAATTCGTATATTTTCTGGATTGTCCTCATTTCAAATGCTAGCAATGTTTAGAAGAGGTCTTTTTTATACTTATCTTTCAATCTATATGAGAGAATTCTTAAATTTATCAGTTACAATGACAACACTTTATGCAAGTATTCCTATGTTCATGAGTGTTATTTTTCAGAATTTTATTTGGGGGCCATTAAGTGATAAATTCCAACGACGAAGAACTTTAATAATATGTGGCGAAATTTTAGCAGGAATAGGTACTATGACTGTTTGGGGTGTGCACTCATTATTCAGCGATTTTATTATAGCTGGATGGGTAATTATAATAGGACTTAGCATTATTGAAATGTTTTGGTCAATGTCTAATATCGGGTGGAGTGCTTTGATAAGTGATTTATACCCTTCTGAAAAAAGAAGTAAAATTATTGGACAATTGACTAGTATTGGGGGTTTAGGACGAATGATTGGAATTTTTATTGGTGGTTTTCTATATGATTCCGGATTTGGCTTTAGAAATGGACCCTTATTTTTTACAGCTTCACTAGTAATGTTCATATCATCAATACCTATGTTATTCACCCCGGAAGGAGGTGTGGATTCAGAGATTCATCCTGAGGGATATTCATCAGAATTAAAAAGAAATAATGAAAAAAATATAATTATATTTATTGTCTTTATTGTAGCATTAATTTTTATTAATTTCGGAAGAAATAGTATAGCTGTACCCTATTCTCAGTATCTTTCTTTAGATTCTGGGTTTAATGTAGATAGTATAATGTTGAGTTTCATAGCAAATACACGATCAGTTGCGACATTGATAATTGGATTTACAGCAGGATTTTTAAGTAATAAATTTGGTCATGCTCGTACACTAATATTAGGGGCATCTATAGCGATTATTGCCTTATTAATAACAGCAACAGCATCTATTTTAGGTTATATGTTTGTGGGAGGATTTTTATTAGGAGCCGCTGAAGTTATAGTATCCGCATCATCCTATACTATTGCTTCCATACTTATTCCTGCAAAAATGCGTGGAAAATTATTTGCGGTTTATAATACAACATTCTTTTTATCTTGGGGAACCGCAGGAACATTTATTTCTGGACCACTTATCGATTTTTTAATTAATAAAGGAAGTAGTGAAGTTTTTGCATATCAAATGGCTTTCATTACTGGTGCATTATTGTGCCTTATAGGATTATTAATTTTCATCTTTTTAGAACTCCGATTAAAAACTCAAAAAAAAAAGAAATAAATTTTAATTTATAACTTCCATTTGTTTTCCGTGATGCTCTGGAATTGGTTGAGCTCCACAGCTAGCCCCCATCCAACAGACTAGTTGATCACCTTCTTTATGCATTGTTTGTCCGCAATGCATTGGAAGCTCTTGCTCTAAACCACATTCTTCACATTTTAATTTTCCCATTCTTTTTACCTCCTCTTTTTTCTCTATTCTTTCAATTAAATTATGTTCCCTTTCACTCTTAATAGGACTTTTCATT
>JAHPYZ010000100.1 GCA_019058425.1 Promethearchaeota archaeon
TAGCTTTTTTAAGCAAGATTCCTATACTTAAATATAATTAAAACTTACATAATAAATAAAGAAATAATATTCTCAATAAAATAAATATAGATTGAGTTAGATGAGTGAAAGAATAACTGAAATTCTGAATAGTTTAAAAGCGATAAAGGGAGTTCATGGAGCTGCCCTTATTGAGAAATTTGGACTAATAAAAGGAAGTGCTTTACCAGGGTGGGTAGACCCTGAAGCTGTGGCAGCGATGGTTACTTTAATCTTAAAAGCTAGCCAAAGAGCAACTAAAGAATTAGAACAAGGACAATTCTTTAGCGCAATTATTGAATCTGAAAAAGGAAAAATACTATTCAGCGAAATTAAAGGAAATATTTTATCTATAATTACAACCCGAGAGGCAAAACTGGGTATAATTAACTTAAAATTAGATGCTGCGAGTTCAGCTTTAGGTTCATTGATTTAATTTTTCTATTCTTTTTTTTAAAAACCAAGATTTTAGTAGGGGATTTTCGTCTCTAAACGCATAGCTTAAGATTTAAATCATAATCAAAATAATTATCTAATAATAATATTTTGAGGTGATTTGAATGACAATTATCAACTCTGAAGGCAAAATTAGTGATAATTATTATCTTATAGATGGAATGACAATGGGAATGCAAAATTTTCTTTCAATTTATATTATTGAACATAATGGTACTCGTTTAATGATTGATGTTGGAGAAACAGTAAAAGTTCGTAAAATTTTGAAAAAAATTAAGGATTTAGGACTATATCCAATTCACAAAATCTTGTTGACTCATTCTCATTGGGACCACGCTCAAGGACTTTCGAAAATGGTTAGTTCAATAAAAGATTTGGACATAGAAATATTAGCTTCAGAAAATGCTGTAGAAAATCTAAAATATCCAGAAAAAATGGTAAATGGATTTGAAGGATTTGCTGATACTACATATAATTTTGAAGGAAAGATAACTCCGCTAAAAGAAGGTGATACAATTGATATAAATGGATTGAAATTAGAAATATTTAATCTTTTCGGGCACACTATGGATTCTATTGGGATATTAGACAAAAAAAATAAGAATATCTTTGCAGGGGATTCAGTTCTAATGAGATTAGACCAAGACGCTTTTTTTGTACCTCTTATGCCACCCGATTTTCATGAACAAGAACTTACAAAAACATTTGAAAAATTAAGAAATTTGAAGGATGAGTTTAACTCTATTTCTTTAACTCATTTTGGACTATGGAAAGATAATCATTGTAAACAAATCTTAGACGAGATGGAAGATTTATATTTTAAAGTTAAAGAATCGCTGATTGAATGGTATTACAAAGATCCTTCACTTGAGTCTATAACAAAGAAATATTTTAGAACCTACGTCTCTAATTCTAAAATTTGGAATGAGAAACTATTTGAAGCACTTGTTCACATGATGGTAAACGGTTTAAAGTATAGTGGATTTATAGAAGAAACAATAGTCTCACACTAAATAAAATTAATAATTATTTTAAACTATTTTATTATTCCTTTTTCTTTAAGAATTTCGATTAATATATTCCGTGTTATATGAGGATCTGCTTGACCTCTTGTTTTAGCCATTACCTTTCCTATTAAAGCTTCTATTGCTTTTAAATTTTCTTTAGAATCATTCACAATTTTGGGATTCTCCTCAATGACATCAGTACTTAATTTTTTAAGCAGATTTTCATCAGATATTCTTTTTTTACCTTTCTTTTCAAGTATCTCAGCGATAGAGAATCCTTTCATGATATCATCTATAATGGTTTTAGCAATCTTTGTTGTTATCCTTCCTTCATTTACATACCTGATTAAATCAACTATTTGGTGTGGGTGGAGTTTTGTATCATTCAATATTTTATTATTTTCGTTTAACCATCCTGAGATGTCATTCATTAACCAATTACAATATTGTTTGTACTCATTTGGTCCAAATAAAGCATCCGAATTAATTCCATCTTCGTAAAAATCTGCAATATTTTTATCTAAGACTAAATTATCAGCATCAAATTCAGATAAATTATAATCCCTGCGAAGTCTTCTTGATCTCTCAACGGGCATTTCAGGTAACTCATCTTTAACTCTCTGAATAAAAATATTGTCTATTTCTATTGGAACTAAATCTTGCTCGGGAAAATACCTATAATCAGCCTCAAATTCTTTCGTGCGCAATGTAATTGTAATTCTTCTTTTATCATCCCAATGTCTTGTTTCCTGGATCAATTCCTTTCCTCTTTTGAGTAAGTTTCTTTGTCTTATTATTTCATGTCTTAACGCACGTTCAACTTCTCTAAAACTATTAATATTCTTGACTTCGCTGCGTTCATGTCCCTTTATCGAGATATTAGCATCTACTCTTACAGATCCTTCAAGATCAAGATTTGAAATTCCTGCATACTGGATAATAGATTTTAGTTGTTTTAAAAACTCACGAGCTTCTTCAGGGGAAGATAAAACAGGTTCAGTAACAATTTCTATTAAACAAACCCCCGATCTATTGTAATCCACTAATGTATATGGAGATGTTGCTATACTTCCTTTATGAACTAGTCTTGCTGGATCTTCTTCTAAATGAATTCGGTTCAGTATAATACTTTTTTTATGCGAATTTAATTTAATTGGTACTATCCCTTCATCTGCAAAAGCTCTTCCTCCAGCTTTATTATATTGACTAATTTGAAAACCTTTAGCTAAATCTACGTAAAAGTATTGTTTTCTAAAGAACCAAAACTGTTGATTTATCTTACAATTTAATGCTATTGCTAGCCTAGCTGCAAATTCTATAGCTCTTTTATTCACTACTGGAAGTGAACCTGGTAAACCTAGACAAATAGGACATACATATGAATTTGCTTCTTTACCACGATAATCATTGCTACAGCTACAAAATAGTTTTGTCTTGAGATTTGTCAATTGAACATGGACTTCTAGCCCAATAATCACATCATCAGTTTGATTATTCAATTCAATTACCTCCTTTTATAACCGGAGCACTCTTTCGATAAATGTTTAACTCTTGTTCTAATTGATATCCAATATTGAGAATTCCTTTTTCATCAAAATAATCCCCAATAATTTGAAAACCAATAGGTAAATTATTTTTATCAAAACCGCATGGAATAGATAATGCTGGAATACCGGCTAAGTTTACTGGACAGGTTAGAATATCTGCTATATACATCTGTAAAGGATCTTCAATAAACTCTCCAACTTTAAAGGCCGTAGAAGGCATAGTAGGGCAAACAATAGCATCACATTTTTTAAATGCTCTAGTAAAATCATTTTTTATTAATGATCTGACTTTAAGAGCTTTAATATAGAACATATCATAATATCCAGCAGATAAAGCATAAGTTCCTAAAAAAATTCTCCTTCGTACTTCTGGTCCAAACCTCTCTCCTCTAGTTCTACTGAAAACATCATAAACGTCGCCAGAAAGATTTTCACTAATATTTCCATACCTTAAACCATCATATCTAGCTAAATTTGAGCTAGCTTCACTCATACATAATAAATAGTAAGTAGCAACGGTATATTCTAGATGAGGGATAGAAATTTCTATAGTTTTTGTCCCTATACTCTCTAATTTACTAATAGTTTTCTTTACGGTATTCTCTACTTCCCGATCAACTCCTTCTCCAAAAAATTCTTTTGGTATACCTATTATTTTTTCATCGATCCGTTTATTTAACTCTGCTGTATAATTATCTACTTTTATATCCACAGATGTAGAATCGAGTGGATCCTTACCAGCAATAATTTCGAGCATTAATGCTGAATCATATACGCATTTAGTTATTGTGCCAATTTGATCTAATGAATTTGCAAATGCAATCAATCCATACCTTGATACTCTTCCATATGTAGGCTTCAATCCTACATTGCCACAAAAAGAAGCAGGACATCTGATACTTCCACCAGTATCACTTCCTAAAGCTAAAATTGCTTGTCCTGATGCAATACTAGCACCAGAACCCCCGCTTGAACCTCCTGGGACACGCGAAATATCCCATGGATTATATGTAGGACCATAGCAACTATTTTCTGTAGAACTCCCCATCGCAAATTCATCCATATTTGTATTACCAATATGAATTGCTCCCTCTTCTTCAACTAAGCGTTCAATGACATAAGCATTATATGGAGATCTGTATCCTTGTAAAATTTGGGAACAACAAGTTGTTGGATAATTTTCAATGCAAATGAGATCTTTATTCGCTAGAGGTAATCCATATAATTTACCAATTGCCTTTCCGTTTTTAAGATCTTTATCCTTTAATTTTGCTTTTTTAAGAGCCTTTTCTTTGGAAATATTTACAAACGAGTGTAATAAATGCTCAGATTCTTCTATCCGTCGTAGACTTGCTTCAATTAATTCCTGAATAGAAATCTCTTTATTCTTAATTTTTTCAATTAATTCATATCCCATATATTCATAGAATTTCATAAGAATTGAGCTAAAATATCTAATATTTATCTTAGTAAATGTTGTTTTATCAAAAGTATAACGCCTTTATAAATTATTTTATGGATTATTTTGAATTTGAATTAACTAATCCAAATGTATTTTCTATAACATTTGGTAGAAAGCTATAGATTGATGTTCCAATTACCATATCGAAATAATCTTTTATTTCAAGATATTTTTTCCATTTTTCTAATAATGGAATTCCTATAGGTACTTGATTTTTTAAATTATAACGTAGTACTACATCAATTAAGCGTTTTTCCATCATAACATATTTATCCTCCATTGCAATACAATCACATAATTGAATTAATCTATCATAGTCATCATATTCACAATTCAGAAGAAAATTTTTAATAAATTTATATTCGTTTTCACTACAATCCCATATCCCAATGTTAGCTTTAATGTTTTTATTTGGAAAACAATGAGTAATACAGATCCGGGCTAAATCTTCGTATCCCTTTTCTTTTAGAAAATTATACCCATCAATCGTATGTCGTTCCTCAGCTATTCCGGCAGTTCTACCTATATCATGGATTAAACCCATAATATAAGCCTTATTCTCATCTAAATTATCAATTTTCTTAGCGATTATTTTTGCTGCATTACCAACAAGTTCACTATGTTTTACCCACGGACCTGGGTTCCTACTATCACCCTCTTTTAACCAAATTTTAACCAAATCAATATTGGGAATTTTCAAATTTAATCACAAAAAGATATAATTGACTGACATAATTAGATTCATAAAAAAGCTTCTATTCTTACGGAGATTTGCGGAGCATAGTCCGCGGGAACGGGATTGCGTCTTTAATATTATCTATCCCACAGAGCCACATAACGACTCTTTCAACGCCTACACCATATCCAGAATGTGGAACACTACCATAACGTCTTAATTCAAAATACCAATCATAGTTTTTTGGATTTTCCCCATCAGCTTCTAATCTTTTCATCATATCATCTACTAATAAACTTCTTTCTGATCCACCAATTATTTCACAGTATCCCTCTGGAGCTAGCATATCAAAACATAATGCTTCTTTAGGATTCTCTTCGCTGGGTGGTTTATAAAAACCCATAATTTCAGTAGGATAATGTGTGACAACGACTGGAACTTTAAAATGATCTGCTATTTTCGCTTCTTCAATAGTTCTTAAATCTTTACCCCAAGGAACATTCATTTCATACTTTGTGTTAAGGATTTCTAAAGCTTCTGAATATTTTATGGTAGGATATTCCGCTTCTGCATAATGCTTTATTAACTTAATATCTCTCTCCAAAATCTCAAGTTCATTTCTGTTATTTTCTAATACTTTCTTAATAATAAACCTGATTTCATCCTTTGCAACTTCCGTAACTTCATCAAGTTGCATCCAAGCAGCCTCCATTTCAGCCATCCAGAATTCTGATAAATGTCTTGAAGTTTTTGATTTTTCTGCTCTGAAAGTAGGTCCCATGTTGTAAATTTTTCCCAATGAAAAGATCCCTGCTTCAGCATATAACTGCCATGTTTGACTAAGGTATGTTATATCTTTAAAATATTTAACCTCAAATAAAGTAGCTCCACCTTCAGATTGGCTAGGTTGAAAAATCGGTGCATCAAATTCATAATAACCATTACTTCTAAAAAATTCATGGATAGCTCCTACGATTGTATGTCGAATTTTTAAAATAGCATTTAATTTCCTTGATCTTATCCATAAATGTCTGTTGTCATATAAGAGTTCAGGCGACTGATGCTCTGTAATTGGAAATGGTTCTGCAATTTGGACGATTTCTAAATCTGATACAGAGACTTCATAACCAGTAGGTGCTCTATCATCATCTTTTAACTCTCCGGTAACTTTAACTGAAGATTCAATAGTTAACTTTTCAGCTTTTTCAAATATCTCTGGATTTTTAGCTTTTGAAATAACACACTGAATTATATCTGATTCATCTCTTAATACAATGAATACAAATTTATTCGATTTTCTTTCTCTATAAACCCATCCTCTTAGGTTTACTTGAGGTTGACCTTGTTTGAGAGCTTGTTCAATTGTTATATATTTGAAATCTTTCATATTAAAAAGACTATTTTAATTATAAATATAATCTTGAATATTGTGGATTTCAAAAAAACCTATCTGATCAATTATCTTAAACCGCTATTATTCCAATATTTAAATATATTAACATAAAGATTTATATAGAATAAATCCGCTTTTATCCATATCATCCAATTTTAATCGAATAGAAAGTTATGTTTAATTTGTATTCTTTTTTAATCGTCATTCCTTATGTCGTTATTATAACTTTAGTTTCTCTAATATATTATTTATACAAAAGAATTGGAGATAGAAAATTTTTGGTAAGTATTTTTGTGTCAATATTTTTTTTCATAATTGCATTCTCGTTGATTGGCGTCTATATTGTGTTTTACTTTTATGGTAGTTTAATAATAATTGGTTTTATTTGTGGAATTGTTGCTGGTTTGCTTAATGAGGATATGTTTAGTGGTTTATTAAGTGGAGTAGCAAGTATTTTCTTTGGTTATATAGGTTATTATTTAATTCGTGGAGATTTCTTTTTTTATGTCTTTTTTTTATATCCTCTAAACTACTATATAATTCTAAGTATATTATTCGGAGGAATAGGTGGATTATTAGGACATCAAGTTAACAGTAATAGAAAATATTAGATAATTAAAGAGTAATAACTTCAAATTGTAGTTTTTATAAAAATGAAAAAAAAAATTGATGTCTTCGAATATCTCGATGGTCGTCATTATGATAGCAAGATGGAAAGTAGAAAGAGATTCAAAGATATCCCCTTTTATATCAACAAAGTGAAGCAATATGGAGAACCTATTCTTGAGCTAGTGTGTGGTACAGGAAGGGTTACAATCCCCATAGCAAAAGAAGGATTCTCGATAACAGGGTTAGACCTTTTAAATTCGATGTTGAAAGAAGCAAAAAGAAAATCAATAGATCATGGAGTAGAAATTGAATGGATTGAGGGAGATATGTCTAAATTTAAGTTAAACAAAAAATTCAAACTGATTTTAATGCCTGGATGTGCCTTTAATGGACTCTTAGATTTAGAGAATGTTGAAAAATGTCTAAATTGTGTAAAAAAACATCTTGAACCCAATTCTGGATTTATTTTTGATGCATTTAACCCAAACTTAAACATTTTAGTAAGGGATCCCTCAAAAATATACCCCAACGCAAAGTATCAAGATCCTGATGGAAGTGGATTAGTCATTGTAACTGAAAGTACTAGATATGATAAAGCTAGTCAAATTCTCATTACTACTTTATCATATTCTATAGCAGGTAAAACTATTAGCAATGAACTGATACTAAAAATATTCTTTCCGCAAGAGTTGGACGCCTTACTTAAATATAATGGATTTAAAATTAAAGCTAAATATGGTAATTTTGATTTAACTCCTTTCACTTCTGATTCAAGACGACAGATCTTCATTTGTCAAATCTAAAATTAATCTTCTTCTTGTTTTTTAAGAAGATATTTAGAGAAAATATTCATATAAAGACATTCCTCTGGTTCCATTTCTGGAGTTAATTGAGGATTTTCTGTGAATTCAACATTAATATTCCTAATTATAACAACTGGAGTTTGTTGATCAGCTTCACTTAGTAAAAATTGGGCAGCACTCGCGAGATCATCTGATATGGCTCTCATTGTTATCTCCATTGGTCTATTAAAAAGATCAGGTTGACCTCGTAAGTCTTCGACAGGCTCAAATCCCGCAGTAGCAATAGCAATACCTATTGTACCTTTTCTAAGAGGCTGAACTCTTGAATCTGCGATAATTACTCCAAATTCATTGATTCCAAATTCCTCTCTTAAATCTTTCCAATATTTCCATGCAACTTTCTTAAGGTTTTCTGGTAAGAGAACCACATTTCCAGCACCAGCATTAGATTGATCAATACCAGCATTCGCTATAAGAAAATCATTGACCTTTGCTAATATCACATGTCGCATTCCTCCCAAAATCATAGACGCTTCTCGTAATATCAATTCTATATATCTTTCATCCATATCATATTTATATGCTAGTGTTTTTGCTCGTTCTGAGACATTATTAACATTAGTTAGACTTACTACTCTTCCTTGAGATGTGGCTATAACTTTCTCTGCTATTACTATAATATCTCCTTCAACTAAGGATTTTCCTTGATCCTTTATAGACTTAATAATTATCTCTAATAAGGGATCATGTTTCTTGATGAGAGGAAGCTTAATTGAAAATAATTCCATAGCACATTATAGAATAAGTCTTATTTTATATCTCTTATTGTCATTTAAATCTAGAAAACATAATTTCAAGAAACAAAATCCTCCTCTGAAATTTTTAGAGACCTATTGAATCATTCAAAAGATATTTCAAAACTGCAAGTATTATCCGCATCTGGTCTGTTCTTAATGCATTTGACATTTATGTTAGGATTAATCTTTTTAAAATAATGAGTATGAATTTTAGTACAACCATGGATACATGAAACTTTTGCAGGTTTTCCATTTTTTGACAAGTAATCATCTAAATCCATTTGAATCATAGAATTCCAATTTGGACATTTTTTATATTCCCATTTTAATGATTCTGGAGTTTGTCTAATATTTTTAGGAAAATATCCGTTAATTTTACTAACTTGAGTAAGTACTTGTCTTGCTTTTTCAATATCATTTCCCTCTGGTTCAATCAATTGATATAATAAATCCACAGCAGGAGGCATTAATTCATCCCACATTTCCATTTCTACTTCGATAATACCTTTTGGTCCCAATTTTTTATATGCATTCCAAGACCATCCATTAGAGATATTATAAAGCATTTGCAATCTCACCATATCTATCATTTTTTTTGTTAATTCTTTAACCATAAATTTATCTCCTTCTAATATTGAGTTTTTAAGATTATCAATAATTTTTGATTAATTAAAAGAATTCTATAATAAATGTTTAATTAAGATCGAATTTCCAACAGATCTTAATCCGAATCGTAGAAGGTATCGAGAATAAATTATAAAGTAATACTTAATAATTTTATATAAATCCATACATAAGTATAGTCAAATGTCAATTAAGAAAAATATATACACTAAAATTTTCGATTTTTTAGAACTTGGAGATAATTTCCCAACTGTTATAATGGGTGTCATCAATCTCAGCCCAGAATCATTTTATAAGGGTTCTGTTTATGTTGAAGCTGAAAAAATTGAATTAGCAGCTATTGACATGGTAAAAAATGGTGCTCAGATACTAGATATTGGTGGGCGTTCTACTGCTCCATGGTCTGAAAAAATTACTATAGAAGAAGAGGTAAATCGAATTAAGATTGCAATGGAAATTATTTGTAAAGTAATTCCAGATAACATTATAATCTCTGTTGATACACAATATCGGGAAGTTGCTGAAAAAGCTTTTGATATCAGTACAAAATTAAACAAAAAAATTATAATTAATGATGTGAGTTGCTTAAAGACTGATCCATCTTTAGCAGATTTTATTATTGCGAAAGATCTCCCCATTATTATTATGGCTTCGAAAGAAGTTCCAGGAGATTTATGTACAATAGAAGAAATTATAGAAGAATTTAACAATACAATTAAAGATTTGAAAAAGAAAGGTTATGATGAAAATAGAATTATATTGGACCCAGGGATTGGACATTGGATCGAGGAGAAGACTCATCTTTATGATTTAAAGATAATAGCTAATCTTCAGCAGCTTGAAAAATTAAATAAAGCAATATTGGTAGCAATTTCTAGGAAATCATTTATTGGTACTACCCTAAATATCCCCGATCCAGAAGACAGACTCAATGGTACTCTTTCTGCAACAGCAATTGCTGTTTTTAATGGAGCTCATATAGTTCGAACCCATGATGTGAACAATCAATTGATAGAAATTGTAAAAGTGGCTGAAGAGATCCGAAAAAATAAATAAAAATCGAATATTTTAGTATAAAATTATTATTAAATTTAGAGCCTAGGAACCTAATATCTAGTAAAATTTTATCAATATCCAATAAATCTCTTATTTAATAAACTAATTGCCTCAGATAATTCCATTATAGCGAGACTATTCCTTTTCGAGTGTTGAAAAAGTGCACATATATTTAAATGTTTGGATTTCCTTAATTTATATGTACATCGATAAAATGTCATAATATTTTGAATATTTTTATGATTACAAATTAAAATATAAAAGCTTGTTCTCTCATGGTTGATAAACCTTCTAGTCAAGATTCTTACGACGCTGATGATATTAAGGTTCTGAAAGGTCTAGAAGGAGTTCGAAAGAGACCTGCAATGTATATTGGCTCTACCGGAAAAACAGGACTTCACCATCTCATTTTTGAAGTTTTAGATAATTCTGTTGACGAAGCAATGGGAGGATATGCTGATGAGATAAAAGTTACTCTTTATAAGAATAATTCCGTATTAGTTCATGATAACGGTAGGGGAATCCCGATTGATCTTCATCCAGAGTTTAAAAAACCTGCTCTTGAAGTTATTATGGAGCACTTGCATTCTGGAGGTAAATTTGACAGCAAAAGTTATAAAATTTCTGGCGGTTTACATGGTGTTGGATTATCTGTTGTCAATGCTTTAACCGATTGGATGAATGTAGAAGTATGTCGTGATGGTAATCTTTATACACAAAAGTTTTCTAAGGGGAAAAAAGCATCTGAGCCTGACATCAAAGAGACTAAATCTAAAGAAACTTATACAAAAATTACTTTTTATCCTGATAAGGAAATTTTCGAATTCGATCCAAATGAACCTATCTTTAACGAACATACCATTAGCTCAAGAATGCGTGAGCTTGCATTTCTTACTCCTCACACCAGATTTGAAATTCATGATAAATTTAATGATGAAAAAGAAGAATTTCACTATGAAGGAGGAATAAAAGAATTTATATCATTTCTGAATAAAGATAAACAGCCATTACATAATGATATAATATTTGTAAGTGACTCTTTTCAAGATGATGATGGTGAAACTATATATTGCGATTTAGCTATGCAGTATAATCAAGGATATCAATCTAATATTTTAACATATGCAAATACTATTAATACTATTGAAGGCGGAGTCCATCTCACTGGATTCAAATCAGCTTTAACAAGAACTTTTAATTCTTATGTAGAAAATTATATGGAAAAGAAGTATAAAGGGCATGTGTTAAGCGGAGCTGATACAAGAGAAGGATTATCTGCTGTAATCTCCGTTAAACTACCTGATCCTCAATTTGAAAGTCAAACTAAAATTAAGTTAGGGAACCCTGAAGTTAGACAGATTGTTAGTCAAATAGTTACAGACAAGCTAACTCAATATTTAGAAGAGAATCCCCAGACAGCTAAAAAGATTGTTTTAAAAACTATCAACGCAAAAATAGCTAGAGAAGCAGCTCAAAAAGCGAGAACGTTAATTCGGAGAAAGTCAGCATTAGATAGTGCTAGAATGCCAGGAAAACTAGCTGATTGTTCATCAAATGATCCTGAAAAAGTAGAACTCTTTATAGTAGAAGGTGATTCTGCTGGTGGGCCTGCCAAACAAGGTAGAGATAGAACTTATCAAGCGATCCTTCCAATTAGAGGTAAAATTCTCAATGTTGAAAAAGCTAGAATAGATAAAGTGCTTCAAAATAATGAAATCCAAGCAATAATCAAAGCATTAGGAGTAGGTTTTCAAGAAGCGAATCAAACGAATGAGATTAATGGAGAAACGGGAGATAATGGAGATGAAGCTGAAGAGAATTTTGATTTAAGTAAACTGAGATATTATAAAACCATTATAATGTGTGACGCTGATATTGATGGATATCACATAGAAACGCTCCTACTCACGTTCTTCTTTAGATATTTAAGACCCTTAATAGATGAGGGTCATTTATATATTGCTGTACCTCCCTTGTTTAAAGTTTCTTATAAAAAGACAAAAGAATACGTTTATTCTGATGAAGAAAAAGAAAAGCTTATCAAGAGCATTAAAACTAATTACAAATTGAAAAATATCGAGTCAATAAAAATCCAGAGATTTAAGGGTTTAGGTGAAATGAACTCTGATGAACTTTACGATACGACTATGAATAGAGAGACTAGAAGATTAAAAAAGGTTATTTATGAAGACTATCTCGAAAATGATTTAATCTTTACAAAATTGATGGGTAAAGAAGTAAAAGCAAGAAAGAAATTCATAATATCAAATTTTGATGAAGTTAAAACATTAGATATTTAATTCTTACTTATTAAATTATAAAATTTTTAAATAGAAATGGTGTAATAATTGACTTCAGAACAAATAGAAGAAATTTTATTAAAAGACGAAATGCAAAGCAGTTACATCGACTATGCTATGTCTGTGGTTGTTGGGCGTGCTATTCCAGATGTCAGAGATGGACTAAAACCGGTTCATAGAAGAATACTTTACGCTATGGCTGAAAATAATTGGAATTATAATAGTTCTCATGTCAAGTGTGCTAAAATTGTAGGAGAAACTCTAGGTAACTATCACCCTCATGGTGATATGTCTGTTTATAATGCACTCGTTAGAATGGGTCAAGATTTTTCATTAAGATATCCTTTAATCCATCCACAGGGGAATTTTGGATCCATAGATGGGGATCCTCCCGCAGCTTATAGGTATACAGAAGCAAGGTTATCCCAGATTTCAAATGAGTTATTGGAGGATATTGATAAAGAAACAGTTGAGTTTCAACCTAATTTTGATAACAGTACCTCAGAACCAATATATTTGCCTGCAAAACTTCCGAATATTCTATTAAATGGTACTAAAGGCATTGCAGTTGGTATGGCAACATCCATGGCTCCACATAATTTAACTGAAGTTTGTAATGCAATTATTGCTACTATTGATGAACCTGATATTTCCATAGAAGAATTAATAGAAATAATTAAAGGACCTGATTTTCCGACTGGTGGAATTATTACGGATACTAATGGAATTTACAATGCATATCACACTGGAAATGGAACAATAAATCTTAGTGGACGAATTGAAACCGAAACAACAGCAAAAAAAACCAGTTTAATTATTACAGAAATTCCATATTTAGTTAATAAAACAGATTTAATTGAGTCTATTGCCAAATTGATTAAAGATGGAGTTCTTAAAGATATTAGGGATTTACGTGATGAATCTGATAGAAAGGGTATGCGTATCGTATTGGAATTATCTAAAAATGCCCAACCAGTCATAGTGAAAAACGTTCTCTTTAAAAGAACTCGCCTTTTAACAACATTTAATATTACGAATCTAGTTTTAATCAATGATGGTAAACAACCCAAAATTCTAAACCTGAAAGAGATTATCAATGAATACATTGATCATCGATTAATTATAATTTCAAGAAGGACTGATTATCTCCTTAAAAAGGCACAAGAAAGACTTCATAGGGTTGAGGGTTTATTAATCGCTTTAAACGATATTGATAAAGTAATAAATCTAATTAAAACCTCTGAAGATACAAATGAAGCAAGAACAAAATTAAAAGATTCTTACGAATTAAGTGATATTCAAGTTCAAGCTATTTTAAGCATGCCTTTATCCCGATTGACAAATTTAGAGCAACAAAAGTTAGAGGATGAGCAAAAAGCTTTACAAGCTGATATTAATAAATATAACAAAATTCTGAAACAAAAAAAACTAAGATTAAACATAATAAAAACGGATTTAAATGAGTTAATTAAGAAGTATGGAGATGAAAGGAAAACCGAAATAAAAATGGTGGAACACCATGAAGTTAAAGAAATTGAAAAGAAAGACTTAATTAAAAAAGAGACTACAATTGTAATTTTTACAAAAAATCAATATATTAAAAGAATCTCTTTAGAAGAATATCAAGCTCAAAGACGTGGTGGTCGTGGGAAAAAAGGGATGACTGTACGCGAAGAAGATTTTATTACTGATCTATTTGTGTGCAGTACTCATGATACTATCTTAGTATTTACATCAAAAGGGAGAGTTTATTCAATTATGAGTTATGATATTCCACTACAAAAACGAACTGCTAGGGGAAAACCTATTATCAATTTTATACCACTCCAATCAGGAGAAAACATTTCAGATATGATCCCAATTAATAACTTCAATACTAATGAAATGCTTATTATGACTACAAAAAATGGAATTATCAAAAAGACATCGTTAAAACTGTTTTCAAAATTTAGATCTACAGGAGTAAGGGCGCAAAGAATTAGACCTAATGATAAGTTGATTAGCGTTAAAAGGCTTTCAAATGAACTCCAAGATATTTTTATCGCAACTAAATTAGGATATGCAGTAAGATTTGATGAATCTGAATTGAGAGAGTTAGGACGCAATTCTATGGGTGTTAAGGGAGCGGAATTGAGAGAAAATGATGAAGTAATCGACACCCTTCTTGTTTCAGATGATGAAATAATATTAACTCTAACCCAAAGCGCATATGGTCAAAGAACTTATGTTAAAGAATATCGTAAGACTGGAAGAGGTGCTAAGGGAGTTAAAAATATTACCTTAAATAAAGAAAAAGATGATAAGGTAATCGCTACAAAAATAGCTAAAAATATGGATTTATTAATTGGAACTGAACAGGGACAGATGATAAGAGTACCCGTCGATTCAATTCGAATTACTCACAGAACAGCGAAGGGTGTTAGAGTAATTAAGTTATATGAAAATGACTTTGTAGTAGCAATTGGTAAATGTGAACCAGAATCCTAGACAAATCAATAAAAAAATCTAAGTATTATCTTTAAGATATGGAATAAGACAGAGAAAAATTAATTTATCTTCTCCTATATTTTCTATGCTGTGTTTTTCTTCAGAAGGTATAAATACAAAATCTCCTTCTATCGCAATTTCAACGTCATTCTTGTCATTAGAAAATCTCCCAGTTCCAGATAAAATAAAAATTTCATGCTCTTCCTGATGATTATGAAGAGGTACGCTTAATCCTGGTTTAACTTCAACTCGTCTCATCGCAAAATTCTTTGCACCTAAAGTTTCATCAATTAACCATCTAATGTAAATCCCTTCTACTTTTGTACCATCTGCTAATACCGCTTCCTTTTCTTCTACATCTTTATAATTCTTTTTTAACATAAATAAATGTAATTTCTTATTCTATTAAAATTATGGCTTACCTACCTCTCTAATTCCTTGAAAGACAATAAAAAAAAATAATTGGAATTTTTGAATTATATTTAATTATCTAATATCTCAAAAGGCAATTCTTCCTCAGATTTTCGGGAAAGTCTTCTTGTACCAAAATAAACGAATACTATAATCAAATATATACTTAATATAATGCTTACTCCAATATATAAAATCATCATTGGCAATAATCCTAACGTTCCCGGTATATATGTTCCCATGATATTCCAACAATAATGGAACAATACCGCA
>JAHPYZ010000101.1 GCA_019058425.1 Promethearchaeota archaeon
GGCAAATTGGATGAAGAATTAGAAAGTTTAGAATTGGAAAATGAGAAATTGAAAGGCTCTCAAACCAGTTCTAAAAAAGGAGCTATCATAGATTTTACAACTATTAAAATCACTAGGGATGAGATCCTTGAAAAAATGAGAGAGATCTTAGAGAAATCAATTGCTAATGTAACTATAGTTGCTCCTAACATTGTAGATTTACAAGAGCTCTATTTATATGAACTTAGATCATCTGTCTCTATGAAAATTGCTTGTTCTGTCAACCCTGGAATAGATGAGCATAATGAACTTTTAGAGGAATTCGAAAGTTTAGATAATATCTCTCTTAGAAACTATGAAAGAGGAGATAGATACGTTGTGACTAGAGATGGAGAGGAACTATTTTTCGCTGCAATCGGCAACTCTAATGAAAACCATCTTGTATTCCATACAAAAGATCCGAAACATATCAAATTATTCAGTTCTTTAGCCACGGATGGTTGGATCCAGAGCAGAAAAGTGTAATTCTAGAAAATTGGACATTTTTCTTTTACACATTTATCATTAATATTTGAAAAACAGCACCTTTTATGGGTGTATTCTAAATCTATATTAAACTTCTCTTTTAGAAAATCTAGAGTTTCAATAATTGATAATCTCACAGATCGTTTACAGCAATGCTCTAAATTATCAGCAATTCTATTCAATGATCGAGAAGTCACGAGATTTGCCAATGTCCTTGGATAATCTGTAGAAGGTGTTGCTCCTGTAAATATACTTATAGCTACACCTGAACCCATTCCTGCACCGCATGAACCATAGAATCCACACCATCCTCCTGGAATCTTAGAGGCTCTCCTTATTGCTTCTTTAATATCGAATAGTGATATTTCATTTCCATCTGGTTTTTTTACATTATTGTTTTTAAGGGCTGTCAAAATAACTGCTGGTGTTAATACATGATGTTCAGGACCATAAACTTTGAATTTGGGATGCTTCATAATTAAATCTGCTAATTCAAAAGGATCTTTTATTGTACTTTCTTCACAAATCTTATCAATAATTTCAATTGGTCCTTTAAAATGACATGAATCACAAATATAATGACCTTCTATACAGTAAGTATTAGTGTGAAAAGTTTTTAAGCAAAATTCACATTTAAGATCTTTATAATCTTCTGGTTTGGTAGCATAAATCAATGATTTGCTACATATTTCACATTTATCACTCTTATTTCTACCCATTTTACTCATAAAATCGTATGTTATGATATTTCTATAAATTCCCTTTTTCTCTTATTAAAGTGTGCTAATTGGTTATAACCAATTTTCTTCAATAATTCTATAATTGTATTAAATTCATATCCCAAATCATTAGGATGGTGAGAATCAGATCCTAATAAAACAGGAATATCTAGATTAAACATTTCTTTTATTATTTCCTCGCTTGGATATTGCTCGTGCACTTCCTTTCTGAGACCTCCAGTATTAATCTCAATTGTTAAATCTGCTTTCTTTGTTAATTCAAGCGTCTTAATCGCTTCATTCATGACTAATCCTTTATTTATTGCTCTTTTATTATGTTTTTTAGGTAAATCAAAATGACTTAAAATATCAAAAATGAACTTTTTTGACTTTATCATATATTGTATCTTCTTATAATACTCTAAATAGATGCTATCTATGCTTTCATATTCCTTATACATACTTAGAAATCTTCTATCATCAAAAGCAAACAATTTTGATTTTCCATGTAAAATGTGGACTGATCCTAAAACATAATCTAATCTATCTAGTGTATTTTCAAAATACTTTCTCAAACGTTCTTCATGACTCCTAAAATAATCAATTTCAAATGCTGTTCTTATCTGAATTTTCTTATCATATTTTGTCTTAAGTTCTTCAATAGTTGAAAGATATGAATCAACTTCATCTAGCCTCATCGCATATTCTTGATAAGGGATTTCCTTTATTAAGAGAGAACTTTGTTCTAGATACTCATAAGGAAAATGATCACTAATTCCAATAAGATCTAAGTTCAATTCAATAGCTTTATTAATATAATCTTGAATGGTGCCTTCCGCATGGCGACATAATTCATTGTGAGTATGCCAATCTTCTAAAACCATCTTACATTAATAAATAGTGAAAGTAAGATAAAATTTATGATAATTTGATATAAGCTGGTTAGGCTATGGAGTTCAGTAAAAAAGAATATGATGGGGAATATGAAGTATCTGAATTTCAAATTAATAATGAAGGGCAAATTCTACGAGGATTATTATATTTTCCTGTGGAAAAATACGAAAAACCTTATCCAATAGTTATATACTTTCATGGGTTTCCACAGTTATTTACATTAACAGAGCTCACAAAAAAATATGAAAGTTTATTAAATTTGGGTTATTCCTTTATGACTTTTAACTTTAGGGGATATAGATTTAGTGAAGGAAGAATATCGATTAAATCTCAAGTTTCTGATGCTTTAAAAGTTATTGAATTTGTGAAAATAATGGCTAAAAATGATATTTTTAATATAAATGATGTCAATATTCTTAGCCATGATTTTGGGACATATATCGCATTAATCTTATGTTCAAAAGTTTATATCGTAAATAGATTAATGCTTGTCAGTCCAATCTTAGATTTAAAAAAACATGTTTATGGCGATGAGTTCCCAAAAGCATTAGGTTATATTAATAGATTTCTTCCAGGAAATATTAATGGAATTGAAAATATTAATGATTTTTTGGAGTTAACTAAAAACGAATTAAAGATTGATGAGTTTAAAATCGAGAAGTTTATAAGAAATTTGAAAATCAGAAAATTTAAGATTATTACAGGTGAATCTGATAAAATAACTCCTCTTTCAGAAGTAAATAGAATAATTGAACAAGTAAAAATTGACTCTGAACTGTTCATAATCGAAAAAATGGATCATGATTATGTGAATGAGGATGATCTAGAAATTTTAAACCGAGAAATATTTAATTTTTTCAAATAAGTAGTATCTTTCTGAGATGGTTAAAAATGGTAAATAGTAAATATCATATGAGAAGAGTTGAAAAAGAAATAAAGGATAAAGAAGACTTATTAGAAATATTAAAAGGTGGTAAATACTCAGTAATTTCAATGTGTAAGGAGAATGAACCTTACATTGTTACTCTCAGTTATGGATATAATGAAGACAGAAATGCTTTTTATATTCACTGTTCAAACGAAGGTCAAAAAATTGATTTTATCAAATCTAATCCCTATGTTTGTGGAACTGTTATAGAAGATAATGGGTATGAAGAGGAATGTGGTCAAGCATTTCGTTCGGTTGTGTTTAGAGGAAAAATGGAAATAGTCGAAGATTTGGAGGAAAAGAAAATAGGATTTAACTCATTATTAAATCAATTGGAGAAAGATCCTAATGGCATGAAAGAAAAGTTTTTCGAAAAAGAAGAAACCTATCAAAACACGGGAATGTTACGATTAGATATTACTGATATTTCAGGAAAAGAAGAAAAAGCAGAAACTCAATAAAATAATCCTATTCCTAAAACTTTATTGATTTAAAAATTACTTGCCAACAATAATGCCTTAAGAATTCAATTTTATATAGAGGTATTTCTATAAACTGGAGAAATTTATAAATTATCTTAAATATTCTTGGTTTTTTAAACAACCTATTAAAAAGCATAGCTGATGGAGAAATAAAAAAATATTCAGCATGCTGAATGTTTCCAAAAACCTTTTTGGCATTCATTACTTCCGATAAAAATAAGGGATGTTCATAAAAAGTTCTTTCTTTTGGTTTAAGATATTTTCTGTTCATATTAACTATTGGATTCTTCTTCAGTGGTTCTATGAATGTAATAAATCCTTTTTTTTTAAGTAAACGTTCACATTCATGGAAGAATAATTCAGTATCAGGTAAATGATGGACAATTCTGGATCCAACAATCAAATCAAATGAATTATCTTCGAAATCTGGAATTTGGGCATTCATAATTCTAAAATCTATTTTAAGGTTTAAAATCTTCATTTGATTTTTACAATAATTTATAAAATTCTTAGAAAGATCGATACCTATAACATGAGCACCTTTTTGAGCTAAATAAAAAGAGAGATTACCACGTCCACAACCAACGTCTAATATTACTTTACTTTTGACATTTCCAAGCATTTTTATAAATTTGAGATTTACTCGTCTAAAAAAACTCTCGTCTTCTAAATTTAATATTTTTTTAGAATGTAATTTCTTTCTGTTATAATGACTTTCTTCATTCCTAAATATATGGTTGAATTTTGAAAGGGTATTCCTTTTTTTTTGATCATCCATTAATATCGAATCTAATTGTATCTTAATAGTAATATTTAATTCTTTAAAATAAATATATTGAAATGTTGTTAAATGCCATCAGTAAAAATATCTTAAAAAATCCATGATTAGAAAGTATCAAGAAATATATAAGGTAGATAACGAGGACGCAGAATTTTTTTGCGATTTAGAAAAGACACAAACCGAAGGTTTAAAAAACACAGATTTAAAAATAGGATATTTTACTAAATTTAAAGCTGATACCATGGAGATTTTCCAAACTGATAGCTATTATAGTTATGTAATTGAAGATTCGCATATTATCGCATTAGATTTAAGTCGTTGGGAAATAAAAGAGCTTCCAGAATCCATAGGAAAACTAAAGGGACTACAATATTTAAGTTTAGCAGATCTTAAGTTGAAAAGCCTGCCCAATTCTATTAAATCTCTTTCTTCTCTTAAATATCTTAATATAAGTGGAAATAATTTCACCAATATTCCCAATTGGTTGAAAAGATTTGCTGAAATGAAACTCTCACAGAAGTATATAGATGAAGGCGTAAATTCTGCTGAAACAAAAGTGTTGAGCTTATTGGAAGCTCTTAAAGGAGAAGAATTAGAGAAAATAAGTATAGATTGCGATGTACTTCATTGGGAAAGCGCTTTAAGCTATAAAATTAACAATTACGGAAATATTATAGGGATTTACATAGTTGATGAGGAAGTGAGCATTGGAATTCTCCCTGAAATAATTTGTAAGCTTAAATATATCCAAGAATTAGTTTTACCACATTCTTCTATTAAATTCATCCCAAATTGTATTGCTGAACTTCATAACCTCAGATATTTGGATTTATCATTTAACAGAATTAAACATATCCCAGAATCAATAAAAAATCTAATAAATTTAGAAAATTTGGATTTAAATGGTAATGATATCTCTGAAAAAGAGTTATCTTCTCTAATATGGAATAAATATGGACAAAATTTTATAGATATTGGTGATTTCAATGAAGCTATTAATGAATGTAAAAATACGTTGAGATTATATCCTAAAAACAAAAATGCGTTGTTGAACCTAGGAATTGCTTATAAAGAGAAAGGTGAATTTTTTAAGGCTGAAAAAGCATTTAAAAAATATATTGATATCGATTCACTAAATCCTGTTGCCTGGAGTTATTTAAGTGATGTCTTTCATCAAAAAGGAGAATATATTGATGCTATTGATTCTATTAAACAAGCATTAAATATTGAACCAAATATGCCACTATTATGGAGTAACTTAGGTTTTAATTATAAGAAATTAGGGAAGTTTGATAAAGCTATAGATGCCTATTTGCATTCACTTGATATAAATCCAAAAAATAAATACGTGTGGAAAGATTTGGTTTTCATTTATCGTTATAAGGGTGAAATCATGAAAGCAATCGAAGCTGATGAAAAAATTATAGAACTTGAATTAGAATTAAATGATAAATAAGGAAAGAGGGAATTTATTCAATATACTTATTGATATATCGTTGAACTTCACTTGCAGGTTGATATACTCCAAAATGTCCCTCGCATAGGATATCTGCATTAAGATCTAAGAGTTTTCTTAAAGAGATCTGGTAATCTTCAAAATTACTCACTCCGGGAATAATTGGGCCATGTAAATCTTGTCCAAATAAAATTTTTTTCTTTTCTTGAGTTTCAACCAAAATTGAAATAGAACCAGGAGTATGACCTGGAGTATGAAGACATTGAAAATCATAAATGCCAAATTTTAAAATTTCAAGATTTCCTTTCAATCTTTTTGTGAGTTTAACAGGCTGATATTTTACACCATACCACATAGCTGCTGTTTCTCTATCATGTCCCTTCTCTTCTATTGCGTCTGCGTCTAATTCATGAGCATAAAACTTCACGCATTTATTGAATTTTTTCAGATCAGAACATGCTGCAATATGATCTATATGGAAATGAGTGATAATGCAGTGTTTTATCTCCATCGGATTTAAATTAGCTTTACTAATCTTTTTAATCATTTCAAAGCTCATTCCACAATCTATCAAGACTAGACCTTCCCCACTCTGAGTATTAACTAAGAAAACAGAACATCCACTGTCTCCTACATGGTATACATTTTTATATATTTCCTTCAAATTATGTTCTCCTTATTTATATTTATCAAACATAATAACTTTTTAATTAAATTAAAAATATTCTTTTTTGATAAATTATGGAAGATTATATTGCTTTGGCATTAGAAAAAGCAGAATCTCATGGTGTAGATTTTGCTGAATGTAGATTCTTTGGATATGATACTGAAGAAGTAACAGTTAGAAATGGTCAAATTGAAGCACTTAGAAGATCTAAAGACATTGGATATGGAATTCGAGTACTAAAAAATGGAGCCTGGGGCTTTGCAAGTACTGCTATTTTAGATAAATCTACTTTAAATAATGTACTCAAAGCTGCTGTAAAAGAAGCAGAAGCTACAAGTAGAATACTTAAGAAACCAGTTGAATTGACTGAAGAACCAATAATTAACGATAATTATAAAACTTCTTTTAAAATTGATCCTTTTGAAATTGATATCGAAGAGAAGATTGAGATTTTAAAAAAAGCAGATTCAATAATGGCTGAAAAGGGTGATATAATTAAAGTTAGAGAGAATACTATGTATTTCGCTAAAATAAATCTCGAATATGGAAATTCTGAAGGGACTTTAATTTCTGAACAGGAGTTGTTTTCAGGTGGAGGGTGCTCGGCAACCGCAATTGAAAACGACAACCAGAATAGGAATATTATGCTCTTTGAAATGAGAGGTTATGAGTATATTAATATGTTCGATTTTGAGAAAACTTCAGAGCAAGTTGTTGCAGAAGCCATTATTCTTGCTACAGAAGCTGTCGCGCCTAAACCTCAAAAAACAGCATTCATTTTAGAACCGTTTCAACTGGGACTCACTATTCATGAATCTTGTGGGCATCCTTCAGAATTAGACAGAGTTTTAGGCTGGGAAGCAGACTTTGCGGGAACAAGCTTTCTTACTCTTGATAAACTTGGAGCAAACTATCAATACGGTTCAGAGAAAGTTAATTTAGTATGTGACCCCACTATGCCTTATGTTCTAGGGCATGAAAAGTATGATCACGAGGGAGTGGCAACTAAAAAATTCCATGTTGTTAAAAATGGCATTTTCAATGATTATCAATCAGACAGACAAACAGCTAAAATTATTGGTCAAGAGCATAGTAATGGAAATGCCAGAATTGATGGATATAACCGATTCCCACTTGTTCGGATGAGTAACTTGTATCTAGAACCAGATCCTCAAGGTCCCAATAATATTGATGAACTAATTGCAGAAACAAAGGATGGAATTTATGGAATTCATTGGAAATCTCATAGTATTGATGATAAAAGATTAAATTTCCAATTTGCCGTGCAAATCGCCTATGAAATCAATAACGGAGAATTAGGTAAACCTTTGAAAAACACAATATATCAAGCAGCTACGCCTGAGTTTTGGGGCGGATTAGACATGATGACCAGAGAATGGAAAATTGAGGGTCATGGACCTATTTGCGGTAAAGGACAACCATACATGCAGTCTATGTGGATCTCACATGGTGGACCTTGGTCGAGATTTCAAGGAGTAAATATATTTAGTGGATAGGAGGTGTAATAATGAGTTTAGATAACCAAAAAGAATTGATTATAGAACTTTCAGAACTTGCGTTAAAACGTATACAGGATTCTGGATGTGAAGCTTTTATAAATGCTTCAATAGCAAAAGAATATATTTCTCGTTTTTCTAATTCGGAAATATTACAGAATTACACAGATCTATATAGAGATTTTGCAATTACTGTTATTTATAAAGATAAACAAAGAACTAATTCAGTTACAAATGACTTAACTAAGAAAAGTATCCTCAACCTTGTAGATTATCTCACTACCACAGCAAAATTAGTTCCTCCTGATCCACAGTACCCTGGACTTGTTAAAGATAAACAACAATATCCTTCATTATCTCTCAATGATCCAAAAATATCAAATATAGGACCTGATGCTATTGTTGATAAAGTAGAAGAAGCTATCGTTTCTGGGGAAGCTGTTGATAAACGAATTGAAGGAGTTTCAGGTAATATATTACTAACCGATGGGTTGAAGTATTACATCTCCACTAATGGTCAGGAGTTATTATACCCTACTACTAAAATAACCTCAACTATTAATATTAACGCCTTGGAACGTGAAGAAGAAAGTCGTTCTAATAGTACTTTCGGCTCTAGAACGTTCAGAAAACTTGATATGGAAAATGAAGCAGAAGAAACAGCAGAAAGAGCAATCAATAGTTTAGGTGCTAAAAAGATCGAACCCGGGGAATATGAAGTGATCCTTGATTATCAAGCCATAAATGAACTCCTTTTCTATATTAATTATGCTACTTCTTCAAGATTAATAATAGATAAATTTAGTTTCTTAACTGATAAATTAGGAGAGCAAGTTTTTAATGATAAATTGACACTACTTCATAATCCTCATAATATTGAGCATTTGGATTCCAGTCCTATAGATGATGAAGGTTTAGCTACTCAACCATTCCCTGTTATCGAAAATGGAATTTTGAAGAATTATTCATCTTCTCGTTTAGATGCAGTTAGACTAGGAACTAAAGCATTAGGAACTTGTTATACTATTCTTGGAACTACTGTACCCTTTCCGTTTGCTGAAACAATGAATCCAGGTACATATAGTAAAGAAGAAATGATTTCAGAAACTAAAAATGGTTTATTAATAACGAATTTTCATTATATTAACTTTGTTAACCCCCCAGTAGGATCATTTACAGGTATGACTAAAGATGGATTATTCATCATCAAGAATGGAGAAATTATAGGATCAGCTAAAAACATGAGGTTTACTGATGAGATTCCAAGAATTTTTACAGACATTGAAATAGGAAAAGAACTTAAACAACCTGTAATGGCAACTTATAAATTTAAAAGTATAATAGCACCAATAAAACTTAAAAGCTTCAGATTTACCAGTAAGACTTAATCAAATTTTTAAAAGTAGACTTTTTTTTTTACTCTATTCATGAAATGTTATTATCAAATTGAGATAGATAATTCTCTTTCTGAATCTCCTACTCATCAAATCTGAAATTAGTCTTCTTAGTTCATATATTATACTTATCTATTATAATTTAATTTTACCTGTTTTGGTTAACTATCTATTAATATATATCAATATTTTTATTTAGTTAGATTAAAATATCTCTGTTGTTTATATTTTTTTATGATTATTACTACTATCAATCCTATAATGAAAAAAGGCATGATTCCAAGAATGGCGTAAACTATCATTTTTGGATAAAAACTAGTAATTTCATAAAAAACATACCCTTCTGCATCCTTTATAATAATATGATCTATTAAACCTTGAATACCATATTTCACTTCAACAGTATAATTCTTTTCTCCATTCCGTTGAAGAACAAGTGTATTTCCCTGATTTGTTGTATTTTTACATCCAATTGTATTAATAAATGTCGTTAAGTAATCACTTTTTGGATTAGCTATAGAAATTCGTCTAATAAAAAATTGCCAGGCGAGATCATCTCCATTCAGAAGAGGAAATGAATAATTAAATAGTTGAAGATTTGTGTCATTATTTAATTTTCCTGCAAAATCATTATAATCATTTAATAATAACAAAAAATCTTCAGGATCTTGAAAAATATATGACTCTGAATACAATTCATCAGGGGTAATATCAAATTCGTTTATAGTAAAATTCCAATAATTATATTCATAATACCATACTCTATAAAAACTTGGATAATTTCTGGTTATATAAGTATGATTATATCCATAATTACTGATATTTGAAAACATTAGTAGAGAATTTTGTGGAATTACCAAATTAAAAAATAAAAAAGTAGCATATAATGCCTCATAATAGTACGTTAGTAGTGTACTTTTACTTTTTGCTCCAACTTTATCAGCATCTCCCCCAAACCAATCACTGGGAGTTGATGTTATATTTACTGTATTTATCCAGGTTGCCTCATCATATTTTTTAACTTCTAAAATCTGTGTCCCTCTTTCCAAAATTAAAGTATAATTAGTATTAGCATATACCATAGAAATTAAGAAAGGGTGTACTAAGGGAAATATCACCATTAAAATAACTACTAGTGTTATATTTGTCCTTTTTCTTTTCTTCATATCACATTCATAGTTGATTTATTTATTTTCTTTTCTATATGTAAATATATCTAGAATTGCCTACGTTTAAATAATAAAATACTTAAAATTAAAAATAAAATAATATAGAGTGATAATATTATTAATGCTCCTTCTATACTAGGGAAAAGCCAACCCTGATATTCGTTATATCTGCCATTATGGTAAAATCGGGATAAAAAATCTGTTTTACTATTTCAAAAAGATATGAAAAAGAATATATTGGCTCCATTCCCCATTACTGTCAGCAAAAAATTGAGATAAATATGAATCCCATGTTAGAATATATCCCACCATTATAATAATTACAGGAATTATGGAAGGTAAAAAAGAACTTAAAAAAATCGCAATACTACCTAAAGCAAGAGTGTATAATATTGCAAAGCCAAAGCTATATAGTATAGTATTGAGTAATGGACCACCATAAAAATAGTATGCAAAAAGGGTTAGAGTTAAATAAAAAACAACAACAATTCCACTCACTAAAACTACATTCGCAAGATATTTTCCGAGAATTACTTTATTTTTGTTAATTAGAGGTAGTACTACTAATCCTGTTTTGCTTTTATATTCAGAACAGATAATGCCTCCAAAAAAGACACTCACTGCAAAAATTATAATCATAAACAAATAGTCAGTTAAAATTTCATAAAATAATGGTAGTGAATGTGGTAATCGGTTAAAAATATAATTTACAAAACTCAATAAAAATAAAACAACAAAAGTTAAGCATAAAAATATCACAAATTTTTTGAATTGAAGTCTTAATTCCAAAAAAAAAGTATAGATAACCGGTTTAATTGAATAGGATGCATTAATTAAGAAATCCAACCTAATAGCTTGTTTCTTTTCACTCATACTTTTGTTTTTTTATAATTTATTATTTGTTTAAGATTGATATCTTTTAGAGTTTGGATGGATTAATATAGTAATCATATTAAGTGTGATAGTCTTACTAATTCATTTAACCCCTCTAATCTAATAATTATTATTATAATTCCATTATTTCACTTCTACTTATTTTATTCAACTTTTTTCTTAATATTAACAACTTCTTTAAATTTTTAGATGCTATATATTTACAGGCTCATATAGTTTGATTGAAATATCTCTGTTGTTTATATTTTTGCACGATTATTAATATTATTATTCCCAAAACGAAAACAACTAATATCCCCAGAATGATATTGACTACAGTTTTTGGATAAAAACTAGTAATTTTATAAAATACATACCCTTCGGCATCCTTGACAACAATATAATCTACTAAACCATGGACTCCATACGTCACTTCAATAATATAATTCTTTTCTCCATATCGTTGAAGAACAAGTGTATTTCCTTGGATTGTTGTATTTTTACATCCAATTGTGCTTATAAAAGTGTTTAAGTATTCATTTTTTGGGTTAGGGATGGGATACCTCCAAGTAATAAATTGCCATACGAAATCATCTCCATCTAAAAAAGGAAATGTATAATTTAATAATTGAAGTTTTGTATCATTATTTACCATCCCAGCAAAGTTGTTATAATTATTTAATAACATTGAAAAATTTTCAGGATTTCGAATAATATATGATATTTTCTTATTTGAGTAATCTGTATTGGTATCAAATTCTTTTATTGTAAAATTCCACTTTTCATAGTGATATAGAAAGCCATTATATAAATTAGGATAAAGTGTGTTTATAAAAGTATTGTTATATTTATTATTGGTAATATTTTGAAAATGTCTTAAATCAACACATAAAAGAACAAATGAGAAAAATAACTCTGATGAGGACATAATATATCCTTCACGATAAAATAAAGTCATTTTACTCCTTGCTCCAATTTTATCAGCATCCCCCCCGAACCAATCACTAGGAGTTGATGTTACATTCACTGTATTTTTCCAGGTTGCCTCGTCATATTTTTTTACTTCTAAAATCTGTGTTCCTCTTTTTAAATTGTGAGTATAATTCACATTAGCATATACCATAGAAAATAATAAAGGATTTACTAAAGTAAAAATAAGCATTAAAAATACTCCTAGTATTAGTTTTGTCCTTTTTCTTTTCTTCATATCATATTCAGAGTCAATTTTCTATTTTCTTTTTTATATTAATAATCTTAAAATTCCCTACGTTTAAATAATAAAATACTTAAAATTAAAAATAAAATCGTATAAAGTGATAATGTAACCAATGCACCCTCTATACTTGGAAAAAGCCAACCCTGATATTCATCATATCTAACCATTGTGGAAAAATCAGGATAAAGAATGTTCGTTGTTATAGAAAATAGATACCAAAAAGAATATAATGGCTCTATATTTTGTGCAGTGGAAATGATAAAAGTTGAAATAGATAAATCCCAAATAAATAAAAATCCCAGCATTATTATAATTACTAAAGATGTTGAGGGTAAAAAAGAACTTAAAAATATCGCAATGCTACCTAAAGCGAGAGCAAATAATACCATAAAACCATAACTATATAGTACAGTATTGAGTAATGGTTCTCCATAAAAGTTATACCAAAAAAGAGTCATAGTCAAATAGAATACTGCATTAATACCAGTAACTAAAACTACACTCGCAAGATATTTACCAATAAATAATTTATATTTGTTAATTAAAGGAAATATTGCCAATCCTGTTTTATTTTTATATTCAGAACAGACAATACCTCCAAAAAAGACACTGACCGCTAATACAATAATCATAAAAAAATTATTAATTGGCGGATAGTAAAAAAATGGTTGTGAAGTATATAAAGTTAAATTAAAATAATCTAAATATACAGTTAATAATAAAATAAAAAAGATCACTCCTGAAAATATAGCAAATTTTTTGATCTGGTGGCGTAATTCCAGAGTAAACGTGTAGATGACAGGTTTTAGTGCATGATACGCTTTATTTAAAGATTCCAGTCTTACCACTTCCCATTATGTAAATTTGGTTTTTCCTTATTATCATTTATTATTTGGGTATATAATTGTTCTAATTGAGATATTTTCGATTTAGAAAAGGATTCAATAGCGAAATCAGATTTAAATTCTTCTACTAAGATACGTAATATCTCTATTCTTGATTCGTCTTTACCATCATAATGAAGTATTATTTTTTTTTCTTGGGGAACATAACTAATTTTTTCCTTCAAACTTGTAGGATCTACTTCTCTTTCTAAATATGGGCTAAGATATTGGCTAAGCTTTGATAGTACAGGATCCTTCTTTTCTAAGGGGATTGGTTTTATAAGTTCACAGACTATTTCCTTAGATTCAAGTAAAAGCTCTAGTTTTTTCAATGTATCGAATACTATAATTGAACCATGGTTTATCAAGGCAATTTTATCGCAGATCTCAGTAATTTCATAAAGCATATGAGAGGCAAGAAAGATGGTTTTTCCCTTGTCCTGAAGGTGTCTTATATATTTTCGAACATCAATGCGTGCATTAGGATCTAATCCTGTTTGGGGTTCATCTAATATGATAATTTCAGGATCATGAATAATTGCTGCGATAAACCCTAATTTCTGAATCATTCCTTTAGAAAAATGTTTAACTTTCTTATATTTCCATCTAATTAAATTAAACGCTGTTAATAATTGATCTATTCGTTGTTTTATTTTCTCTTTCGGATAATTTCTAAGATTCGCAATATGTTTTAATATCTGATAAGGATTTAGGTTGTAAAAATGAGGAATATCTATTAAAAATCCCATCTCCACGAGATTTTTAGAATTTTTATGAATATTTTGTAGTGTTCCCTGTTTGTTTAAAATGCATATATCTCCAGAAGTCGGATGGATTAATCTCGCAATCATCTTAAGTGTTGTAGTCTTACCTGCACCATTTGGTCCCACAAATCCAATTACTTCACCTCTCTTAACCTCAATATTTATATTATTAACTGCTTTAAGAGTTCCATATGTTTTACAAACATTATCTAATTTTAAGACTAAGTTTGAAATTAGCGGCACCCATTAGGATTTATTGAGTGGTATAAGCTTCACAAAAGAATATCAATATAAAAAAGTTTGTATTTTGCCAAAAGGTCATAGAAAGAACTTATAGTAATTCAATTAATATATGAGATTAGCAAAAATCTAAATAATATTCATAGAAATTAATTTAATAAAAATCTCAAAATCAATGATTTAATCAGATAAACCAAAAATAAATTTTTAACTATGAGGTTTGAATAAAAATGTAATATTTTTTTTTGTCTGAAGTCTTAGTAAATATCTTAAATTTTGAAAAAAACAGTAAGTTTTATATAGGTATTAATACCTAAGTATTGTTGACAAAATCATATCAAAAATTGAATGAATAATTTCATTCATTGTAAAACTACTAAAATAAAAAAAGGGCAAATAGTATGAAAAATAAAAGAACATTAATCCTATTAAGTACATTTGGGATATTAGCGATGGTAATGATATCACCAACGACCCTAGGTTTGCCTTATAGTGGCACGGTTAAACCAAATGAAATAGTAGTTGCTTGTGGATGCCAAGAAGGTAACCTAGGCAACATAAAAACCGATGGTGATGGAATTGTTAAGTGGACTGGAGTAATAAGAGTATGGTATACATTTAAATATGAATTATCAGTTAAGGTTTATTTTCCAGATCCTGGTGAAGTTGGTAATAATAACGAATTGGAAATGGAAATACATCCCTATAATGGAGGGAATGCCTTCAATATTTATATATTTTACACTGATAGTACACATGATCATCATGCTCAATATTCTGGGGCTTGGAGGACACTTATCTACGATTTAGATCCAGGTAAAGTTGTAGATTATGTAAAATTTTATAATTGGGAGACTTCTTTTTCTACTCCTGGAATATTAGAAATGGACTATATTTGGGTAGTATATCAAGAGTAGATTTATAACTTCCTATTTTTTTTCTAATCACTTTTATATCATATAAAAAAAAATTAAGAAATAATAAATTTTATATAGGTATTAATACCTAAGTATTGTTGACAAAATCATATCAAAAATTGA
>JAHPYZ010000136.1 GCA_019058425.1 Promethearchaeota archaeon
GTTTTAATCATATTGCAGAAGACTATCATTTGAAACGAAAAAGACCATGGCGTCCACTCAAGTTTTTTTTAAATCATTTAAATAAGAAACATTATATTTTTAAGGGGTTAATTTTAGATTTAGGATGCGGGAATGGCAGAAATTTCAAAATCTTAGGTGTATCTCCAAAAAAATTGATTGGATTGGATCTTTCCTTTGAATTACTTAAAATAGCCCTTTCAAATCTAAAAGATATTAAACAATATTCAATAAAAGAATCAAATTTCATTCAACTTCTTCATGGGGATATTTCTAATCATCCATTTCGCCCAAATATAGTAGATAATATTTTCTCAATTGCAGCTATTCATCACATTAAGAAAAAATCTGAAAGAAAGTATACTATCAATCAAATTTACGGTATATTGAAGAATAATGGGAATTTAATACTAACAGTATGGCGTAAGTGGCAGAAACAATATAGGAACTATTTTATTTCTGAATGGTTTAAAAGAAAATTCATTTTTAATTATAAAAAGCAGCAGGAACTTATTGGTCTACAAGAATTTGGAGATAAATTTATCCCTTGGACTCTTTCCAAGGAACAGAAATCATATAATCGATTTTATCACTTCTTCTCTAAAAATGAACTTAAGAAATTATTAAAGAATTTTAGAATTAATGAGTTTAAAATAACCGGAGGTCCTTCAGAACGAGACAACTTTTTTATTTTTGCAGAAAAACCAATGTCTTAATGGCATTCTATTGAATTAAAAGATTTTAATATAAAGGGTTTGAAATTTTCATACTTGTCTCCAATTATCGAGGTATGAACATTAATTAATCTTTCATTTATATCGCAATAAAATATACAATGCATTACTTTTTCAGTATAAAACCTCTTTCGTATCATTTTATTTCGATGACCAGACCAAAATGTAATTTCATGACTCCTTAACCAATCTTTGTTCTTTTCTGTTACTACAATACCAATCGCGTTATACATATCTATTGAAATCTGCACTTCCTTATAATAGAAAAAGTTCATTCGATCTTTTTTTTCCCAATTTATCTCCATTTTAGACTCAGGGCCCCAAATTTCATCATATTCATTCTGAGTATCTAATGTAATGGAGCCTTTTATCTCATCTCCTGTATATTCTACTTCTTTATACCAAATTGGCATTTTATTAATGATAACTCCACATTCGGGTTTATTATAGATATAATAATTGTATTCCATATAATTACCCCTTTATATTTTAATTTTCAAGAATTAAGATTATTTCTTACATAAATTTATTCTTTATAAAATTTCTGTCATAAAAATTGTATAATCAATAGAGAAATATTAAAAATTGAGAAGGAATTATCAGAAAGTAATGTCTTTATTGGATTAACTCCTTCCCTTCATCAATCCATTTTTTCAATCTTTCTACTGATACGCCTTTTACCAGTGGTGCCAATTCTTCGGGATTCTCTTCACATAATGCTTCTATGCAATCAACACCTAATTCATTAAATTTTTTAGCTGTTGCTGCTCCTAGTCCAGGTATTTCAGTTAAAGGTTTTCCTGTGGTTTCGATTGGAAGCTTTTTTATTTTTTCAACCTTAGGAGGAATTACTTTTTCTTTCTTAGTGGGTTTTACTTTTTCCTTTTTAATGGGTTTAGGAGTGGGTTTAGTAGGACTTATCTTAGGCTTTGCTTTTTTCTTTTCTCCTTTAGGTTTATATGGTGTCCTCTTCTTTTCTTTTTTAACAAATGGTTTCTTTTTTTTTTTTCCTGAAGATGGAATTTCTAATGATTTAAGTGTTTTAATATTGTCTGGGTTAGCTGATTTTCTAAAGTAATCAATCCGGATTTTCGATTTTCTCATTGTATCAATAGATATTCCCGCTTGCTTAATCTCTTCTAATGAAAATCCGTGTCCTTTTCTAGCATGAGCATCTTTGTTAGGACTCTTTACTACCGCAATTTGCTTTTGTTTGTTTTCCATTATTTTTCAATGATCACAAATTATGTTAATTAATTTGGAAAACAAAGGAAAATTTTTATTTCTTTCTATTTGGAATAATGAATTGAACTAGATTTAAAATCGCTATTCAAAATTTGATAATATCTAACTCTTCTAATTTTTTCAAAATTTCATTTATTTCTGGACGTTTTTTATTTAAATTTCTCGAGATTTTTAATGGTGAATTTTTCCCAGTACATTGTAACGCTACTTGAAAATCAAGACTATTAATCATTCCCATGGAAAGTACTTTTTCCAATACTTTCTTTACAACCAATAATTGAGGGAAAACTTCTGCTATACGTCCTCCAATTGTAAGATTTTCAATATCAGCAATTAATGTATGGAATCTAGTTTTATCTGTTGTAGCTCTAAAGTTCTTAAGATCAGATTGATGCTTTTTCCAAAATCTATTTGCAATTTTATGAACGACTTCTTCGATTTGAAGTATTTCATCATCTGCATCTGAAATTGAGCAGAAAAGTATTCTTGATAAGGGATGATAATGAATAAAGATAATTGAATCCTCAGATTGTAATACTCTATCCATTTCATTTACTCTTCTTCCCTTAGACATCGCCTCTTGAATAACATCTATGGTAGTATTAATAGCTTTAAAGAATCCAGTTAAAATATCATCTTGAATCTTCTTTAATTCTTTAAATGTTGATTCTAGAAGTGATATACCATTATCTCCGTCAATCAAATAAACTTTATAAATCAAAACCCTAAAGAAATAGATTTATTTGTTATATTAAAAATATAAAAATTCATACTTATGAATATAATTATGAATCATCACACTACTTTTTTTTAATGGTTAAAATTAAAAATAGAGGTTTTTATTTCTAATACAAAATACAAATCTAAGTTTTTTATATGAATACCAAAATAATCTTCACATTTTTGTACATGTTTATTTTTCCTTCTATTAATTCAATCGCGTTACCATTATTAATATCTCCTGATACTATGGAACCATATCCTCTATCATCATATCCAAGTGAAGGTATTTCTAATTACAATATATCCCAAAGTGTAAAATATGAAGTTGAACTTAATTTCACTTTAACTCATAAATCAGGAATTGGGACTTACCTCTTTAAGTTTGCAAGGTTAGATAATCGCGTTCCTGATTCGGCTTTAAGTCAATATTGTCCCCCATATCAGGAGAGTGTACTTTTAACAAACTATACTTCAGGAAATGATCCTTCTGAAACAATGTTTGGTCATCAAGATAAATTCAATAATACATACGATTCATTTAATGCCTCTTTAGCTCTTGATGAGAGTGTATACTTTTATCAAAAATATAACATTACTTTAAACGAGATATATTTCCAAGATATTGATAATGATGATATTGGTATTTATAATACTTCTGATGTAATTTTTGACTTATATTGCAATCATTCTGAGCCATATT
>JAHPYZ010000015.1:0-12499 GCA_019058425.1 Promethearchaeota archaeon
ATTACAAATTAAGAGATTGGGGAATTTCACGTCAACGTTATTGGGGATGCCCAATTCCTATTATTTATTGTGATCAATGTGGTGTATTACCAGTACCTTATGAAAATTTACCTGTTTATTTACCTGAAGATGTAATATTCACAGGGACAGGAAATCCTTTAGAAACTAGTGAAAGTTTTGTCAATACTCAATGTCCTAAATGTGGTAATAAAGCAAAACGAGAAACTGATACAATGGATACTTTTATTGATAGTTCTTGGTATTTTTTTGCATTTTGTGATCCTCCTTCTGTTGAAACTAAATTTCCCTTTAATAAGGATATTGTTAATTATTGGGGTAATGTAGATCAATACATAGGAGGTATTGAGCATGCAGTTATGCACTTAATTTATGCAAGGTTTTTCACAAAAGTTACCAGAGATCTAGACTTACACAAATTTGACGAACCTTTTCAGTCTTTGCTCACTCAAGGAATGATTAATAAAGGTCAACCATATTGTCCTATCTGTAAAGTCTTCCTAATGAAAGCAGATTTAAAGAAAATGACATGTAAAAAGTGTGGTAATACAAATCTTATTGAAAAATCTGTTAAAATGAGTAAGAGTTATGGAAATACAGTTAATCCGGGGGAGATTATAAAGAAATATGGAGCGGATGCTGCAAGATTCTTTATATTATTTGGTGCAAGTCCATCATCAGGTTTAGAATGGTCTGATGAAGGTGTTGATTATGCATTTAAATTTTTAAAAAATACATTTCTTCTGTTAACTGAATCAGAAAGGAAAGTTCGTGAAATTACTACAATTCGAGATACATTGATTAAATATTATTTAAATAAGACAATTAAAGAGTTTACTACAAATATGGATAAACTAGCAATACGTAATGCAGTTAATAATTTAATCCAATTTGTGTCTGAATTGGTTGTATACAGAAGTGAAGGAGTTAAAACGGAGTTTTTCGAAGAATGTAAGAAAAAACTTATTTTATTGCTTCATCCAATAGCACCTCATATGACAGAAGAAATTTGGGAACTAAGTGGGAGAGAGGGTTTTGTGAGCTTAGCATCATGGCCTTCTTATAACGATAAACTACTTACACAAGAATTTGATTATAAATGGAAATTAATGAAAAATATTATTGATGATATTGGTAACATAAAAATAGCTATGAAAAAAGACCATTTAGAAAAAATTTCAATAATCATTGCTGACCATTGGAAATTAAAGTTCTACAGTAAACTAATGCTTTTACTCGAAGATACTAAGAATCAAGGAGAAATTATGAAAAATTTGATGCAAGATAGCGATCTAAAAAGCCATGGAGAATTCATCAGTTTTACAATTGGCAAAATTCTAAAAAAAATCGGAAAATATCCAAAATTTACACTCACATTGGATGAAGAGTATAAATTTTTTAATGAAATAACACCAATAATTGAGAACAAATTCCAATCTAAAGTAAAAGTTAATTTTGAAAAGGATTCAGATGAAAAAAAAGCAGTTCATGCACTCCCCGGTAAACCTGCAATTGTAATTTCTTAAATATTAATATGATTTTATTATTTTTGAATATGTAAAAATAACAATTTCTACATGGTTTTATTAACTTAAGATCAAATAATTTATTAAAATTTGAATATATAAGAATTTAAAACGAATGACTATATACGAACTTAGTATTATATCTACCACTGGTTTTCCTTATTTTAACATAGTGATTAGAGATGTACCGGAAGGCGTAAAATTATTACTTAGATTTTTCGATTTTTCAAAAGATACACCTAAACTTCAGGAAGATTTAGATTTGGAATCAAAATTCGATCTTACTGCTGGACTAATATCAGCACTTTTTGAATTTGCTCGAAATATCGATAAAAAAATCGAAGTACTTGAATTTAAATCTAGAATAGAAAAGCAAACAACCAAAAATAGAGAAAAAGAAAAAAATTTACACGGAGATGTATTAATTACAGCACAAACTGAATCTTTTTTATTACATAAATCTGTTCGAGCAAAGATAAAACTAGTCTATTCTAATTTTATAAACACTAAAATACCACTTGATTCGGCTGATAATATACATAAAAATGAAGAAGTTAAAATCGTTGATATATTGACTGATTCGAGTGCGAGAAAAATAATAACAAAACATCAACATGACATTAAACGCCTAGCAAATGATTTTTTGAGTGAAATGAAAGATTATGGATTGTGGGGAATTTGTATAACCTCATTTGATCTTTCACCAATCATTACTTTTGGAAAGAAATATTCATTAGAGAATGTTTATCACATTTTAAGGCATATTGGGTATATTCCTGAAATCCTTCCCTTGGAGTGGATTTATAGACAGTCATTTTTTTCGGGAGAGTCAATTCAAGTATGTATCATAAAATCAGATATTGGACCTACTGTTGAGAATAATTTATTTGAACCCTACTTTTTTTTGCTTTTTGCAGATCCCCAAAGTTATTTTGGTGAATTCCCTGCAAAGCTTACTTCTGCTTTTAATAAAATTCTTGGTTAGCATACTTTATATAAAATATTAAAGAATAGAGAAAATTATAAATTTAATAAAGAAGAAAAGATAAAATATATATATTTTAAAAGAAATTTTATCTATAGGAATTATCAGCAGCCTTTATTATCTGACTTAAAGAGTTTGCTTGAAGTGAAGCACCCCCAACTAAACCTCCATCGATATTTTCTTTATTAAACAAATCTTCTGCATTTATAGGCTTAATAGAACCGCCATATTGTATTCTTATCATGTTGGCAGTCTCTTCGTTAAATTTTTTTTTAAGTATTTCCCTAATGAAAATATGAATTTCTTCTGCTTGTTCTGGAGTGGCTGTTTTTCCAGTTCCTATTGCCCAGATTGGTTCATATGCTATTACAACTCTTTGTAATTCTTCACTTGTGAGGTCTTTAAATGTTACATTAATTTGATATTCAATTATTTCCTTAGTCTTTCCTGCTTCTCTTTCTTCAAGATGTTCACCTATACAAACTATAGGCTTTAAGTTTATAGATAATGCCTTTTTAAGTTTTTTATTAATTAAAGAATCTGATTCTTTAAAAATATCCCTTCTTTCACTATGGCCAAGAATGATATACTCAACACCAATATCTTTCAAAAAACTAGGTGAAATCTCTCCTGTATATGCTCCCTTATCCTCAAAGTACATGTTTTGTGCTCCTAACTTAATATTAGTATTCTTTAAAATTTCATAAGCGTTAATAAGTACTGTAAAAGGTGCTGCAATTATTATGTCGACATTATTAATTCCTTCTACTAGAGGAATTAAACTTTCTAACATTTCTTTTGATTCATGGGGAGTACCTCGATTCATTTTCCAATTACCACCAATTATAGGTTTTCGCAATATATTCTACCTCTAAAATTATTTACATTTTAATTAATTAAATTTTCGTTATAATTCAATTATAGAATAAATCTATAAAACTCTAACTAAAATTAATAAATCAAAATAACAGTAAAAAGAAATAAGAAAAAGTTATTCTGTTTTTGGGAGTTTTTCAGTCAATTTTGTTGTTTTTAGCAACTTTCTTATGTCATTTATATCAGGAGTCATAATTGCAGGTAGTCCCAGTTGTGTGCGTCTTCTTTCTATAGCGGGTTGCATAGGGATAGCTTTACCATGTTCCAATATTGTTGATGCTTGACCTGTATAGTGAGCAGGAGCTTCACCCCTTTCTACACTCATGTTTTTTAGAATAGTGAAAATTTCTGTAAGCTCGACTTTTTGAGGACATACTTCATCACATGTATCACATACAGTACAACCCCAAATATTAAAAGAGTTATCTGGACCAAAAATTTTCTCCTTAAGTCCTAATAATGCATCTAAAATTAAGCGTCTTGGGTTATATCTACCTTCAGTAACCTGCGCTACAGGACACGCACCGCTACAAGTTGCACATTGATAACAATATGCTAAGGTATTACCGATATCATTACCAAGAATTTGGTTTCTGAAACTAAAATCTATAGTTGCCATTTGAAATAATTAGTTTATCTTAATATTATTTAGTATAACTTATTGTCGATTTTAAAATTAATTCTTTTAAAATCACATATTGAATTTGAAATCCTATCCTGTTAATAAATCTTCATTTATCATTTTTGGTGAGAAGTTTTTATATTGTAAATGAAATTAATAAAAAGAATCAAATATTTATCTCCACAATAATATAAAAAAACTTACTATAAAGCAAATTATTTAAAAATTGAGATGATATGACGAATATTGAAGAACTAAAAGAATTTGGTCTTGAAATTAATGAAAATATGAAGCAGGGGAAGGTTATCTTAGATGTTTATACCACTTGGTGTGGTCCCTGTCGATTTTTAAGCCCAATATTGGAAAAATTAAAAGAAGAAGGATTAATAGAGTTAGTAAAAGAAGACCTTGATAAAAATAGACCACTTGGTGAAAAATTTGGTATTACTGCCATACCCACCCTTCTATTTTTCAATAATGGTGTTCTTTTAAATCATCCAATAGAGGTTCAAGGGCAGTTACTTGTTCGAAATGGTATTATGGTAGGAGCTGCTGGAGAACAAGTTCTTAGAGAAATCGTTGATAAAATGTAATTTTATCATTTTCAACGATTAAATATATTTCCTCCTTTTAAATGTTATTTCTCTATGATAATAAATATCTAAAAAGGAGATTATTAACTTATTCATTTCTACTTAATTATAATTTGATTTTCATACAAATAATCTTTGTAAAGACATAAAAATTTTTTATTTGATGAAATTTTTTCAATATTTAATTAAATATAATCTTAGAAAAAAGAAAAATGAATTTTTCGAGGAAACAGTTAATAGAAACAGACGCAACTATGAATCAAATGAGAAATGCAGTCTATATATTAATACGTTTAATGGAGAAAAACGGCGTAGAGGATTCAAAGGATAGTTTAAGAAGAATGGGACAAAATATTGCTAAGACATATATTAACTATTGGAAACCTACAAATATTGTTACACTCAACAATATCAAGGATGTTATAACAACTATTTATCAAAAAGTTTTGAATAGCGCAGTTTCTTTAGAAATCAATGAATCTGAAAGAGAAATTAGAGTTCAAGATTATAAATGTGCATTATGTAAGTATCATTATAGTGATATAGAAATAGCTGGCTGTGAAATATTACTAGGGCTTATATCGGAATTTATATCTCTTATAAATAAGGAATTGTATGAACAATCATCAATTACATTAGAGCCTTATAAAGTATATCAATCTAAAGCTTATGGTAATAAATCTTGTATTCAAATTTTTAAATATAAAACTGGAAAGGAGAGATAAATTTGGGAGCATTCCAATGGTTAATGAAAAAAATAACTAAAGTATTTGGAAGATCGACTAATGCTTTATTTTATACACTTCTATATAGAGAAATTCTTAAAGAGGTTAATCAAATCACCAATAATGAAGAAGAGAGCCTTATTATTCTCAGAGAAATAGGAAAAAGATCAGCTTATGAATCATGTGAACGCCATTCAAGTATATTTAAATTTATGCCGGGAAATCCTAAAAAAGTTTTAGAATATTTTGAAATTCTATGGGTTGTTGTTTTCGGAAGAGAATTAGATGACTATACCTATGAAGAAATTCCTAAGCAAGAATCAAAGTATAATGATTATGTTTTAAAGATAAAAAATTGTCCAATTTGTGCAGGTTATGGCAAAGATAAGGAAGATACCTTTGATTTCAATAAAATAAAAAACGAGAAATCAGAAGGTTTAGCTTGTGGTTTGTGTGGAATGTTAGAGAGTGTAGCTAATTTCATATTAAGAACAAAAAGGAACGATTATAGAATCCAAATCATAGAACAAGAATGTATAGCTAGAGGTGGAGATTCTCTTAAATTTATTTGTAAGATTCATGATTATAAAGAATGGACAGAATTGATGGATTCAAGGAATAAAGAAAAAAAGTCAACGGGGATTTACTTTGAAGAAAGTTTAGAGGAAGAAGAGATTCTGCAAGAGACAAAACTTGATATTTTCGATAAACTCCAGGATGTTATTTCAATTGATAAACTAGAGGAATATCTTGATGAACCCTTAGAAGGTATTAAAAATAGAGTTTCTGATATAATCAGAGATAAATTAAACATGGAACCCGAGCATTTCTTTGATTACTTTAGAAATTATGAAGATGATATGATTCGGATAATAGGATACCTTGGAATTCATCTCCTAAATGAATATGGAGGATTATTAGAAAAATCATTTAAAAATGAATGGATTGCAAAAGTTTTTGGATATATCTTTAAACAACTAAAAGAAATGACTTTATTGTTCATTCCTCTTGATGTAGTACGAGATTATAATGCATTACTAGTAAGTTTTCTTGATCAGATAGCACCTTTAGATATGGTAGAAAATGTTAAACTCTTTACTGGTAAAGACACAATCAATTATATCTTTGAGGGTGCTCAAATGGCTCTAGAAAATTTAGGGATTGATTTTTCTGAATTGAAAGAAAATGTTTGGGAAGAATTAAAAGAAGAAAGGGAAGATGGCTTAATTTCTTCAGAAGCTTCCACTATTGATAAAACTCGTGAGCGTGTCCCTCAGATTATTAACATCCTCCAGGAATTACTAATGATAATGAATGATATTCTGACATTACCAATTCGAATTTTAATTTCAGAAAGTCATTATGGATTAAAAACAGCAATTAATTCGGTTGTATCAGAAGAAGAAGGTTTGTATGGGTCAATACGAGAACGCTTCGATAATATTTTTGATCAAATTCAAGAAATCAGAAAATAGGATATAAATAGGAATCAATAGGTTATTTTTTATTTTTCTTTTCAATTTGATATAATTCATATGACCATTCAGTGATATATTGAAAGAAAATTCGTTCCCTTAAAATGTCATAGTGGGATTTTTCCTTCAAACTTGTTAATTTTGCAATGTCTTCTGATTTTAACAAGCCACTAGCCACTAAATACATTCGAGCTTTATATTGATCCATCATTTTTATAGGTCTTAAAATTGAATTTATGGCATTCGAAATTTTATTTACCAATCTCTTAAAATTAATATCCGAGAGATTAAGTTCTCCTTTGTCTTCAAGTAAGAAGTCTTCTATATTACTTATAATAGACTTTTTTTCAAAAAAGCTGATAAGATCTTTTTTATCTAATACTTCAGTAAGGTAATTTAATACTTTTTTAATTGTAATTACTTGTACATGTAAGTTTTCCATTTCCTTTCTCAATTTCTCAATAAATTGTGTCTTCAAGAATCTTTTAAACTTGATAATTATTGCTTTATTTTGTTTAATGTCTGAACATATCTCAACAACGCCTCCTTTAGGTGTAGAATAAGTAAAACCTAAACCTTGAGGTCCTAATCCTCCAAGAAGAACCATTGATAGGTTATAAAAATTATAAATACTTTTATCTTGAATTTTGTCAATATTTTTAAAGATATTCTCTGGAGATACAAGGTGCTTTTTAATTTCGTGGTGCTCATGTTCTTCCTCTGTATCATTATAAAATGTTCGATACTTATAGGTAGCATTAAAAGAAATTAATTCTCTGTCCTTATCTGGTGTATTATATTCCTTATTTTTCAAATTATCCTTATACTCCAAATAACTCTTTTTAAATTTGTTAAAAAATTTTTTTACAGTGCTTAAATATTTAACACTTAACCCATATATGGAATATTGGTCAAAAAAAACGTTTTTAATATAATACATCAAATTATCTATATCTGAGAAATATTGATTTGCTCGATCTTGTCTTTCCTTAAAATAGAGATAAATATCGTAAGGCATAATTTTATAAATATACAAAATAAGTGAATCTGATACTCGATCAAATAAATCATGCAAATTTGCAATTAATAATAAGTCTTTCTTGAGATCTACAAGCTCTTTTCTTTCTAAGTCATTTATTTCTTTATCAAATAAATCATATTCATTACAAAATTTTAAAATATCTATTATCTCTCCTAGAGCTGAGGTTTGATATCCGATTGATATTTTCTCTAGACATTGCAAGTGTAATTTTGAAATAATACTAAAACGGTTGGGAATTTTTTTGATATCTATGAATAGATTTAAATCAATAGATGCATTGAACAATTTTCTAAAACTTTCAAACTGCCCAGATTTAAGACATATTGAAAGACTTTCATAATAAGCTTTTTCGAGTAAATCTTTGTTTTCTATACTTATTAATTTTGATTTTAATTGTTCATAAAACTGACTTGATGGCATCATATGATTAATATATCAATGGAATTAAAATATTGTTTTGAAATCGAAATAAATATCAAATGAGATTAATCTAATAGTTCAGCAATTTTTTTCGATACACTCTGGATATTTAAGAAAACCATCCCTAGTGAAGCATCACTTTTTGCTAGAGTGCATAAGATAGCATTTTCTCCTGCCTTTGATAAAATGATTATGCCATCGACGCCTTCTATAAGAATTCTCTTTAGATCTCCCCGAGCAAGTTCTTCTACAGCACGTTCTGAAACACTTAATATAGCTGCGCTCATTGCACTTACGATCCCATCATTGACATCTCTAGCAAGAACGGAACAGATGGGTAATCCCTGTACACTAACAATAGCGCTTCCCTGAATATCTGAGTTGACTGCTTCCATTCGCCTTAAAAGGTCGATGAGTTCACTGATATTTTCGCTCAAAGATTTATCAACTTGAACAAATAGTAGGTTATTGATCTAATAAGATAATAATATAATAATATTATTTTTATTTTTAATTTTAATCTAATTTTAATATTAACTTTATTAATAAAGTAAATACTTATTTAAAAAATATTTTTATCAAAACCCACATTAGTTATTACAATGACTGAGAATGAAAATTTAAAAAGTAAAACTCCAGAAGAAAAAAGTAAGGAAGAGTTGGATAAAGAAAAAGAGGAAAAAATTAAAATTGAATCTCTTCGAAAAGCTGGAAAAATCGCTCAAGAAGTAAAGAAGTTTATTAAACCCAAAATTAAAGTAGGGGCAAAAGTGTATGATTTAATATCTGAAACTGAAGAGAAAATTGAGGAATTAGAAGGATTATGTGCTTTCCCTGTAAATTTATGCATTAATAATATTGCTGCACACTACACATCACCCATAAAAGATGATGGTTTAGAAATATCCGACGGTGACTTAGTCAAGATTGATTTAGGTGTTCATATAGGTGGATATATCGTAGATACTGCCTTCTCTATGAATTTTAGTGAAGAAGAATCACTTGAAAATATTATACAGGCAACTGATGTTGCTTTTGATGCAGCCAGAATGATGGTTAAACCAAAAACAAATACTCGAGATATTGGTAGAAAGATAGAGGAAATAGTTAAAGGTTTTAACTATAATCCAATTAGAGAACTTGGCGGCCATCAAATCGAAAGATGGACGGTTCATGGAAAAAAACAGTTACCTGAATTGGGATCTCAAGGTGGGGATATAATGGATGCTGGTGATGTTTTTTCTATTGAGATATTCGCTAGTACTGGGGAAGGATCAGTTCATAACACCCAATATTCATATATTTATGAACTTAATCCTTATGCTGGTAGAGTCCCTTTACGTAGAAAAACCTCTAAACAACTTCTTGGCTTTATTAATAAAAACTATAAAACTCTACCATTTGCAGAGAGATGGCTAGCAAAAGAATTTAGATTAGGTATTGCATTTGGACTTCAAGAGTTAATTCAGCAAGGAAAATTACAGACACATTATGTATTAGCTGAAAAAAAAGGAGTATATGTAGCACAAATTGAGGAGACTATCCTCTTAACTGAAGATGGATTTGAACAATTAACTTGAAAGGTTTATTCTCAATACTCAATATTTCTTGCTAAGCTAAAATGGATAAATTAAACATTTGTTTCGTTTCTTTAACATTTGCTCCTGATACTCAAGATGGAGCTGCTAAATTCTTTACGGGGATTTACAATTATTTAAAAAATCAAGGTCATAATGTCAAAGTAATTACAGGAAAATGGAATATTGAACTTACTGATCCAAATCTAATCCAAACAAACATAATTAGAAAGAGATTTTTCTGGTTTCCACAATTTAATTTACATACTATAAAATATCTAAAAAAGAATGAGTTTGATATAATACACGGAAATAGCCCTAAAGGAACTTTACCAATTATCTTAGCCAATCAAAAAAGATTCATTTCAACAATTCACGATTTAGGACCATATGAGACGAGGTTTACCAGAATTCCAATTGAAAAGTTCCTGATCAAATATATAGCTAAGAAATCTACATATATTACAACATGTTCCGAATTTATAAGAAGAGCGATAAAGTATTACATACCTAAAATTGATATTAACAATTTATTCAATCTCTATTCTGCGATTGAAAACAAATATAAACCCCTTCCTAAAGAAGCTCAAAAAATAAAAGAAGAATTAAAAATAAAAGGTCCAATTCTTCTATATATCGGACGTATAGCTAAATATAAAGGAGTAGATGATATTATTAAAGCGTATCAGATAGCAAAAAAAGAGATCCCTGATCTTAATTTAGTTATGGGTGGTAAACCAGATTTTTATATGGAAAAAACCTACCAAGAATGGAAGCGTAAATATAAGGATATCCACTTCATTGGATTTGTTTCTGAAAAAGAGATTCCTGCATTCTTCACGATGGGAGATATTTTTGTCACATATTCTTATGCTTCTGAAGGTTTTGGCCTTACTCCAATTGAAGCAATAGCGTGCGGAACTCCTGTAATTTGTTCATCACTAGTTGCTTATCGAGAAGTTCTAAAAGATAATGCTATTTTTGTACCTCCACGAAATCCAAAAGAATTAGCAAAAGAAATAGTCTCTTTGTTGCAGGATGACTCAAAACGACAAGCTCTAATTCAAAAAGCTCAAAAATTTATAAAGAGATATACTTGGACTGAAGTAGGAAAAAAACTTGAAATGTTATACCAAAAATTTATCCAAAATGAATAAGATTTAGTAATTATATATTTATTTTGCCATTAAATTTTTCTTCACATGTTTAAAGCAAACTTCATTAGGATTATCAAACTGATCAATTTTCTCTTTAAATGAAGATATTTTAAATCTTTCAGGAGTAGGACCTTGATTAAGGATATCGATAGTTCTATCAGCTATTTGATCTGAATCTCGCAAGTGATCCAAAGGAAATCCATTTGTTATTAAAAACTTATCTTGGGGAGCAGATTCTCCCGGGAAAAATTGTATACTTGGAACATTTAGTAAACTTGATTCTCTCACAATTGTTCCACCTCCACTAATAACTATCGCTCCATAGAAACATAAATCCACTAAATTTGGCAAATATTGAGTTATAACAATATTATTTTCATTATTTAGAGTTTTGAGTCCTTTAGAGAGATAATTTTCTTGGAGTTTTGAGCGAACTAATAGGAAGTATTTATGATTCGGAAATTCCTTGAAAATTGGGGGTAAAAATGTGTTTATCTGAGTTTCTTCTGGTCTAGTTTTGTGAATTAGATATGAAGCATGTGTAGGTTCAGTCCTTATTATCACATATTTTCCTTTTTCTAGACCAAATCTTTTTAAAACGTCTGGATTGGGAGTATATTCTGAAATCCATGCAATTTCATCAAGTCCATTATACCTGATAATTTTTTCGAGATCTGCATAAAGGTTTACATATAATTCTAGTGGTATACATTCTGGAGTGATTATATTACCTATAAACGGATGGATTAATTTGCATACTGGTTCATTTCGGGGCTCATCATTCATTGCAATGGATGGAATTTTTAAACCATATGCAATTCTAGTTCCTTCCACAGATAGAAAAGTCACAAAATAATCTGGTGAAAAACTTTTTATTATCGGGAAAAGAGATTTCAAGCGATCTATATAAGTTCCTAGCTTATTTTCTAATTTTTCACCACCATGCATTCCAATTTTTTTATATTTTATGTGAGAATCATCTAAAATTTGATATGTGGCATCATAATTTCGAGCAGTAGTTAAAACCTTCGCACCTTCATTTTCAAACATATTTAAGAGAGATTTAAACATTATTGCAGTTTTGGGTTGTTCAATATCAATCCAAATTCTCTTACCTGAAAGACTCATTGTAAACACAAAAATGTTGAGGAAGTTTTATTTTTTTTTGAAATAGTTTTATTATTATTTAAAAATTTAATATGTAAAGAGATCTGATGTAATAATTAATCATTAATAATAGATCGTTTAAGTAACTACTTACTACAAACACAAGGATTTGATTTGCACTTAAGACACACTCCAGGATATTTTTTTGAAATAGCAGATTCAAGATCAATACCTAGTAAATTTGCTATAGAGCTTGTCCAAGCAACAATATCTGATAATTCTTCTGAAGCATCAGTAATACTTATTTCCTTACTTCTTAGAATACGAGCAAATTCCCCAATTTCTTCGATTAACCAAATAAAAGTCATATTAATCC
>JAHPYZ010000015.1:12509-16100 GCA_019058425.1 Promethearchaeota archaeon
TATTAATCCCTCTATTTTGGTCTTTTTTAAAATAAAGATCTTTAATTAAATTCTGAAATTCGGAAATTTTCATTCTAAATCACCAATCAGCAGTTAAGTATCATATTATTACAGAAAGAAATATTATCCACCACCAGGAGCGAATAACCAGCCAAAAACATCCAAGTGTGCTAGTATTACTATTAATATTAGAATTATAGATAATATAACTGTACTAATTGGGCCAACTTTTATTCCTACTGAGCTATCTTGAAAGAATCTCATTAATCCTGCTCCTCCCATTGGCATGGGGGCAGATCCACTTCTTCTTTTAGTACGTCTTGATTGAGTTCGTCTAGATGACATAATTAAAAATAAATAAAGTATAATTTAGATAATCTTATTTTAATAATAAGCAAAAGCATATAAAATTTTTATTATGACAAGTAAAAATAATTTTAATAAGTTTTTATTAATTATTTTCATTACTCTTAGATAATTTCACAGGAAAGTTAAACAATTATGTTAAAAAGAACAAGATTATTAATTATCTATATACTGTTTTTTATATTTTTTATGAATATTTTATTTATCCCAATAATTTCTGAGTTTAATTCTTCAAATCGAGATGAAAAAACTAATCCAAAAACCGCTTTTAGTCAAGAGGGAGCAGAAAATATAATTTTGACTTATGTTAATAGACGGGTGGATGTAGATCCATATGGCTTAATAAAAATCCGTGATATTTTAACAATAGAGAATCGTAATAACAATCCAATAAGTTCAATTTTAGTTGGGATTCCTCTAAATCATTCAAATAATTTAATCTATTTTGAAAGTACGAGTGTTTCTGAAGAAAGATTAATAGGTGAAAGTACATTATTAACAGACCGTTTAAATATGGTAATGAATGAATTCGAAATGTTTAGTATTTACTTTGATTCTCCATTACTACCATATCAATCAAAAACTATTATCTTTAGACAAGTTTTGAAAGATCTTATTGAAGCTTATTATATACCTGATGAAACTGGGCAACAAGACCATTATATTAACTATAATGGTTTGGTTTTTCCTATATTACCATATAAAATAGAGGGGCAAATAGTAGCTTACTATTTTTTTCCAGTATTTACTCCAGAAAACCAGCAAACTGGGGAACCTGCAGATGAGGATATTTCCACTGATTGGGGGCTTTATAATCCAGGTCTTAATGCTAGAACATATGATTTTGAAACAATTAGTAGCGAAATTGGTGATGATTTTATAGAACCTTTTTTAACAAACTTGAATAATTATAAGAAAGTACAGATTTGGGTTAAACATAAAGAAAGTACAAAAATAGAGATTGAAGAAATAACTCGTGAAATATTTATTTCCCCCTGGGGGATAATCAGAATTCGAGAGAATTTATTATTGAGAAATTTAGGCATTCATGCTTCAAGAAATATTTTATTTAACATTCCAAACTCAGCAAATGGATTATATATTTCAGATGATCTTGGTGAAATTTTGGGAATAACTGTTGAAAAAACTCCTGGAACAAGTTCTAAAACAGTCACTATTGATCTAATAGCAAATCGAGTAGTAATGCTGTCTAACACTTCTTTTAGATTTAATGTAGAATACTATTTACCTTTTGAGAATTATTCTTCAAATAATTGGTTTCAAGAATCAATTAATATTAATACAATTACAACCACCTTTGATTATTTAGGAAAAGAGCAAACAATCAACATAATCATTGATGGATGTTTGAAAATTGATGATATAACCGAACCTCCTGATGCTGTTAAAAAGTCTCAAGGAATGATCACATTGGTGTTTTTTTCGGATTATGTCGCTCCTGGAGAAAATCAACAAATGCAGTTCACTTTTACTATCGACATTTTTAATTTACTTTTAAGACCTTTTATATTTATTATTTTAATTATATTATTAGCGTCAGTATATGTTATTGTAGGAAAAACAAGAAAAACAGAGAAAGATATCGCTGCTATTAAAGTACAGTATATACCCGTTAATGAAATCAGAGAATATTGCTCACTAAATGAGGAAAAAATTGCTCTAATTTTAGAAATTAGACAAGCAGAAGATGATGCTAGAAGGAAAAAAATGGCGAAAAAGAAATATAAAAATATTTTAAATAAAAATAATGCTAAAATCGATGAAATTCAGAAAGAAATTAATCCTTTTAAAAAATCATTGATTGAATCAGGTGAAGTATTTGAAAATATCGTTAAAAGACTAGACATTTTAGAAGCTGAGCGAATTAGTGTTAAAGATAGTCTTGTACTATTGGAATCTAGATATAAGAGGGGAAGATTACCATCGAGAGCAGCATATCTTAAATTATCAGATAACTTCAAAAAAAGAAGAAGAAAAATTGACCGTACGATTGATAAATTAATTCAGCAATTAAGAAGTTATTTATTATAAGTTTGTATGAGTGTTAGAGTTTATGAAACCATGGTTGTTTGATATATTAGCATGCCCAATAGATAAAAATTATCCTTTAAAACTATACATATTTTCTTTTGAAAATGAACCAGATGAATTTCAATCAATAATTACTCTTTATACAATTAGAGATCTCAATTCTATTAAAAACGAGAAAATTTTTGAGATTTCTTATGAAGATAATGAAATATTGGTGAAGGATAATATCATAATTGAAAAAACTATACTAAAATCTTATCTTGACTTAACTATCTTAAATTTAATTGAGTTTGAGAATGTTTTTGATAATACTACAAATGAAATTAGTAAGAAATGTATTGAAATTATAAAATCAGATGTTAAATCAAAGATTATAGAATTTTCAAAAAATCCTCTTATTGACCAACTTGACAGTGTTTTACCCGAATTATATTTTATAAATAAAATAAAACTTGATTTCGAAATAAAATCTGGTATCCTCTTATGTACAGAGTGTAAACGCTGGTATCCAATTATTGATACAATTCCACAGATGTTACCAGATAAATACCGTAATGAAAAAGAGGAAATTAAATTCCTTGAAAACCATAAAAATTTATTAGATAAAAAATTTTTTAATCAAGATCTTAAGCCATTTAATATTTAAAAATTATTCAATAATTTTAACGTAATTCTGGCTTTAATTTACTCAATTAGCCCGGTGGTGTAGATTAATACATTATTTTTGTATTAAGCAAAATGGCCAAGCATTTGGGGCCTTGAACCCCGCGACAATACACGTCGTTACGATGTGTATAGCGAACACGGTTCGAATCCGTGCCGGGCTATTTATTTCTTATTTCTTAATATTGAAAAATAAAAAATTTAATACATAAAATATTTTTAACTTTACATTCTGTGATTTAGCAGAGTTTTAATAAAAAGCAAAAAGAAAAAAATGACTTTTATTTCAAATTTAGATTGGAGTTTTTTAGATGTTCTATTCTTATGTATTATATTTATTATTGGATTTTCAATAACTTACATTATCCTCCCCTATTTAGTAGATTTCATGAAAAGAAAAGGATACGTTGGGAATGATATTCATAAAAATGAAAAGCCTGAAATTGCAGAGTCTGGAGGATTAAGTTTATTAATTGGTTTATTATTTTCCTTAATATTTTTAATTATATT
>JAHPYZ010000015.1:16110-36070 GCA_019058425.1 Promethearchaeota archaeon
ACTGTGTTATTAGCCGGATTTATTGGTTATATAGATGATAGAAAAAAATTACGCTCACGTTATAAAATCATTTTATCTATATTTACTGGAGGTATAATCTTTATTGCAAATATTTCTGGTTTTATAACCATAAATTCACCAACTATTCCATTTCTTGATAGAACAAGGTTAACAATAATATATCCTTTTTTAGTACCTCTGATTGTTGCTGTTTTTACTAATACAGTAAATATGTTAGAGGGATACAATGGTGAAGGCTCAGGAACATGTTTAATTGCAGTGTGTTTTTTATTTATTTGTAGCTTAATCTGGAACTCCGCTGAAGGTGTGATCTTTACGGTTCCAGTTATAGCAGTAATAATTCCTTTTTTCATTTTCAACAAGTATCCCGCAAAGATTTTTCCAGGAGACGTAGGCACACTAAGTATGGGGGCAATGATTGCATGTATTATGTTATTTGGTTCATTAGAAGTTGCTACATTTTGCGTGCTCTTAATTCATATTTTTAACAGTTTTTATTATATATATTCCATACGTGGGTTTTTTGAAAGTAGTAGTAGTGTCAGAGAAAGCAAAGAAGATATAATTTTACTAAAAGACAATCGAATTACAGCCTCAGATCAAAAAGATGCTGTTTTAACCTTACCTCGTTTAATTTTAGCAAGTGGACCATTAAAAGAACCAGAATTAGTAAAGAATTTCTATGCAATATCATTAATATGTGGGTTCTTTTCAATATTATCAATCTTACTTATGCAAGTTACTCTAGGTATTGTAAATATCTATATCTTAATTATTTGTTTTCTCGTTTTGTTAGTTCCAACCATTCTGATATTATACAAATATCCAAGAATTCGAGGAATTATTATTTTAATGATAATACTTTTAAGTTCTATTTTATTTTTTTTAGTATTTGTTGAAGCTGTAATTATGCCGCTTCCTATTGGAAGTTTAGTGGTTGGAGTGATAAATATTCCAATTAATTTATTAATTTCATTTGTACTAATAATTCCTATATTACTATTGTGGTATCTGGCAACAATTAAATACTTCTGGAGTGAAATTGAAAAAATGAAAAGAAGCAAAACTGCCACTTAAAAGGTAGTTTAATAATTAAAATGTAAATCCTAAATACTTATTATAAATAAAGGTAACTACGTTGAAAAAAAAGCTAAGATATCTTCTTTTAACTTCCTATCCTATATATTCAGTTGGGATTTTTGTAATAATAAACTATTTCTTATTAAAATATAATTTAACAGATCTTCTAATTGATTGGACATTTTTAGTAACTCTCCTTCTATTTCTTTTAACTATAGAAGAATTTTATCAATGGGCTAAAAATGGTAAAAGAAGTGAAATGAGTGATATTGTTGCTATTCTGTTTTTTTTCTTTCTTATTTTTTTCTTTTCAAAAGATTTTCTTACCTCAATTATGGGTGCTTTTTCAATATATTTATGGATAGGAATTTTTGAACTAAAGGATTACCCTGTACTCAATAAAGTGTTAATAATTTCTTTAATCACATACAATGTTATATTTATTGCTGGTTTATTTTCCTTTTATCTTAGAGATCCTTTTTATATCAATACTAGTTTTGCATTTTCTTTCTGGATAATTCTAATTCTAGGATTTCTGTTATTTGGAAGAAAATATATGATTGTCTGGCGATTTATGAGCCCCGAATATTTAACTTTATTTCTCTATATTATTGCATGGTTAGCTGTCGTATTTATTAATCAATATACTCCAGTAAATTTTCTTGTTAATAAACCTATAGGTTCTAGTGGATTTAATATTATAGATTTCTTCTTAAATGTTTATTTTATTTTAATTTTAGTTAATTGGGGTGTATATTTTGTATCAGGATTCATATTAGACAGTTTACTTGGAATTGATAAAGTAAAAAATGAAAACATATTGAATATTGTGAATGAAATAAAAAAAGATATTGGAATTAAAGGAAAAGTTAAAGTTGGATTTGGAAAATATCCAATTTTAAATGCTATGGCTTATGGTTCTATATTTGATAAAAGAATTGCCATAATTGCTAATGATATAAATGAACTTCCAAAAGATGAATTAAAAGGTATTATTGCTCATGAATTAGCACATACTAAAGGTAAACACACATTGATTTTAACACTAATCACCACTTTAGATTTAATAATAAGAATGTTCCTAGGTATTCCAGCTACCTTCTATGATTACACATTTGGAGAGCCTCAGATCCCATTAATTTTATTTATACTATTGAATTTGGTTATTTATTTCTTTTTATTTATATTTGTGAGAGTTTTAGAAGGAAAAGCGGATTTAAGAACAAAGAGAGTGGGATACGCAAATGAACTTGTTAAAGCACTCTACAATCTCGAGAGTTTTTATGCAACTGGGAGGGAAATTGGATTAAATACAATGTTATTATGTGAAGAGAAAATAACAAAAGACAATCAACTTCTAGACTATATGAATACCGCAAAATATCTTAATCGTTCAATGATTAAACCATCAAGAACCTCACTCTTAGCTACTTTTTTGAATTCTCATCCTCCAAGTTATTTTAGAATTGCTGCAATACTGGATAATAAAATAAAACCAGGTAAAGAGGCAATTCTACCCTTTATTTGCCTAAAAAGATCTAAACAAAAGAAATTTGCTTTAAAATTTGAAGATGCACGAATTAAATTTAAAACCATTGCAAATGCAAAATTTAAAGAATTTTTTGAAATTGATGATATTCCTGTATTAATGGAGAATATCAAAAGGAAGGAATTATACCAATTTGAATTAAATAAAGACTATATCTTTAGAAATCTAATTACAGATGAAATTATTATTGGTAAATTAATAGACGTTCGCTTTTTAGATGATATCAGTGATCCTGAAGTATTTATTGTACAAAATTTTAAAACAAATCAAAAAGATTTCCTAAATTCTTCGAAATATACACGTATTCAAATCAATATGAAGGAACAATACTTTTTTCATAAGAATCCTCCCTTAACTCTGATTGATATTAAGTTACATAATGATAATAAAAAGGGATATTATATCTTTTTAGATAAAAATACTAAGAGAATTCAAGAACCAATCAAAAAAACAAAATTGGCAAACTCAGTATTTATAATCAAAAATCTTAAAGATCTTGACATTTTTTTAAAAACAAAAGGAGAATTACATATTTACAAATGTAAAAATATCATTCCAGCAGAAAAATTAAACGAATTTCAAATACAGGTATCTGACATACAAACTCCTGAAAATAATATTAAATATCCTCTTAGTGAATTGATAATTAGACCTAAAAACATATTCTTATCAATTAGTAGATCTGACCAATTTAGAAATTCTGAGATTAACATAATGAATTGGTTATTAGAAAGAAGCCTTCTAGTGTATGTATATCTTAAAAAGCCAGTGAATAATTTAGAAATAGGTTATATTCAAAAAATTGATGTTCAGATACAAGATTCTAAGATAGATTTATCCAAAGAGAATAATAATAAAAATATAATCTTATTAAATAATATCTTTGGAAAGGATATTCTGATACCTTACAAGGACATAGAAGTAATAATTTTTGATTTTAGTAGCGCAATTATCCAACTAAAATCAGAAACAAGTCTTGCAAGTAGATTAGGATTTAAGATTTTAAAGAAATTTAAACCAGAAAGAATTATTATTCCTTAATAAAATTTAATATGAATGAGGCTTTCAAGAAGTTAACAATGACCAGTAAAATTAAAAATATTCTTTATCTTCTACGAGTACGGCAATATTATAAAAATGTATTGATATTTATCGGAATTTTTTTTAGCCAAAGATTATTTGAGATAACTCTTTACGACGAGTTGTTAATTGGTTTTGTATTATTATGTTGTGCATCTTCTTTCAATTATATTATTAATGATATAGCAGATATTAAAAAAGATAGAAAGCATCTTGAAAAAATGAAAAAAAAACCACTAGCGTCCGGAGAGCTTTCCATTATGTTTGCTGTGGGATTGATAATAATTTTAGGAGGAATTTTCATCCTCTCTATAATTTACCTAAAACTTAGTTTAGGTTTTATAGCTATAATAACCCTAATGGTTATTACGGGGCAACTCTATAACCATTTTTTTAAAAGATATGCTTTTATTGATATTATTATTTTATCTACTGGATATCTTTGGAGAGCTTTAGCAGGATGTGCAATTATCGGAGAATTTGTATCCGCTTGGTTATTTCTAGCCATTTTTGAAGTAGCTCTATTTTTAAGCATAGCTAAGAGAAAAGGTGATTTAGAATTTCTTGGAAAAGAAAAAGCTATTGAACATAAAAAAGTATATGACCAATATTCTGCTAAATTACTTGAACAATTTCATTTAATAACTGCTGGAGCTCTATTTATGACTTATTCTCTATATCTTATCATAAAATTTAACTTATATGAACCTGTTATTTTTAATCCAAATGAATATTTAGTTATATTTTCAATACCACTCGCCCTTTATATAATTATGAGATATATGTATTTGACTTCATCTAAACCAGAGATAGCTCGTAACACTGAAAAAGCATTTCTTGATAAAGGTATAATAATAGCTGCACTGCTCCTTATGATTCTGTTATTTTTCTCATTTTACTATAGTTAAGGTTCAGCCTCTAGAGATCTTAGAAGAAATCCCATTTTGTTCCCATTTATCTCTATCAACTCTTATCTGTAAAATGAATTAAATTAGGGACTAAAAACATTAAAAAGATTTTTTTTCGAATTAAATGAGTGTTAATGAATAATTTGTCAAGAATTTAATAACCCTAAATTTAAGTATTTTACTTATATTTAAAAACCTTTTATGATTTGAAATAAGAATGAAAAAAAAAGGATAAAACTTATAAGGATACGAATTTAAATCAATATTTAACAACATATCTACAAAAAAATAACAAAAAACAAAAACATAAAGTGAATTTCAATATGGAAATGGAAAAGAAAAATTTAGCGATAATAATTCTCGCTGTTGTACTTGCCGCTTCCGGTGTTGGAAACGTTATCCTCGGTATTAGTGCTGGTGCTTTTAAAACACCTGTACAAAAAAATGTTCTTAAAATCGGAACGACAGAGGGTGGTGCTCCAGCTGTTTTAGATCCAGTTGACTCATGGGATAGTGTATCAAACGATGTGATTGCAGCCGTTTGTGATAATCTATGGACCTATGACCTTTATGACCCTGATTATGCGTTGTTGTATACCTTAGCTAAAGAAGAACCAACTTGGAATGCAAAGGAAAATGAATTAACCGTTATCCTAAGGGAAAACGTTTATTTCCATGATGGTAGCCCTTTCAATGCTACCGCTGTTCAATTTACATTTGACAGAATCCGATATTTCTGTAACGTAACTGGTACTTTACCAGATACCAGCCACGTATGTGATCCAGCAAGCTTGTTCTACGACTTGGAAGGAAATTTTCTTCTTAATGGAACTGTAATTAATGACGATTATAATATTACCTTTCAATTGAGGAGACCTAACGCAATTTTTATTCCTTTACTAGCTTATCGAGCCTGGGCAATAGTATCTGTTAAATCAACTCCAGCAACAGAATACTTAGTACTTGGAGAAGATAAACTAATAGGAACTGGTCCTTTCAAATATGTGCATATAATCGCAGGTGAAGAACAGAAATTTGAACGTTGGGATTTATACTGGGGTAAATCAACCTTCTGGGACGAAATAATTTGGATATTTTACCCAGATACTATAACCGCCGGTAATGCCTTGCTTGGTGGAGAAGTCCATAGAGGGGCTTTCCCATCATCTATGATTCCAACAGTTCAAGCTGATCCAAATCTGGTATTTGTAAATTTGGAGACAAGTTTTATCTATCGATACTGGGGATTTAACAATGACAAGATCAACAATACATATGTAAGAAAAGCTATTGCGTATGGGTATAACTATACCTATTACATTCAAGTAATTCGTCTAGGTTTTGGAATTCGAGCTCATCAATTCTTACCACCTGGATTCCCATACTATAATGCTTCTTTTATGGCACCAACGTATGATACAGAAATCGCAAGACAAGCAATGTTAGATGCTGCTGCAATCGAGGGTTGGGATGTAACTGGACTTACTAATGCAAGTGTTGGTACATCTACTACTAACGATGCTGCTTGGCAAGCTAAAACTTTTGCTTCATATAAGGTCCTAGAACATGAAGGATGGACTACTGGAATAGATATGAATATAGCCTTAAGAAATGATATGGCTGAACTAGGTATTGATGTTGTTTCCGATGTTATGGACTGGGAGACATACATAGCAGTATCTAGTTATCATCCAGAGCAACTTGAGATTTTTCACACTGGATGGGGACCCGATTATTTGGACCCATTCAATATGATTGAGCCATTATTGAGTAATTTGTCAACTGCCAATCATATCCAACTCAAAGATCCTCAAATCATGGCTTGGTTATTAGAATATCAAAAAACTCTTCCAGGAGATTCAGGAGCACTCGTGTATCCAGGAGCGTTTAACATAGTCGGTGGTGGAGGCAGAAAAGCAGAGCTCTTATATCTTATTCAATTTAGAGCAATTCATGTGCTCTATTGTGAATTACCAACAATGTATGATATGGTCTTGTATGGACACCATAAGAGCTTAGGAAACGTTTGCTACAACATCAAGCGAGATCTCTGGAATAGAGATTCTTACCTCATTCCAGGAGTACCAACAATATAGAAATTAAAATAAAATTTTTAAAAAATTTAATAAAATACCTTTTTTTTTTTTATTCTAATATAGCGAAATATAGTAAAAAGTCGAAATATCAAAACAATATAAAAAAAAAAATATATTATTATTTAAACAATAAAGTATTTCAAAATATAATTAAAAGTTGAGTATTTGAGAAATGGAATTTAAAAAATTTGATTTTGGTAGGCAGGGAAATTTAATTTTAGCGTTATTATTAATCCATTTCGTATTTTTTGGATATCTTAGTAATGTTTATTATAAAGACATTGGATTAAATATATTGTATTTACACAATGTATTGTTTAATCCTATTTCGTATATTTCAACTATAATACTTTTCATAATCATATTCATAATGACTTTTAGAGAGAATTTTTTTGAGTATGGAATTCGAAATAGCATTTGGACAATACCTTTTATTATGGTTGAATCATGGGTATGGTATTGGTTTATTTTTGAGAAATTTGATATAACGATAATAACTTATTATTTTGTACAAATTGAATCATATATAACTATCTTAACGTTATTTTTGATCATCCTATCAGCATCTCTTTTAGGAGCAATGGCAAAAGAGAAATATAAGAGATATATAATTAAAGCTCAAGTATTACCAACAGAATAATAATAAATAAAAAAAATTTAAAAGAAAAAAAAAAAAAATAAATAAAGTGGTTTTATGAGCCTAATAAAATATATAATAAAAAGATTGATTGCTATAATACCGGTGATTTTTGGAGTATTAACCCTTACATTTATTCTTTCTAGAATGATGCCTGGTGATCCTGTCATTGCACTTTTACAAGCCCAAGGAATAACTCATCCAAATCCTACTAGAATCGCACAAATGCGTCATGAATTAGGATTAGATTTACCAATAGTATTGCAGTATTTCAGATATCTAGCAGATCTCTTTACAGGTAATTGGGGTGATTCTGTTTCAGTTGCAACTGGAACACCTGTATGGGACCTTATCGCACGACGGCTTCCGAGAACTTTCGATCTTACATTATTTTCAATCGTAATTGCATCTTATGTTGGAATTAAGATTGGGGTGATTTCAGCTACTCACAGAAATAAAGCGCGAGATACGATCTTTCGGGGAATTGCATTAATAGGTGTTTCGATTCCTATTTTCTTTTTAGGAATGTTAATGCAATTTATCCTAGGTTATAAAATAGAGATCTTTCCTACTGTCGGCTATAAACAAGTACAATATGAAGATCCTCCTTATATTACAGGTTTCTTCTTAATTGATTCATTATTTGGAGGATATTTCTATTTGGTTATCGATTATCTATGGCACATTTCAATGCCGGTGTTTTGTTTAGCATTTGTGACTATTGCAGGAATTGTGCGACAAACACGCTCTAGCATGTTAGAAGTATTGGAACAAGATTATGTAAGAACAGCAAGGGCAAAAGGGTGCAAAGAGAAAGATGTAATCCATACTCACGCGTTAAAAAATGCTCTTATTCCAACAGCTACAGTAATTGGATTAAATTTTGCAGGGTTACTTTCAGGAGCAGTTCTAACAGAAACTACTTTTGGAATATATGGGATAGGATTAACACTAGTAGATGCTATTCAGAAGCAAGACTATTGGGTACTGAATTCGGTTGTATTTGTGATTACAATCATATTTGTAATTACTACACTGATAACTGATCTGGTTTATGGTATTTTAGATCCACGAATAAGATATTAAAATACAATTCATAAAAAAAATTTAAAAGAAGTGAAAAAATATGGAACAAAAATATTTAATTGAAGTTGAAGAAGAAGAAGTTAAAGAAGAGAGTGTTCCAATAACGGTTTTAAAATGGTTCGTGAAAAATCTTAAATTTATCGCCGTCCCTACATCAACTTATGAGGAATTACGGTTAAAAGAACAAGAATATGAAAAAACGAAGAGTCAAAGGAAATTCATACGAAAACTAAAGTCATTATTAACACTTGTTGGGTTGGTCATTGTACTTGGTTTAATTACAATTGCAGTTTTCCCCCATTGGATTGCTCCATACACCTTTCAGGAAGCAACAGGTTTATATATTAACCCATTCGCTGCACCTTCAGTTAATCATATAATGGGAACTACTTCATTAGGACGTGATGTGTATACAAGATTGCTATTTGGTGCACGTTCCTCTTTGACTGTATCTTTACCGGCAATTAGTATGAGTGTTATTGGTGGCGTATTTTTCGGAGTAATTGCTGCTTATTATGGAGGATGGGTAGATTCAGTTATCATGAGAATCGCAGATGTATTTCTTGCATTTCCAGGACTAATACTTGCATTAGTTTTTGTGGGAGTGTTTGGACGAGAAATTGAAATAATAATGATGATTTATGGATTTCTGGGAATCCCCTTTTACGCGAGGTTGATCAGAGGCAACGTTTTACAGGCTAAAGAGTTACCCTATGTACAAGCAGCAAAAGTAGCAGGTTCTGGAAATTTAAGAATAATGTTTAGACATATCCTTCCAAATGTTATCCAACCTGTTATCATTTCAGTTACTTTTGCGATTGGAGGCTTCATATTAGGATTAGCTGGCTTAGCATTTCTCGGATTTAGCGACCCAACATTTATCGAATGGGGAATGGATATTAATACTGCTCGAGATATGTTATATTCAGCGCCTTGGGCTTCAATCTATCCGGGAGTGATGATAGTGATTACCGTACTGGGATTCATGTTAATAGGAGATGGATTGAGAGATGCTCTCGACCCCAGACTAAAGAACTTATAGTATTAATCAATTAATAATTTGAAAAAATTGCAAAAAGAAGAATCAAAATGACAACAGTAGAATCAGGTTCTAAAGACAATTCAAGAAAATTACTGGAAGTAAAGGATCTTAGGACATTTTTTTTTGTTGAAGAAGGAGTAGTTAAAGCAGTTGATGGTGTAGCTTTTGATATCTATGAGGATGAAGTGCTTGGCCTTGTTGGTGAAACAGGTTGTGGGAAATCGGTTACTGCTCTTTCAGTTTTACAACTGGTAAGAGCTCCAGGCAAAATAATGAGTGGATCAATCCTCTTTAATGGTGAAAACTTACTCGATTTAACTGAAAAGCAAATGAGAGAACTTCGAGGTAAAGTTATTACTATGATTTTTCAAGATCCTCTCAATTCACTTAATCCCGTTATAGCAGTTGGAAAACAAATATCTGAAGTTTTTCTATTGCATCAAGAGAAAGACTTGAAACGAGAACTTGACACAAGACTCTTAGAAAGAAAAAAATTACTTGAGGAAAAAAAGAAACTGCAAGAGGACTTAAAAGAACAAGAAGAACGTTTATCAGAAGAAGAAAAAATTGAATTGACTTCTAAGATTGATGAACTTAAAAAAGCAACAGTCCATATTCCAAATATAAAAGATGTTGCTTTTGATTGGTCACAAAAAATCATCAAAGAGGTAGGAATTCCAGATGCAAAGGGAATATTAAAAAGATATCCTCATGAGTTAAGCGGTGGTATGAGACAGCGTGTAATGATTGCTATGGCGCTTTCATGCAATCCGTCTCTCTTGATTGCTGATGAACCTACTACAGCTTTAGATGTAACTATTCAAGCTCAAATTCTTGATTTAATGAAGGATTTGAAAAAAAGATTCAAGACATCAATACTTATTATCACGCATGATTTAGGAATTATTGCAGAAGTATGTGATAGGATTGCTGTTATGTATAGTGGAAATATTGTGGAATATGCAACCGCAGACGCTTTGTTCAAAAATCCACGTCATCCATATACTAAGGGATTGATGGGAGCAATACCTAGTATTGAAAAAAAGAATCAAAAATTAATAACGATTCGAGGAATGGTTCCAAACCTTATATATCCTCCATCAGGATGTAGGTTCCATCCAAGATGCGATGAAAGGCTTGAAGTTTGTGATAAGATAAAACCCCTATTGAATGAAATAGCGGATAAATATTTTATTGCATGCCATCTTTTTGATCCCAAATATAAAGATTCACCAAAATACACACCACCTGAATAAGAGGATAAGTAAGAATATTATCAAAAATCAAATATAAAATTAAACAAAAGAGAAAGGAGAATAATGACGGTCAGAGAAAATAAAACTAAAAGTACAGAAAGAGAAGAAATTATTAGTTCTGAAAGTAAACGGAATGTTATTCTTTCTGTTAAAGATCTTAAGACTTACTACCCTATCTATGGTGGTATTTTTAAACATAAAATTGGTGAAGTAAAAGCAGTAGACGGTGTTACTTTTAACCTATATAAAGGAGAAACACTAGGCTTAGTAGGAGAAAGTGGGTGCGGTAAAACAACAATTGGAAATACAGTCTTAAACTTAGTACCAATAACATCAGGTGATATAAGTTTTAAAGGTGAGAAAATACTCAGTGGAAATAAAAAAACAGCTAAATATCGAACAGAACATCGTAAAAAGATTCAAATGGTATTCCAAGATCCTGATTCATCATTAAATCCTCGCTGGAAAATAGTAAATATAATTGGTGAACCACTTAGAATCTTAGAGCGAATGAAAAAAAGAAGTCAAATACGGGCTCGAGTTCTTGAATTACTAGAAACGGTTTCAATGAAAGCAGAACACTTAGATCGATATCCACATGAATTTTCAGGAGGCCAAAAACAAAGAATTGTAATAGCTAGAGCTTTAGCATCTGATCCTGAAATTATCATTTTAGATGAACCTACTTCAGCACTAGATGTATCTGTTCAAGCTCAAATTCTGAATTTATTAAAAGATCTTCAAAATAGATTCAATTTATCCTATATGTTTATTACTCATGATCTCAGTGTAGTTCAACATATTGCTGATAGAATTGCTGTAATGTATTTGGGTAAATTTGTAGAATGGGGAAAAATAGAAGAAGTATTTTACAATCCAACACATCCTTATTCAAGAGCTTTGTTATCTGCACGCCCAACCTTTGATCCTAGCTCGAAATCAAATAGAATTATATTAGAAGGTGACGTTCCTAGTCCTATTAATCCACCTGAAGGTTGCACTTTTCATCCAAGATGCCAAGATAGGGATGAACATATAGGATGTGGTGTTGATGCCCCTCGAAAAATCAGTATTGGGGGAGATCATTATATGATGTGTCTACCTTTTAAGAAAGAAAGCAAATCCTACGAAGGAATGAAATTTATTTCAGACTAATTCTTATTTTTTTTTCCTTTTTTTATAGTGTTTTAATTATAAATTTGGTATCTGTTTCTTAAAACATATTTTAGAAATAAAGTTAAAGGATAATAAGTTTTATAACTAAATGACAATGAAAAACTCAGAAGTATTTATAGTCAAAACTAAACCTAGTACAATACTCAAAGATTATGAAAAATTAATGCATTTGGCGAACTATGAACACTACTACTCTAAAGATGAAAAAATTATTATAAAATTAAATTTAAGTTGGTCAAAATTTTTTCCAGCATGCTCAAGCCCACCCTGGCAAGTAGAAGGAGTAATAAATACCATTGTCAAAGATAATTATGATCCTACGAAAATTTTTACTGCAGAAAATAGAACTGTAGTAACAAATATAGAAAAAGGCTTAAAAGGAAATAAATGGGCTCCAATTTTCAAGAAATATAACGTAAGGTTTGTTCCTTTAACTCGGATTCCTTTTGTTCCATACGAATCTTTAAGATCAAAATTCCTTTCATTAAAAAATAAAAGATTACATGCATTAGATACTAAAATCTTTCCAGATGGTTTTCTTATTCCAAAATTTTATGTTGGGAAACCGATAATTCATCTCCCTACAATGAAGACTCACGGGCATACTGGCGCTATTGGTGGGTCATTAAAACAAACAAGTGGAGAAATGAAACAGGGGGGGATAACTTGTGCTATGAAGAACGCTTTTGGAGGGCTTCTAACAAAAAGAAGACATTTTTCACATCAATATATGTCTGAAGTATTAGTAGATTTACTTATCATCCAAAAACAAATTCATCCAAATATATTTGCAATAGTAGATGGAACTGTGTGTGGTGATGGTGCAGGACCCAGAACAATGTTCCCTCGGATTAAGAATATGATTCTAGCAGGGTATGATCAAGTTGCTGTAGACACGGTTGTTGCTAAAATGATGGGATTTGAACCTTTAGAATTACCTGCAATAAGAATGGCTCATGAAGAAGGTTTAGGATGTGGAGATTTCAACCAAATTGATATTGTTGGTGAGGATATCTCCAATATAAATTGGAATTTTAAGGTTAAACGAAGTTTAGTCATCTGGGGGGATCAAATGGTAAGAAAAGGACCTTTACAATTTTTATATCCCTTGTTTAAAAGTGAACTTTTCTTTTTAGGCCCTACATATGCCTCTATGATTTTTCATGATATGTTTTGGTATCCTACTATTGGAAAAAGAAGAATTAGGAAATTTTTTCAATCAGAATGGGGTAAGATGTTTTTAAATTACCCTACGAAATAATTTAGATTATCATAAATCAAATTATAAAGGAAATAAGACAATTTACTCCAAGACATTTTTTATCATTGATATAGAGTTGAGTTCTGAATCGAAATATTCTAACTTCAAATAAATAAAAAATTCAATAGAGCCTTCTTTACCTAATATTGGTGATTTATAGATGTTATAGAAGAAGAATTTGTTTTCTTTACACCATCTAATTAAATCTATAATAATTTCAAAAAGTTGTTTTGGATTTTGAATAATCTTAAATTTTGATTTATTATAAAATTCCGTTTCAAAAATTGGTTTTATTAACGCTATTATTTCACCATTTTTTTTAAGAATTCTCTTTATATTTGGTAAGATTGTTCTTAGTGAAGCAAAAGTTATATCAATAGTGCAGATATCTACTTTCTCGTCAAGAGGAATTATATGACGGGCGTCAATGCCAAGGATCGGTATAACTTTTTCTTTCATCATTTTGTTTGTTAATGATGAATGAAGAAAATTAGTAGCAATATCAATTGAATATACTCTTGAAGCCCCCTTTTTAATCAAACAATCTGTAAATCCTCCTTTAGAAGCTCCAATATCTGCACATGTCTTTCCATCAACAGAAATTGAGAAATACTTCAATGCTGACTCTAATTTCAATCCACCACGGCCTACATAAGGATATTCTTTTATCAACTCGATTTTAAGAGAGGTTTCAATTTTTTTACTAGGTTTTAATATATTATTATTTTCAACTATTACATATCCCTTTTTTATTAACCACTGTGCTTTACTTCTGCTACCTACAAGGTTTCTTTCTACTAATAAAATATCTAATCTTTTCTTCATATTAGTTTTATTGGTACATTTGAAAATTTATATTTTAATTCCAATTTCATTTTTACTTTTAAAATCACCTTTATCTCGAGTTTTTATTACAGATGAGATGCTTGAATAAGTTATTTTAAATAATTTAAAAAACAAATTTTTCTGTTTTTAATATTTCCATAGATTTACTTAAAGATAAGTCCCCCTTTAAGATATTTTCGGCAATCTCGATTAGTTTATAATCAAAATCATTATCAAATTTAGCAGATTTATTATAATTTTCTTCATTTTTAATTGTGGTTTTTTTTTCCAATATTGTCTTATAATTATCATATGTTATTTCAAATCCCTCTCTAAGAGATATAATCAACGCTGCGGCTTCATCCTTTGGAATTTTCTTTTTATTCTCATCTCGAATTTTATATTTTGATGTTTTCGATTCATCTACTAATATTATTCCTAACTTTTCTTTTTCAAATTTAATGAATAGCTGTTCTATTAAGTTGAGAGTGATCGACATTATACCTCTTCCAAATTTAAAAATTAGCTTCAATGGATTTGGATTAGTATCTTGGAGGGCATCAATATATATTCTTACTTTTTCAATAAATTTCTCTCTATCGTAAAGAGTATGAGAATTTAAATAATAATCATCTAAATAAATAACCAGACCTAAGTGTTTTGTACCTGGATCAATTGAAAACACTAAACCAGAATAATTTCTATTCCCAATTTTTTTTTTTGCTAATACTTTCACAATATATTGTTCAAAATCTTCTTCATTGGAATAGGAGAGAATCTTATCTTTTACTCTATCAACGTTTTCAAAATTACTCATTTCTTTCAAGGTTGTGAGGATAATGGAATTTGGAATATCAGGAATTTTCGTTCTTATATTTAAGACATCAAATTTAATTTGAAGTCGTTCCAATTCCTTATTCAACCGATAGAAGAAATTCAAATCCTCGGTTAACACATAAATATTTGTTTTCAAATTATATTTATAAATAGTAGATAAAATTAATAATTTTTAACTAAATGAGATTCCCAATTTTAGAATTAAATCAACATTTTAATTCGATTGAAATATTACCAGGAATTTTTTCAGTATTTGGAGATTTTGGAGTCGGAAAAACTACATTTGCACTTCAAACAGCTATAAATTCAGCTAAACTAGGACAAGAGGTGATATTTGTCTATACAAAACCTAATGTTCCTTCAGTAAAAATTCAATTACTTAACAAAAACTCAAATAAAATTTTGGATAAAATTCTCTTTATCCAAACAACCAGATTCAGTGAATTATACAAAATAATTTTTAATTTTGAATTTTTATTCTTAAATTTCTTAAAAGAGAATAAAAAAAAGTTTAATATAATTATAATAGATTCTATTACCAATTTATATCGTTTAGAACTAAATATGGAAAAAAAAGAAAGAAATTACAATCTTAATTATCAATTAAATCATATGCTAGCTAATTTAACCTTTCTAAATGATACTTATGGCATTGAAATTATGGTTGTGAATGAAGTAAGTAGGAAAACTCATGGTGACCAAATAACAGAAGTGGAAAGCGGTGGAAAAGTGATGGAGTTTTGGACAGATAAAAAATTAAAGATATCTAAAACAAAAAAACTAAATGAGAGAAAATTATCATTTGCTATAATCTCTGAAAATTATGATTTGGAATTTTTTTCTAATTTGAGAGAAAATGGATTTGAATAAAATATGGTCAATTTTTAGCCAATCCAACTTTTTAAAATTTGTTATTTCTAGTTTTACTATTTAACTAATTTTAAAAAGATTACATAAATTAATTTTCATTTTTAATTTAGTATATATAGAATAATGGAAAATATGGATTTAATACTAAAAAAGGAAGCGTCAAGCGAATTTTATATTCATAAAGAGGATACAAATCTAATTCCTTCAAAATCTATGAATGTCTTTTATAATAAAAGAATGATAATCAATCGAGATATTTCCAGTTTAGCAATTAACGCTTATGCTACTATTTTTAAACAAGATGAATTAGTAATAGTAGATTCAATGGCAGCATCAGGAATAAGTTCTATTAGAATGTTAAAAGAATGCAAGAATATAAAAAAAATGTATATTAATGATATAAATCCAGAAGCAGTTAAATTAATTGATCAAAATCTCAAATTAAATAATTTGAATAATGAAAATTTTCAAATCGAAATAACAAATAAAGATGCAAATCTTCTTTTTTCTGAGATAAAAGGTACTTCTAAAGAAATGAGGAAACCAAATATAATTTCAATTGATCCTTTTGGCACACCTAATATTTATATAGATTCAGCATTTAAAGTAATACAAAAAGTAGACGGTTTAATGTGTATTACCGCAACAGACACAGCTGTTCTATTCGGGGTACGTCCCAATGTATGTTTTAGGAAATATTTATCAAAACCACTCCATACAGAATATTGTAAAGAAATTGGTGCTCGAATTCTAATTTACTTCATTTGTCGAATAGCGAATATAAACAAGAGTGGAATAATTCCCCTCTTAACATTTTACTCAGGACATTTTCTTAGATCTTTTAGTTTAGTCTTTAAAGGAAAAAGAAAAATTACGGAATCTTTTAAAAACTACGGCTACATTTTGCATTGCTCAAATTGTGGATATCGCGCTACATTTAGAGATAATATATTAAAAATCCCTAAAAAATGCCCCATTTGTCAAAAAATTGAAAGCCTTGATTATGCGGGGCCTCTATGGATAGGAAAAATACATGAAATCGATTTTCTAAAGGAAATATTGGCATTAAATAAAAATTCAAATTTTCCCTGTAAGAAAAGAATTGAAAAACTCTTATCTTATGCTATGGACGAAAATTTTATGCCTATATCATATTATAACATCCATAGACTTTGTCAAGATATAAAAATTCCCTCTATCCCAAAACTTAAAGATATTATTAGTGTCATTAAAGAAAAGGGATATCAATGTTCGAGGACTCATTTTGATTTTTTATCAATAAAAAGTGATTTGGATTTACCTACATTAAAAAATATAATAATTGAATTACAAAAGTAATTATCAGCTTACAATGGTAAATAAAAAAAAACAGCATAAACAAGAACAATTTTACAAACAGGCAAAAAAAGAAGGTTATAGAGCAAGATCTGCTTATAAATTGATAGATATCCAAAATAGGTTTAATATCTTTAAAAGATCATTTTATATTTTAGATTTAGGATGCGCTCCAGGTTCATGGTTACAAGTAGCGAAAAAATATACAGAAGATAATCTAACAAAGTATGAAGATCAATTCTACCATCGAGATCACTATAAAATAATGGGTATTGATGTTAATAAAGTGTCTCCAATTGAAAATATTTATATTATTCAAAAAGATCTTACATTACCTGAAGTTCAAGAGCAGATTGAGAGCTACTTTCAAAATAAATTAGATTTAATATTATCAGATGCCTCTATAAAGAAAATTGGAAATAAATTCACAGATCATATTAAACAATTAAATCTCTGTTATGATATCTTAAGAATAGTTAAAAAAAATCTAAAATATAAAGGTAATGTAGTTATTAAAGCTTTTCAAGGATCTGATTTTGAGAAATTAGCTATAGAAATGAAAAAAATATTCAGATTTTTGAAATCATATAAACCAGCATCTTCTAAAAAAAAAAGTAACGAAATTTTTCTTATTGGCTTACATAAAAAATGACTAGATATCTTGCATTCTCGCTTCAATCTCATCAAAGTTAATAGTATATTCTTCTCCTCTTGAAGTTGTTTCAATCCATTCAGTTAACCATGGACAATGTTGAGGATTAAACTGGTCTAGGTTAGTCTCATTGCATTTATCTCGAAAAGGACAAATAAAACATGGTTGCCTAGAAAACATATTCCAAACAAAATCTTTTCTTTTTTTATTAATTTTAAGTTCTTTTACTTTTACATCAATTTCTTCGAGAGCAAAAATATGTTTTGTCCATGAAGCATCAACTAATTCTCGATTCATTTTAATTTTTGACTGTAATTCTAATAACTCTAAGATTTCTTCTAGATCATTTCGTTTTTTATTACTAAGTTCCATTAGTTTTTTGAATAGTATATCCTTTTCTCTATTTATAATATTGAGAATCAATTTTTCGTCTTTACGTAGCGTTCGTTTGAATTCCTTCCTTTTTTCTTCAATTCTTTCAATTCTTCTCTCAACATCAGATTTCTCTTCTAAAGGGCCTTCTACACGTTCCTTAATCTTACATTTATGACGAGAGAGATAAGCAAAACTTTTACCACAGTAAGGACATACTTCCCTTTTTTTCTTTGCCATTATATAGTCTTTTAAAGTAATTTTGAAAAGTTAATTTAATATCTTAAAATTATAAGCACTATGATATATTCATTATGTATATTCTAAAATTAATTTTTCCTTTTTCTTTAGATTTATTACAATTAATTGGCTTATTTTATATTTATAATTACTAATCGTATTTAAACTAAAAAGTTCATTAGTATATATAATGAATATAAGTGATTTACTTGAAATTGAAAACATTCAAGTTATTAAAAAACAAAAAATTCTAGATGATTCCGAAGGTTTGACAGATTTAAGTTTTATTTTATCTTCAGGAGCAAAAAATTTTGATGAAACTCTAGGAGGTGGTTTTTCTCGAGGTAAGAAATATTTGATTTTTGGAGCAAATAAAACGGGAAAAACTCAATTATGTCATCAATTATGTATTCAAGCTTATATTCAATTATCTAGATTAAATGCAAAATCTGAAATAATGAATAAACAATTTATATTTTATTTTGATACTGAAAATACTTTCCGCCCAGAAAGGTTAAAAGAACTAATATTAACGCGAAATGTTGATTATAACAAATTGCTTAAATGTATATTTGTTTCAAAAATAATGAGTAATGCTGCTCTCTTATTAGCATTAAAAGAACTAGAAAAACTACTAGATACTAACAATATTTATGTATTAATAATTGATACTCTAAATAACCATTATAATTCTGAGCTTGCCAATAAAGAAATAGCTTCCAATAAAACAAAAACTAGTTTTTTAAAAGTTCTAAACAAAATTAATGAAATCACAAGAAAATATAGAATAATTACAATTACAACAGCACAAATTACATCAAATTTAATTAATAAAGACTTATTACGAGTGATCCCTGTTGGAAATCATATATTGAATCATTTCTTTTCTGAATATGTTTATTTGGATTATAAAGAACAAGATAAAAGACATGTCCAATTAGTTAATTCATTAAATCTTCCCGAGAAAAGATTATTATACAGCATAACTTCCATGGGAATCCAAGATTATAAAATTTAAATTTGATGATTTAAAAACTTAAAAATTCTTTCATTGAGAGGTTTACAAAATCTTCAGTTAAATAATTAGAATTTACAAAAAATATTTTATAATCAACTTTTTGAATAAGCCATTTTATTAAATTCCTAGCATAAAGAAGTTTTTTTTTTTTAATCGGACTTGCCTTTTGATTTTTTTTAAATTGTATTTTTGAATATTTCCCAATCACATCTCCAAAATCCATTCCAATAAGAAAAACATTATGGAGAGAAGATATTAGAGTACGTGAAAAATAAAGGATTCGATCTCCATCAGTGAATCCACCAGGATTTATTATATTTTCTACTGGTTCAGCTTGAGTAGTTCCAATAACATTTTCGAATGAAATAATTTCATTCTCAAAATACTTTAATCTCTCTATATTATCTCCGTGAGCATGGATAATATTAAAATTTGTATAATCAAATTCATTCTTGGTTATTCCATCCAAATCTGAAAAGATTGCATCAATTTTAATCCCTTTTTTTCTTAGTAAGATTGAGGCTCCATCTGCAGCTAAGTTAATGAAATTTTCGAAAAAAGTGATTCCCTTTTTTTTTATGATAATGCTAATAGTTTCTTCTAGCGATGGACCACATCC
>JAHPYZ010000015.1:36080-49211 GCA_019058425.1 Promethearchaeota archaeon
CATCCATACACTAAAAGTCCTGTTTTTGTTAAAATCATGTCTTTAAACGATTTTAAAACATTATATAAATTCCATTTCTGGTTTTTTTTCTTCAAAACTAAAGAAAGATAATCACGGGCATCTTCATCCCTTTGTAAGTTAAATTTAAAATCATCTTTAATTTGAAGATACCAATCTTTAAATTCTGTATAGAAGTTTAGTTGATCAATTAATTTAGAATTCATATTTTACAAATTATTTAATTGAAAAAATCAATAATAAAATTTTAAATTATTACCTTAATTAATAAAAACATATTATTAAATTCAATATTATTTGAATTCATAAATTTATTAAAAAGGAGTAAGATAAGAATGGCAAAATGGTTTACCAAAACACATCAATGGTTCGATGATTCAACAAAAATGGTTGGAATTACTCCATATGCAGCAGAACAGCTTGGAGAGATTAGTTTTGTTGATGTAGAAGGACTAGAAGGTGCTGAACTTGAACAAGTAAAAATGGATGGGGATGAACCATCAAGCGATCCAATTGATTGCACAGTTGAATCAAGTAAAGCTGTTGGTGATATTTATTCACCCGTGAGTGGTAATGTTATAGAAGTTAACTCTGATTTGATGGACGAACCAGAAAAGATCAATGAAGATGCTTTTGGTGCGTGGTTATTTAAAATAGAGCCATCAAATTGGGATGCTGAAAAAGGCAACCTATTAGATGAGGGAGCATATAATAATTTAATTGGATAGTTATAAAACTCGTATATATTTTTTTAAATTATTTTTTTCTTTTTTTTAGTTTGCTTGAAAACCTATGAGTGTTGACGATAAATTTATTTTGGGATTGATTATAAACCCAATCTCCGGGATGGGGGGCTCTGTAGGCCTAAAAGGCACAGATGGTCGAGATATTTTACTTAAAGCCATTAAACTTGGAGCTAAACCTAATGCGTTTATCCGCACACGAGTATTACTTCATGAGTTATACTCAATAAAATCAAAATTAAAATTCATAACATGTCCAGGAATAATGGGTGAAAATATATTAAGGGAGATGGATTTTGACTATACCTGTATTGAACATCCTATCTTTTCAAGGATAGATGATATATTAAATACGACATCAAATCATACTGAAATTGCAGCTGAAATCATGAAGAAATCCAATAAATTAAAGCTATTATTATTTGTTGGTGGTGATGGTACTGCTCGTAATATTGTTAATAGTGTTGGTAATGAAAAACCATGTCTAGGGATACCAGCTGGTGTAAAAATCTTCTCCAGTGCATTTTCTATTAATCCAAAAGCAGCGAGCTCCATTATCATACAATTTTTGTATGATGAGATCCCTTTAAGAAAATCAAAAGTTCTTGACATTAATGAGAATGAATATAGAAAGGGGAATTTAGATTCAAAATTATATGGATATTTATTAACACCTTACGCTCCAGATTTTTCTCAAACCTCTAAAATTGGGACTCCTGTTTCAGATTTGAATAATCAGGAAAGAATAGCTGAGAGAATTATTGAAATCCTTGAAAAAGATGTTTACTATTTGTTAGGCCCTGGTACCACTATAAAAGCAATTACAGATCGATTAAATCAGATGAAGACATTATTAGGTGTAGATCTCTTATTTAATAAGAAAATTCATTATAAAGATTTAAATGAACGGCAAATACTTAAGTATATTGAAGGAAATAAAGTAAAGATTATTATATCCTTAATAGGTCACCAAGGATTTCTTTTTGGAAGAGGAAATCTGCAATTTTCACCTAAAGTATTGAAAAATATAAATCCACAAAATTTGATTATAGTTTCGACAAAATTTAAGCTGCAAAATATTGCTAATCAGATATTAAGAATAGATACTAGAGATCCTGAACTTGATGATACAATGAAAGGTTTATATAGACTTATAGTGGATTATGATGAAATCCAAATTTGTAGAGTTGACTAGAATAATCAATTTCTTTCAATTAAATCGAAAGGGTTCCCATTTTCACAGATAACATGTATTGGAGTAAAATAAAGGATATAAAAATCATCCCAGTACCAATTAACATTATCCAAATAGCCATTTTTTTATTATATACATATTTCGATGCTTGATATAATAAAACAAATCCCATTGAACAAAAGATTATCATTATTGATGCTACAATGCCTTCAATTATAAAACTCTCATGAACATCGGCATAAATAAATATCGCGTCTCCCGCAGAATTAGCCCCTAAAGCGGGAGGGTCTCGAACGAGTAAGTATACAACACCTGTCTGAAGAACAAATAGAACTATTAAGATACTTATCACACTTAACGTTCGTGATGGCATTGGAAGGGAAATCTTAGGGAGCTTCATTTTAGGGAATCCAATTTTAGGTTTCCTTAGTGAATTTCCAAAAATCCAGGGTGTTCCACTCTTAATTCTTTCCAATACTGTTTCTGAACCAATGACTTCCTCTTTCTTTAATGATTCTTTTTGCATAACCTATAGAATAATTATTAAATTAAATTTATTAAGTTTTTCAAAGACTCTTTATTTAACTCTCATATTTTAACTTAACTTTCTTAAAAGGCTTATTAAAATTTTCCAAACCTTCTCCACAGATTTAATAAGTAATCGTTCATCGGGTGAATGAGCACCTTCATTTCTAGGTCCAATTGAAATCATCTCCATTTGAGGAAACTTCTCTTTAAGAATTCCACACTCCAAACCAGCATGAATGGCTTTGATTTTTATATTATCATCATACAATTCATTGTATGTTTCTTTACATTTTGCTAAGAGACTTGATTGAAAATTCGGCGTCCATCCTGGGTAATCAGAATCTTTTTTAATCAAAACTTCTAATCCGCTCATTTCTAACAGAGCTTTTGTTTTTTCCCAAATTATATTTTTAAAATATTTACTTAAACTTCTTTGACTTAATTTAATTTCTATATCTGACTCTCTTGTACTTATTGTCCCAAGATTAGAAGATGTAAATACTAAATCCTTAATTTGAGGGTGCATTGAGATAGGGCCATTTGGAATTAAGTATAATATATCTAATACTTTTTCTTGAATTTTTTCAGTTAAAACTTCATTTTGATCATAATTTTCAAGCTTTTTTATTGAAAATTCTAAATTTGGTTCAATACCATCAAAAATTACTTTTATCTGATTAAAGGTATTCTTAATAAAAGACAAAATCTCCGTGGATCTTTTTTCTTCAATATAAAAGATCGCATTTACTTCTCGGGGGATGGCATTAGTTCTATTTCCACCATCTATTGAACAAATATGAATTTTATAGTTCTGATTTAATTCCCAGAGTAGTTGACCAATGATCTTTAAAGCATTTCCTCTCCCTAAATGAATATCTACTCCAGAATGACCTCCTAACAAGCCAGAAACAAATAGTTTTATTGGTATAAAATGTCCATTGGTTTTATTTAGATTTATTGTATCTTTTTTAATCTCAATAAAATGGACTAAACCACCAGCGCAACCAATAGTTACTGTATCATCTTCTTCCGAATCAAGGTTTATCAGAAGGTTCCCATCCAAAAAATCTTTATCAATATTAAATGCACCTCGTAGACCTTGTTCCTCATCAATAGTAAATAATAAATTAAATCCTATTGAATCAAATTCTAACTCATTTTGCTGTATTTTTTTCATTAGAGTTAACATATAACATATTCCAACTCCATTGTCTGCACCAAGGGTAGTTCCTTCTGCTGTAAGCCACTTTTCATTCTCAATTTCTTCGATTTTCAATTTTAATGGATCTTTTGAAAAATCATGAGTTATAGATTCATTCTTCTCACAAACCATATCTAAATGGCATTGTAAAACACAGGTTAGTTTAAGGTTTGTTAGTGGTGGAATATTGATAACTAGGTTTCCAGCAGAATCCACCTTACTATTAAAACCTAATTTCTCTGACTCTTCTTTTATAAAAGTTCGAATTTTCTCTTCATGCTCAGAACACCGAGGGATTTTTGAAATTTTCTCGAAATAATCCCAAAATTCAGATGGTTCTCCTAAATCTTTTAAATCTGACAAATTTATCCCTTTCAATCAAAATTTATATATTCATTCAATTATAATTATTATAATTTAACACTAAATTCCTTATAACTTTATTTAAAGGCTTATCAAATGAGTTGGAAAGATCTATATTCAGAAGTTAAGAAGCGGAAAATGGAAGTACTAGATAAAAAAGAAGTAGTGCAAGCTGTTGAAAAACATGGCAAAATCTTAGCTATTAGTGGACGGTATGAGAAACCTAGAAAAGTGATTGAACACATGTATGCATCAGTAAAAAAGGTAATTAAAGAGAAAGAAATAATGAAAGAAGATCTCTCTCACTATGATGTAATACTTATTGGATGTCCAGGGAGTGATATCCCCTATGCATCTCACCCAAAAGTTAGAGATTTTGTGCAAAATGGTGGATGGTTGATCACAACTGATTGGGCTCTGCGGAGTATAATTGAAAGTATATTTCCAGGTTATATTCGTTGGAATCGCGCAAAAACTGCTGATGCTGTTGTTGCTTGTCAAATTATTGATCCAAATCACCCTTTCCTAGAGGGCGTATTAAGTGAAATTAAACAAAGCAAATGGCAAAAACATTCTTCAAAAGATACAAAGAAAAGTGAATTTCGCTGGTGGCTTGAAACCAGATCTTTTCCTATACAAATTATAAATCATGAAAATGTAAATGTGTTAATTAGTTCATGGGAACTTCAAAATAAGTGGGGAGAATCCCCTGTCTTAGTAGAATTTGATTATGGGAAAAAAGGTGGACGAATTATTCATATGATTAGCCATACTCATTTACAGAAAGGTGGAGCAAAAGGAAAATATGCATCTGCCTTGATTTTGACAAATATCTTAGATGAAAAAATATCCCAAAAAATGGGAATATCAACAAAAAAAAAGCCTCAATATGTCTCCAATTGGCAATCCACTCAACAGCAGAATTATCAAGCCCCTTTAGAAGAACAATGGGTATCACCACCTCAACAAAATGATTACATAACACCTGCTACTGGAGGAACTGGATTAACTGAAACGACTCAAATTATTGAAGTAAATTTAAACAATCCTGAATTTTCATATGTAAGTAAATGTATTTATTGTGGGTATGATTTTACCGAAAATAGGGGAAAGATATTTACCTGTCAAACCTGTAATGCCCCATATCATGAAAACTGCATTAATCTCCAAGTGAATGAAGGAACTTGCAAAAAATGTGGTAGAATACTACTATGGTAAATCTACTTTATAATTTTTTCTGATACTAGTGCATTTTTTCCATTAATAATTAATTTCTTCTAATATTCATTTCAAATACTATCATTAATAGTAAACTAGGATGATTAATATGGCAGATTTTAATCGAATTTTTGAAGAAGTTGAAAATTTAGATAGAGAAAGAATCATGGAAATTATGAGAGATTTAATTAATATTGATACTACTGTACCTCCCGGAAATTCTTATCGAAAATACGTTAATGCAATATCACCTTACTTTAAAGAATTAGGATATAATCTTGAAGAAGTTAATGTCCCAGAAGAATTAATTAAACAAATCCCTTATCCATTGGAAGGTCAGCGAATTAATCTTGTTGCTACTAAAGAATTCAACCAAAAGAAATATGTAACCTTCTGTGGACATATGGATGTTGTCCCCGCAACAGATGATGGTAACCAAAAATGGAGATTCCCTCCTTTTGAAGCTACTATGATTAAAAGTGGTAAAATTTATGGTCGTGGAGTAGGTGATAATAAGGGATCAATGATTTGCTTAATTCTTGCACTTCGACTATTAGAAAAACTAAATCTAACTCCCAAATACAACATTAGAGTTCTGAATTGCACTGATGAAGAAATTGGGTTTTATCCAGGAATACGTTATTTAACTGAACAAGGGTATCTAAAAGGAACAGTTTTTTGTATAGATTACTCTATTGAACCAATGATTTTAATCGGTACATCAGGCTGTCTAGACATTGAGGTTAAAACGATAGGGAGAAGTTCTCACTCCGGCCTTAGTCTTTTAGGTGTGAATGCTTTAGAGGAAATGGTTCCAATTTTAGTAGAACTTATTGAGTTGAAAAAAAAAGTAGAATTACGTCAAAGTAAAGATATTCCTGGTTTTCCCGATCCTAAAACTAAAGAAAAAAGAAATTTAAGTCCATTATTTAACCTAGATGTGATAAAATCTGGTGAAAAAGCTAATATTATCCCTGATCTTTGTACTTTAACTATAAATAGGAGAGTTATACCAGAAGAATCTATTGAAGATGTAAAAAAAGAAATCTCCGACGCTATTGAAAGAGGTAGAGCAAATTGTAAAGCTTTAGATGTAAAAACTACTTTTAAATATTCATATCCAGCACTAAAAGTCGACATCAACAGTCCAGAAGTCCAGAAGATTAAAAAAGTAATTCAATTAGTTCATAAAATTCCTGAAGAAAAAATAAGACTGATGGGAATGAATCTCACTTTTGATGTAGGATTTGTTGCCCAAATTTTAAAAACTCAAGAAATCATTATTCGGGGGGTTGCTACTGCGGGTTCTAATACCCACGGAGTAAATGAAACAATTAGATTAAAAGATATTAAAAAATTCGTAAAAGAAATTATTATATTTCTATGTGTAGATATATAATTTTGAAATAATAAAAGAAAGAATAAAATAAAAAAAAGAAAATATGATTTCTAGTGCTTAAAATTAGTTTTCAATAATTTCTATTGCCTCTTCAGGACATTGAGTTTCACAAGCTCTGCAACCGACGCAGTCTTCTCTGTTTTCCTCAATAACGTTTACTTTGCCTCCCTCAGGTTCATCAAAGCATTCAGAAGGGCATACTTCATAGCAAGTACCGCATCCAGTACAAGCATCCATATCTATCTTTATGTCGAAAGACATTGTTTTTTAACTCCTTTCTGTTCTTATTCTTATTTAAGATTCTTGATTATTATATAATAACCTAACTTTGATAATAATATAAAAAATATAAATTTCGTTTTTATTTACAAAAATTATCAAAACTTTATTATTTCTCAAGAAGAAAGTAAAATTGTACAATCAAAAGGGAAAAAAAAATAAAAATTTTTTTAGGACTTAATCCTCAGCTTCTTCTTCAGCAGCTAGTTCCTCCTCCAATTCTTCAAGTGGAACAGGTGCTGGTGTAGTTAACATACTATATCCAATCCAAATCGCAATAATTGAAATTAAAATAACTAATAGCCACATAGGTAAAACTACCATGAGTTCCCAGCTTAAGATATCCAATCCAAAAAACCATCTGGACGTAAGATCAATTCCACCAGGTACTCCCATAAATCCTTCCATATAAAGATCTACAATAGAACCCAATGTATAAACGATGGCGATTAATATACCTACGATCATTACAATTGCGCCAATAACCTTATCTTTTGCCAAAGTTATAACCTCTTTGAATAATTCAATTTTTTTTATTTTGATAGTATTATATTATCTTTTTTTTGTTAAGCACGCAATTTTATGCTTAATATAATTTTTTAAAAAGTTATTAAATTAAAACTATTCGATCAAAATGAATTGATCGTAAATCAAATATTATGATGCTCCATAGATAGAAATTAATAATCTATAATTATCATGAAATTTGATTTTGCTAAGTGACATTTTTATGACTAATGAAGCTGAATATGTATTAATCATTGGTTCAAGTAATATGGACTTGAATATTTATTCTAAACGATTTCCAAATCCAGGAGAGACAGTCACAGGAGGAGAATTTAAGCAATATCTTGGGGGAAAAGGCGCAAACCAAGCAGTTGCATCAGTTAGATCAGGAGTTAATACAATTTTTATTGGAAAGATTGGTATGGATTCATTTGGAGATCAAATGGTTTCTCAATTGAATGAAGAAGGTATAAACATGGAATATGTTATCAGAGATCCCCAAGAACCGAGTGGAGTAGCTTTTATACTGATTGATGAGAATGGAGAAAACATGATAAGCGTTGCGCCTGGAGCTAATTTCAGATTAAATCCTAATGAGATACGCTCTAACGCAGAAATTATTAAAAATGCAAATTCTATTGTTGTTCAGATGGAAATTCCAATAGAAACAATTCAAGAAATATTTACAATCGCCTCAAAAGGAAAAGCTTTTAAAATTTTAAATCCTGCACCTTTAAAAACTATACCGCTTGAGCTCTTAAAGATGGTAGATATTATTATCCCTAATGAAGTCGAGATTTATAAATTGCATTCACTGTTAGGTTTCCAAGAATCTACAGAAGAAGGAAACCTAAAAATTGTTCAAGCTTCAAAAGATATTTCTAGTTTAGGTATACACTACATAATAACAACATTAGGAAACAAGGGATGTTTAATCTTTGATGGAGAAAAAGATGAATTTCTTGAAATCCCTACTCCAAAGGTTAAAGCGATTGATACTGTTGGTGCTGGAGATTGTTTTATTGGAGTTTTGGCAAGTATGCTAAGTAAAGGAGAATCTATTTTAAATGCAGTAAAACTAGCGACAATAGCAGCATCAATTGCTGTTACTAAAAAAGGAGCTCAAGCATCAATGCCCTATTTTAACGAAATCCAAAGAAAATTAAAAAATTTGAAATTATATGATTAATGGGAAGAATAATAATTATGATTAAAGAAAAGATTTCTGCTCAAAAAAGTACATCCTTAATGAAAAACAATTCGCAAGAATTAATTATTGAAATAAATGAAAAAAATTTTGAAGAAATATTCTTAATTAATGGATCATCTTTTATTACTGAGAGACTTTCAAGAGCAGATCTTGTAATCCGTCCAAATACATATTATATGATCATAAATGTTGGAAAAGATCCAGTAGAAATTCATTATAATCGGGACATTTCAAACCATAAAATAATATATAATCCCTTTAAATATGAATCTTTACAAAAAATAAATTTGAAACAAGAAATATTCCACAAAAGGTATGATCTTCCTGAAGGATATATAGATACACTTCCAAAGTGGTATAGTTTTAAATTTACTTATCCAGATTATAATTTAATTTTCATTCGACCAGAATTTGGACTTTCTATTCAGAAACATAAATACAGAAATGAGATATGGGAAGTTTTAGAAGGTAAACCTATTATTATCACAGGAAATAAAGTAGATTATTTTGTAGAAAAAGGTATAAGTATTCAAAATCCCATAAATAGTTATCATACTATTATTAATCCCAGTAAAGAAAAAAGTACGTTTGTGCTACTTAAAGAAAGGTGGACTGGAACTTTTGATGAAAACGACATTACACGAGTCTTTAATCCAAATCAGTATGAATAACTCTTTCTTAATGATTAAAATAGTAGACAAAAACCAGAATATTATTTAAGATATTAAGATAAGTGAGATTCTCTTCAAATTTACATCTAACACTTATAAGTTTTATGATTTTTGCTAAATTAACCTAAAAGTTAAAATTAAATAAACCACTAACAAGCTTACCGTAATATAATATATAAGAAAAAATTTACAGAATAATATAAATGGAATAAGCAGATTGGTTAAAAAATGGCTCCGGATGAACAACCTGATGAAAAAAAATCAGAAGAATTGGAAGAAGATATGGATAATCAATTAGAAAAGGATTCAGATTCAGATAAAGAGAGTAAAACAGATATTGAGATAAAGTCTGAAGAGACTGCAGAAGACGAAGGAGTTTTAGACACAGAAGCAGAACTAGATAGGTTAAGATTCAAATACAGGGGGTATACATTAGACGAATTAAAGAAAATGAATATGGATCAATTTATCCAATTATTACCTGCAAGAGCAAGACGCTCATTAAAACGAGGTCTACCTCCAAGACAAAAAAAATTACTTGAAAGGTTAAGAAGAGCGTATAGGGCAAAGAAAAGAGGAAAAGATTTACTTACTCGAACCCATGTAAGAGATATGATAATATTTCCCGAAATGGTAGGTTTAAAAATTGGTGTATATAATGGAAGAATTTTTGAAATGGTTGATATTAAACCTGAAATGATCGGTCATTACTTAGGAGAATTTTCATTAACACGTAGAAGAGTTCAGCATGGTTCACCCGGAATTGGAGCTACGAGGAGTTCCAAATATGTTCCATTGAAATAAAGATAATTAAATTGAGTTGATATTAAATGCCTACTTGGGGTTATTCTTTTGTAGAACATAAGTATGATGCTGATCGATTAGCAAAAGCATCAGGTCGGGATATAAGAATTAAGCCAAAACATGCAAGAGAAATTTGTGCTGTAATTAAAGGAATGAAAGTAGATCAAGCAAAAACCTTTTTGGAAAAAGTAATTAGAATTGAACAATCAGTACCTTTTAGAAGACATAAAAAAAAAGTTGCTCATAGAAATGATTTAAAGCAATTTAAATGGTATGCGGGAAGATATCCTCAAAAAGCTGCTGCTAGAATTTATGAAATTCTCACATCTGTTGAATCAAACGCAGAATATAAAGGTTTAGATATTGATCTTTGTAGGATTATTCATGCAGCAACACATAAAGGTAGAATAATAAAGAGATTCATTCCACGATCACATGGACGCAGCACAGCTAAATTTAAATATCTTTCACATGTAGAAATTGTTATTTATGAATTCCCAAGTTAAACAAATTAATGATAAATTATTGAGAGAAAATGAGTCCTTTAGTCAAAAATTTCATTGAACAAGGAATTAAATTAATGCAAATTAATGAATATCTACGCTCCGAGTTAGTTCGTGCAGGATTTGCAGGTGTGGAACTACAACGTACTCCTTTGGGTGTGAGAATCACATTAAAAACTTCCCGTCCAGGTTTAGTAATTGGTAAGGGGGGAAAAAGAATTCAAGAAATTACAGACGTCCTTCAGGATCGGTTCGGATTGGAAATGCCTCAGATTGAAGTCGAAGAGGTTCAAGAACCGGATTTAGATGCTCAAATAATGGCAGAAAGATTAGCCTATTCATTAGACCGAGGACGTCATTATCGTAGAGCAGGGTATTATATCCTAAGAAAAGTAATGGATGCTGGAGCGCGAGGAGTAGAAATAATAGTATCTGGTAAAGTTACTTCACAACGTGCTCGTACACAAATATTCCGAGCAGGGACTATGTCTAAATCAGGTCAACCTGCAGCTGCTGTTGATAAAGGTGTTGCACAATGCATACAAAAATCAGGCGTGTTAGGTGTAATTGTTAAGATAATGCGAGCCAACACTAAAATGGGAGATGACATTAATATTAAAGATGACCTTTTAACTAAAGCTCAAGCAAAGGCTGAAGTAAAGTTGGCAAAAACACGAGCTGATTATATGATTGAAGAGGAAGAAAGCATCTTAACTGAGGAAGATGAGAAATTGCTTGATAAAGTGGATGAAGAAGATATTTCCGAGATTTCCCTAACTGAAAAAACTGAAGAAGATCAAGAAGAAATTGAAGAAGAATAATTAAAATAAAATAGTGATAAGAAATGGATATTTTAACCGCTAAAAAAATACGAGAAATGGATGAGAGAGAAAGAGAGAGGAATTTGCTTATTTTAAGGGAAGAATTAATGATGTTATACTCAATGCAAACTGGTGGAGGGCTCTCTGATAATCCAGCTAAAGCAAAATTATTAAAAAAGCAAATAGCAAGAATACTAACTGTAATAAAGGAAGAGCAAAGATGATAGATCCACAATATGTAATATATCATGACCTAATTGGTATTAAAGCATATGCTAAAGCTAAATCCAAGTCAAATGACAAGGAATTCTCGTTTATTGGAATAGTGATTGATGAAACAAGAAATATGTTAATAACTGAAAAGGATAATAATATTAAAAAATATAGTAAAAATGAATTTATGTTTAGGTTTATTATTCTAAATAAAGAGAATGATAAGGATAATTATTACATAGAAGTTTCAGGTAATAAGATTGTTGGTCTTCCTTTGAATAGATTTAGAAGTTTAAAGAAGAAGAGAAGGTTAAAAAAATGAGTAGAGATATTGGTATACCTGGTATTGTACCTCCCAAGGTCAAAATTGAAGAATGTAATGATCAATCATGTCCCTATCATGGTAATACTAGAATTAGGGGAAAAATTACTAAAGGAATTATTGTAAGTAAAAAATCAAGAAATACTGTCATTATAAAACGGGATTATGTTCAATTTGTTAAAAAATATCAAAGATATGAGCGTCGTAATACGCGTCTAGCATGTCATTTACCAAATTGTTTGAGTCATGATGTTGAAATTGGAGATTTAGTAAGAGTTGGTGAATCCCGAAAGATTTCCAAAACTAAAGCTTTTATTGTAATAGAAAAAATTTCTCAAGGTGCGGAATAAATGGGGACTAGAAGAAAATTAGGACGAAAAACATATACTAAACCTCGCACCAGTTATGGTTTATGTAACGGATCAAGAATCATTATTGCAGATAATTCAGGAGCCAAAATAGCTCAAATCATTAATGTAGATGGTTTCAAGACACGATTAAGAAGGTTACCAAAAGCTTCAGTTGGAAGTGTATGTACAGTCACAATAAAAAAAGGAAAACCTGAATTAAGAGGAAATATCGTAAAGGCTGTAATAGTTAGACAAAAAATGATTTATAGAAGGTTAGATGGTACAAGACTTTGTTTTGAGGATAATGCGGGGGTTATAGTAACAAAAGAAGGTGATCCAAAGGCTACAGAGATTCGAGGACCAATAGCAAGAGAAGCAGCGGAAATGTTTCCTAGATTAGCATCAATATCTTCATTAATAATATAAGGGGAGATCTAAAAATGAAAGTAAAATCAAAACAACCAAGAAAGCAGAGAAAAGCTCTATATACATATAAAAACCATAATCGTTCGAAGCTACTGAGCACAAGGGTAGCTGATTTTCTTCGTGATGAGTATGGGATTAAAAGACTACCACTTAGAGTTGGGGATCAAGTAAGAGTATGTAGAGGCGAATTTAAGGATTTTGAAGGTGAAGTTTTAGAGATTACGAAAAATCAAAGATGTCAGATAAAAGAATGCACTTTTGAAAAATCTGATGGAACGCAGTTTCATCCCACAATTCACATAGCAAATTTAGTTATTACAAAGTTCACTAAAGAAAAGAAAATGGATCCATGGCGTGCTA
>JAHPYZ010000015.1:49221-67650 GCA_019058425.1 Promethearchaeota archaeon
GCTAATATGATTGAACGTAAGGCTTTATACGGATTTTATGAAGAGGAATTAAAAGGTCCAAAGAAGGAAAAAGAGGTAGAAAAATAAAAAATGACTCGTCACGGTAATCAAAAAAGGTTGAAAAGGCTAAATACGCCTTCTTTCTTACAAATTAAGAGAAAGCATGGAAAATTCTTCGTAAAACCAGCTCCTGGACCACATCCCAGTAGGTTTAGTTTAACACTTCTTCATATTGTGAGAGATCTTCTTAAAGTAGTTGATTCTCATAGAGAAGCGAAAAAATTAATCGGCTTAGGATACTTCAAGGTTGATGGAAAAATAATAAGAAATAAATCATTTCCAGTAGGATTAATGGATGTTTTATCAATTGAAAAAATGAATAAGCACTATAGAATACTACCAGATTCTCATCAGGGATTAATTTTACATGAAATTCCAGAAGAAGAAAGTATATTTAAATTATGCCGAATAAATAATAAAACCACTGTAAAGGGGGGTCATATTCAGTTGAATTTACACGATGGGAGAAATATTTTAATAAAAATTCAAGATCCAAGAAATCCTAAGGAAGATATTTATAAACGGATGGATGTTCTTAAAATTTCCATCCCTGAACAAGAAATCAATAAAATTTTGAAATTTAGAGAAGAAAATATCGCAATTATTATGTCTGGAAAAAATATCGGGCAGATAGGGAAAATTATTACTATTTTAAAACGGTTTGGTCCTAAAGCAAGTACAGTTTCTATTCAACATAATGGAGGTCATACAGAGACTCTTTATGATTATACATTTATTATAGGAGAAGAGAAATCTGAAATTGGATTACCTAATATAGAATAACAATAAAAAAACATGAGTGAGAAAAACATGTCTACTAAAACGAAAAGAAGGATACCTGATGCGCAAATAAAAAAATTTGAAGAAAACTGGAAAAATCCCATGAAAAAACCATATTTAGAAAAACTAGTTTTAAATATAGGAGTTGGAATTGGAGGACAGGAATTAGAAAAAGCTGTAACTGTTTTGGAAACAATCGCAGGTCAAAAAGCAATTAAAACACTTTCTAAAACAAATGTTAAAGAATTTAATTTGAGAAAAGGGCGAGCAATTGGGACTAAGATAACTATTAGGGCTCAAAATGCAGAGAAATTACTAAAAAAGTTATTAATTGTAAATAATAATAAAATTTTAAGAAAAAGTTTTGACAATTATGGAAATTTTGGTTTTGGAATAACAGAACATATTTCTATCCCCGGTATTGAATATGATAACACGATTGGTATATGGGGTTTGGACTGTGTGGGAAGGGTTGTAAGACCCGGTATGAGAGTAAAATTTAGAAGGAAAGCTCGCACAAAGGTTCCAAAACATCATTATGTATCTCGAGAAGAAACCCAATATTTTTTAAAACAAAAATTTGGAGTTGAAATTGTAGAAAAATTAGATTTAGAATATATATAAATAATTATGGTGAAGAAATATCCCTCAAGGCAAAAACTATGGTAAAGGACAGAGAGAGTGTAGAAGATGTCATACTCATAGAGGAATAATACGACGTTATGGATTATATATCTGTAGAAGATGCCTTTATGAAATTGGAAAAGATATTGGATTTAAAAGGTTTGAGTGAGAATAATATAATAAGAAAAAGGAAAAAATGAATAACTATGGTAAATACAATTTCTGATGCTTGCTGTGCGCTAAAAAATGCAGAAAGAGCACGTAAAAAAGAAGTGATCATCAGTCCTGCTTCGAATATTCTTCAACAAATTCTTCGAATATTTCAAAGACATGCCTACATTGGAGAATTTGAAAGATATGATGATGGACGTCAAGGAAAATTCAAAATTGCATTATTAGGTAAAATTAATGAATGTGCAGGTTTAATGAGATTGAATTATAAAGTTTCACAATATGAAATGTTAGAAAGAAATATATTACCTGCTCCTGGTCTAGGAATAATTGTTCTAACAACAAATCAGGGAATAATGACTATGAGTGAAGCAGAAGAAAATCATATTGGTGGTCATACTTTATGTTATATCTATTAAATTTATATGAGGTAAAAATGAAATGGTAAAAATAGCATTCTTTCAAGAAGAATTGGAAATACCTAAAGGAGTAAAAGTCTCATTGGAAGGAGGACATCATATTCGAGTAAAAGGACCAAATGGAGATATTACAAAAGACTTCTCACATGTGAGAGGTATAAAGGTATCAATTGAAGGAAATAAAATTTTCTTTTCAACCAATTTTCCAAAAAGTGGAACGCTCGCCTTAATTAAAACTATAGTAAGCATAGTTAATAATTTAATAGTAGGAGTTCAAACAAATTATAAATACATTTCAAAAATTTGCTACTCACATTTCCCTTGTAATTGTGAAGTGAAATCAGATAAAAAAGAAATTCATGTTGTAAATTTTTTAGGAGAAAGAGCCCCTAGAAAGGCAAAATATCCAGAGAGTGTAAATGTAGAAGTAAAAGGAGATGAAGTGTTTTTTGTTGGACCGGATAAGGAAGCATTAGGACAAGCTGCAGCTAACGTTAAAAAAGCTTGTCGTATACGTAAAAAAGATCCCCGAGTTTTTCAGGATGGAGTATACTTATTTAAAAAAATGCTTGGAGATGAAATTATCTGGGAGTTAACTTAAAAAGAGGTAATTATAATGGTACAAGATAAAAGATTAATAGAACAGCGGAAAAGGATAAACAAGAAAAGACCTTCATTTAGACGAGTAGAATCGTGGAGATATAAAAGGGTAAAAAATTCATGGAGAAAAGCTAGAGGTATTGATTCACAAACTAGAAAGAAAACAAAATCGGGCGTAAAATCTCCTACAGTAGGATATAGAAACCCCAAAAAAATTAGGGGTTTACATCCATCAGGATTTGAGGAAGTAAGAGTCACAACAATACAAGATTTAAAAAATTTAAACAAAAATCATCATGCAATTAAAATTTCTGGTAAGCTAGGTGCTAAAAAACGCATTAATCTCATTGATTATTGTCAAAAAAGGGGTTTTAGGACATTAAATCTCGGAGTATCACAAAAAGAAATTGAAACTCTAGAAGCAATGGTAGACGCTCCAATTTCTGATATCGAAGGTGAAGAATTTCTTGATATTGATGATTTAGAAGATTCCATTGGGGGTGATTAAAATAAATCTAAAACCACAGAGAAGGATGGCAGCTGATATTCTTAAATGCGGTGAGAATAGAGTTTATTTTGATCCCTATTTAATTGAAGATATCTCTCTTGCGATTACTCGAGAAGATATTCGTAATTTGATCAAACAAGGCGTCATACAGAAGAAATACAAGAAAGGAATTTCCACTCATAGAAAAAATATAAGGCATGAAAGAAAAAAGAAAGGAAGAGCTAGAGGTTTAGGAAAGAGAAAAGGTACAAAATATGCAAGAACTCCAAAGAAAAGAGCGTGGATTAGAAGAATTCGTCCAATCAGGCGAGAGCTTAAAAAACTCAGAGATCGTAAATTAATTACGGTAACTAATTATCGGAAATTATATAGAAATGCTAAGGGTGGAATGTTTACTAGTGTGGCGCAATTAAATAGATATATTAAAGAGAAAGAATTAATAAGAAGAGGTCGCTAAGAAATGACAAAAGGTCCAAAGTATAAAAGATCACATCGACGACGTCATGATGGTAAAACAGACTACCATAAAAGGTTAAAATTATTAAAATCAAGAAAACTAAGAGTAGTTATTCGAGCTTCGAATGACCATATTAGAGTTCAAATTGTACAATCTAAATTAGGAGGAGATATTGTCTTGATCTCTGCTTTTTCTAAGGAATTAACCTCAAAGTACGGCTGGAGTGCTAATAGTGGAAATATTCCAGCAGCATATCTAACTGGATATTTAGCAGGATTAAGAGCAAAAACAAAGAATATTCAAGATGCCATATTTGATTTAGGTATCTTCTACCATAGAAATCGAGTACTAGCGGCATGTAAAGGAATAGTAGATACCGGAATGAATATTCCTTATCGAGAAGAATTTTTTCCAGAAAGTTTAGAAGAAAGAATTAAGGGTATTCATATTGAGAATTATGCAAAAAATTTAAAATCTAATGAACCGGAAAGATATGAACAGATATTCTCAGGTTATTTAGGAAAGCAAAAATTGAATCCACTAAAAATAAGCCAAATGTTTTCAAATTCAATGAAACAGATCGAAAATAAAACTTAAAAAGTTGAGAAAAGATGAGTCGACTAAGAAATATGGATGAAGAATGGATCCCAAAAACCAAATTGGGTGAACTTGTTCAACAAGGATTAATTACATTAGAAAAAATTTATCAAAATAATTTAGTAGTAAAAGAAAAAGAAATAATCAATATTCTACTCCCACAACTACAAGAGTCCGTGACAGATATAAAAATGGTACAACAGATGACTGCAAGCGGACAACGCTCAAAATTCAAAGCAGTTGTACTTGTAGGGGCTGATGGATTCATTGGAGTGGGGGCCGCTAAGAGCCGTGAGGTTGGGCCAGCCATTAGAAAAGCAATTGATAAAGCAAAACTTTCAGTTATCCCGGTTTTAAGAGGATGCGGAAGTAAAGAATGTGGATGCGGAGGAACACATAGTATTCCTTTTAAAATTAAAGGAAAATGTGGTTCCGTTAGAATTCAACTTATTCCCGCTCCAGTTGGTGTAGGATTGGCTTGTGCTGATAAAGTAAAACCAGTTTTAAGATTATGTGGAATTGAAGATATATGGAGTAAAACTTTTGGTGATACCAGAACAAGTGAAAATTTAGTAAAAGCTACGTTTGATGCCCTTAAACAAGCTCATAAATTCAATTTTAATATATAAAAAAGAGTGGTGCTTAAATGTCTATGGCAAAAAAGAAATCGAAATTGAAACAAACAGAATTCACATCAAAATTATTTTTCGCAGTTCGTATAAGAGGAGCTCCTGGTATGAAGAGTAAAATTTCAGATACCCTAAAGATGCTTAGAATGCATAAAGTAAATCATGGTGTACTTGTATGGGGTACTCCTTCGTATAAAGGAATGCTGGTAAAATGTAAAGATTATATTGCTTATGGAGAAATTGATGAAAAAACATTGATTCGATTATTACGTGTAAGAGGAAAAGTAGAAGGAAATGAGTCACTTACAGAAGAGCATATCAAAAATTTAACCAATTACAAGAATTTTAAAGAATTAGCAAAAGCTTTGCTAAACGGCGAAATACAATACCGAGAGAAAGATATTTACAAAATAAAACCTGTATTCCGATTGCATCCCCCAAGAAAAGGACATCGAGGATCTATCAAAAAACATTATAAGGAAGGGGGAACCCTTGGTAATATTGGATTGTATATTAATGAATTAATTCATAAAATGATATAAAAATTAGGTGAATGATCATTACAAGAAATTTTCCAAAAAAAGTCCGAAAAATGAGGGGTAGACGTACTCATGGCTATGGAAAAGTAGGACAACATAGAAAAACTGGACAACGCGCTGGTAGAGGAAAAACTACTCAATGGAAAAAAAGTAAAAAAAGTTTCTATTTAAAGCAAAAAGAACTCGGATTTCCTGACCCAGATTGGGATATTGGGAAAAAAGGTTTTAAGAGACCTCAGGATTTAGTTAGAATTTATCGAGTAAATACAATCAATGTTAAAGACCTAGATCAAAAAATTGATTATTTCGTTCTCAATAATAAAGCAACAAAATCTGGAAATACATACAACATAAATTTGAAAGAAAACAATATTCAAAAAGTATTGGGAAAAGGAGAGGTCAATAAGGTAATCAATATAACAGTAAATAAAGCTTCTCAAAAAGCTATTGAAAAAATAGAAGCTGCTGGTGGTAAAATTACTTTATTATCTCAAATAGAATAGATGAATTTAAAAATCATCAGTATTCCCTATTCATAATTTTTAATTCACAAAACATATCTAAGAGATTTTAAGATGGAAAATAAAATTCCTGATGACTTAAAAGATGATGAAATAGAAACAAAGAATAAGAAAAACACGTGTTTAATAATTTGTATTATATTTATCCTCATAATGGCGTTGCCATCAACGCTTGTATTAATAGCTACTTTATGATTTTCTTAAAAATTTTAATAAAGCATCTTATATATTAATTGGATTAATCCTGGTAATATAAAAATAAATCCAAGAGAATTTCCAATTATATGTATAGCAGTAAATAGTGAACCAGTAAGAAAATATGGTAAAAACTTATCAATCGTTCCATAATACATCAAAACGTCTACTAATGATGAAAAAATTTGAAAACTTGTTGTAATTAATGCACCGATAACACCAAATATTACCATAATTATGAGTTTATACAAATCATCATCTGATCTAAAGGATCTACTCTTCTGAAAAAGATCACTCATCAAGGCACCTAGTAATCCTGTAAAAGAATAATGAATCAATTGGAAAGCTAAAAGTGGTAAAGGAGAGGCACCATAAGGATTAAAAAAACAGAAAATAAATGAACTTAGAAATCCAATTATTATTCCATCCCTTTTACCAAGGATAAAACCAGATAAGAAAATTGTCAGAGTAAATAGCTCAATATTAGGAATATACGCTAATAAATATCCTAAAACAATCGCTAATGCAATAAAAGTACTGACTAAGGCAATTCTAAAAGATTTTCGTTCTAACCATATTGAATGATTAACTCTTTCTTGATTTAGGTCAATCAATTCAACTGTTTTATTTGATTCTTCAGTTTCAGATTTCAATTCCAATTTTCTTCGCTTTATTATAACGATTTTCTGTATTATATCTTATAATTTAATGAATCTTTTAAAGATATGGTAACTTATCCTACTAAACTCCGAGCTTCTTCTCTTCAAATAATGAGATTAGAAAAAGTGAATTTTTAATGCTCTTTAGAATTGAAGAAGTCTCTTAGATTTAGTAAATCCAGTTCAATTGATTTTGGTTTATTATAATATACATCATTTGGATAATTATTTAAAGAAAATTCAGCTAATTGAAAAAGTATCTTATTGAGAGCTTTCCCTTTTAATGTTAACGAATATTCAACTTTGATAGGCGTGTTTGAAACAACCTTCTTCTTAATTAATCCCGAATGCTGTAATTCCGTTAATCGCAATGATAGCATCTTTGTACTTATTTGAGTATTTGCTTTTAGAAATTCTGAAAACCTTTTCTTCCCCTTAAATAAATCTCTAATTATTTGCAATGTCCATTTTTTTCCTAAATAATTCAGAGCTACTTCGATGGGGCAATTCCTCATGTTGTCCAAATCTTCCCAAACTTCCATTTTTATCACATTATTACCAATTAGTTACTACTTTGTTTAAATTGTATAAAGATTTGTTACTTTATAATACTATATAACTTTTTGTTATAAAAATAGAATGAAATTTCGATGGTTAGCAAGAATGGAAGATATAATATTAATAAAAGAAGAATTGGAATGTGATAAAGAAACAGCATTTTCTATGTTTATTGAAAATAAATTTTTAGAGAAATGGCTAACAGTCAAAGCAGAAGTTAATCCAGAAGTTGGAGGGAAATATGAATTATTTTGGGTACCAGAACATAAAGAAAGTAATAGTACGATTGGATGTAAAATTACCGGAATAGAGAAGCCTAAATATATTTCATTTGATTGGAAAGGACCCGCCGAATATCAAATATTTATGAATTCTGCTGATCCACTTACACACGTGATTGTATTTTTTTCTCAGAATGATTCTGATTCGAATAAAACAATAATATATTTATTCCACACTGGTTGGAGAAAGGATACTGAATGGCAAAAAGCTCGAAATTATTTTCAAAATGCGTGGTCTAAAGCAATTCATGTTTTAAAAGAGAAAATTGCAGATAAAACAGTACCTTAATATTTTTAAAATATTATTTTTATTTCTATTTAACTTTTAACTTATTATATAACATTAAAATTCTCACCTACTCTAGGTCACTTTCTTTAAAGAGTAAAAGCTTGGAATACAGTAGGATAAGTTTCCATATCTTTAAATAGGATCTTTCCTTATCAAAGTCTATACAGAGAAGGGCTGGATAACTTAACCTAGTCTTCTCTACATTATAGTATAAAAATAATTAAAAAACTAATTTAAAATAATGAAAAACACTAAAAAAGTAATTTATTTCATCGGTATTCTAGTTTTTATTCAGTTAATTTATTCCGGTTCAATCCCTGTTGTTAGAGCTGAAGAAACTGTTCCGGGTTCATATTATCAGAATCTAAATTTTAATAACACTTATGCTTATGAAGTAATACAATTCGGAAATCCTTCATCATGGTATAATTTCTCCCCATGGCCTAATTCATATGAAGGTGATTGGAGAACTAATGTTGGGGGGCAAATAGAGATAAATTTGACAGGATTTTATAATAAAGATACTGGTGATTGGGGAAATGTGTTCGAAGATCCTATCCCCTGGTATGATATTGAAATTTTTGAGAATAATCTAGGAAGTCTCAATTCAAATTTTACTTTAAGTAATAAATCTAATAGCGAAGTGGCTAGAGCATTAACCCTGGGATACAATAACTTTCAACCTGGGTTTATGATACCAAATGAAAATTTGACATATATTAAAGAGTTAGCTTTAAACCAATCTGATCCTGGAGGTTTATATGCTAGTATAGGAGATGTACAAATTGAAGAAAGCTACAATTTCTTATATATTGGCTTTGAGGAAATTGGCGGTGTAGAACAAAAATCTTATTTTATTTATGATAAATGGACAGGATCGTTAATATGGGCTAAAAGTAGCGTCTTAGGGTATTTGCTTGAAATAAAATCATTAAATTTTACCCTTGAGGATAGTTTTGTTTATAACGTAATCCATTTTAGCGAAGCTACAGGCTGGTATAATTTAACCGGAGGATTTGAAGGTGATTGGAATACCAATACTGGAGGACAAATAATCGCAAATTTGACAGGATATTATGATAAAGATCCAAATGATTGGGGGAATGTAATAGATGATCCTATTCCTTGGTTTGATATAGAAATTGTTGAGAATAAGACAGGAATTTTAACAACGAATTTTACAATAGCTAATAGATCTAATAGTGAGTTAGGTTGGGCTTTTACATTAGGATACAATTACTTTCAACCTGGAATACTATTACAAATTATTGATAATTTGACAAGGGTGAAGAAACTAGCATTACAGGAGGCATCAGGATTCGCAAATGGTTTAGTTTCAATTGAAGAAACACCATTAACAATTAAAATCGCATTTGAGCAAACAGATGGAGAACAAGATACAAATCTTATTTATGAAAAACGAACGGGGCTATTACTTTGGGGTTACACCTCAATAGGGGATTATTTACTTGAAATGGTAATTGATGATTACACTCCATGGGAATCAACAGGAGAAGAATCTAGTCCACCTCCATACTTTTTCTTAAGGATTCTTCCTTATATTGTTATTGCTTCGATAAGTGTGCTTATAATTACCACAGCTCTTATAGCATCAAGATTCAAACCAGGATTCAAGAAGTTTAATAAATACGTATTAATTTCAGTATTAGCTATAGCTAGCTTTACATCTTTTTTTGTTTTTACCTCTAGTACAGAAGTCAGTGAAGTAAATACGCCTTTAAAAGAAGTTGATGACATAACTCTAATAGTTGATTATGGAAATGGAACAATAATGACATGGGCAAATTTTACTTTATCAGATTACAATACAACCGCATTTGATGCATTATCCGAATGGTGTGATTTCGAAATCACGGATTATGGTGAGAGGGGAATTATTGTGGAAAGTATTAATGGTCTTAAAAAAAGCTGGCTTTATTCAGTTAATGGTGAATCTCCAGGAGTATCAGCAAAGAAATATAACTTAAGAGATGGAGATATTGTCAAATGGATAGGTAGTTAAAAATGAAATTTATTTTCATTAATTTTTTTTATTTATTTAAAAATCAGAAATGAACTGGGATTTTCTAATAAGACATATCTTTTGTTTCAATTTGCTTTAAAACGGGTTCCATTTCTCTAAATGATTTTCTGATCTTATGGAAATAATACCCCAACTTATATCCTTTTTTGCAGTTGGTAAATAACATAAAATTATTTTCTGCTGAACCAACTAAAATTATCGTGTAGCCTTTAGTTCCTCTAATAACAATGTCTCTTAATTCACCTTGTTCCAAACCTTGGCTAATTTTTTCCCCTAAGGAAATTAAGGTAGCTGGACTGGCACTATATATGTCCCAAACAACATCAGCAGTTTCAGAACTAGCAATTCTTAATCCAGTTTTTGAAACTACAGCTGTTCCTTCTAAATCAGTTGAAGCTTCTAATCTCTCTAAAGCACGCATTAATTCGTCTAGGATCTCTTGACTGATATCAATTTCAGAATCATTAGCTTTTTCCAATTTAAAAACCTCTGTTAAGATAATATTAATTTTTGAGCATTTAAATGTTTTTTAGTTGAAAACTTCTTAATTCTTTAAGAATTACGGGATCTCCTTTCTTTACTTTTTTTTCTCTTTCTTTAATACCCACAATAACAGCACCTTTAGTACCGAATGTAGTTAAGACTTTTGTATAAGGATGTTCTAGCTTTTTTCCAATAATTTTTTTTGCTCCAGTAGCGCTTTGTGCTAACCCAATACAGACAATTCCTTGAGAATGGTCTGGATTTTTAATTGTTCCTTTTTTAATTTTATATTTATAAAGTATTGGTGGATCTTTATAAATCTTCAACAATTCTGCTGATCCTAATATTCTTAAAGTTGTTGGAGGTAAATCTAATCGACTAAGTAACATAGTCATTCTTTTTTTTCTTATCAAAATCTTTTCTTTAAATGAAATTATAGCCTTAAATCCTTGATCTTTATTTGAAACAGTCGTTTGAACTTTTTTTCCATCCAATTCATAGTATGGATAAATATTACCACTAATAGTTACCATTCCAATTGTTATGTGAATTTGAGTCCCAAAACTAGTTTTAGCTTTGAATAGTTTATTATTAAACACTTCTACTTCAATTATCTTACAATACTCAAATGCTTTAGGATTATTTGTTGCATAACAACCCCTATAAACTTTTTTCAAATCTAATCCTTTGACATTAATACCAACCCTATCACCCGCTTTTGCTATTCCTACATCCTGGTGGAAGATTTGAATGTTTTTTACTCTACCAGAGGTGTTTACAGGTAAAATTTCGATATTCTGATTTAAATTTAATGTTCCATTTAGAATTGTTCCTGTTAATATTGCACCCATACCCTTTATAGGGAAATGATGATCAATAGGAATTATTATATCTCCATCGCTATGTCTTTCAAATTTTAAGGAATCAATTGATTTTAAAATTCCCTCTTTTAATTCGATAAATCCTTCTTTATTTTTTGCAGAAACACAAAAAATCGGTACATTATGGCCAAAAGAAGTCGATTCAAAAAACTCTCTAGTCTTACTTACTTCCTCTCCAATATTTCCAGTAAAAAGATCAATTTTATTGAGAACAACAATCATTTTCTCAATCCTAAGCGATTCAATCATAATAATATGTTCTCCGGTTTGAACTTGGGGTCCTTTGTTAATATCTATAACAACAATTGCACAGTCTATAATTTCTACCGAGGAAGCACTGATTCTTATCAGATCGGCATGACCAGGACCATCTACTAAGGTAACTAGATACTTATCGAGTAAAAAACTTGTAAATCCTAAATCTATTGTTATTCCCCTTTCTTTACTTTGGGGATGCGCATCAATTCCCGCTGTAGAAATTATTTCACTTATTACACTAGCTATTGCGGTCTTCCCGGAGTCGATATGTCCAAACAACCCAATGTGTACGGGGATTTTATTTTCAATATCCATTTCTAATTAAATTAAAAATGAAATAAATTTATAGGTTGTTATTGAATTTGGTTAAAAATTTAACTAAATATAAGAATTTTAAAAATCGGACTCCTTTAACATTAAGTATAATTTTAGCTGAAAATAACAAGTAAGTTATATTATATTTTTACTGACTAATACTTTTGAAGTTATTATGAAACAAATACAAGAAGAAGTACCACAAGTAACTTTCCAATCAAGATTTTTTTACTTGGATAAATTAAGGATAGTTTTAACAATTTTAGTAATTTTACACCATGCTGCAATTGCTTACGGAGGAACTGGAGATTGGGCAATAACAGAAGCAGCTTCAGATTCGATCAGTCCCATCATTTTCACGATATTTAATGCTGTTAATCAATCCTTCTTTATGTCAGCCTTTTTTCTCCTGGCAGGGTATTTCACTCCTCGGTCCTATGAACAAAAGGGATCATTCAAATTTATGAAAGATCGGTTGGTCCGCTTGGGCATTCCTTTAGCGCTCTATACTCCTATTATTGTTCCAATTAATATGTATATAATTCAGAATTTTGCTATAGAGGGGGCACAAAGAATGACATTTCTCGAAATCCTCCAATATCAATACACACATTTTAGAATAACATTCGGACATCTTTGGTTTTTATTGGTTCTGTTAATTTTTACAGTAATCTATGTTATCTTCCGGGGATTTACAGCTAGATATTATTCACAAAAAACTCTTCATATTTTTAGAGATAAATTTCCTCCTAATAAGATATTTTTACTTTCTATCGCTCTATTATCAATTTTGACATTTGCTATCAGACTTGTCTCTCCAGTAGGTGAGTGGTTTTTATTTATTCAATTCGCTCATATTATCAATTATACGTTTTGCTTTTACTGTGGAATATTAGCCTATAGAGGGGATTGGTTCAAACGGATCTCTAATTCCAATGCCAAAAATTGGGGACTCATATCTCTTTTTACGATCTTATTAGCCCCACTTATTATACTTTTAGGGGGGGCTTTAGAAAGTGGTAACTACGATGTTTTTATGGGGGGTTTAACATGGCAAGCTCTAATTTATGCTATTTGGGAATCGATTCTTTTGATTGGGCTTCTAATTTGGCTTATACACACGTTTCGTGAAAAAATTACGTATCAAGGTAAAGTAATTAAATTTTTAACTGCTAACGTGTATACTGTGTACATAATACATCAACCAATCCTCATTATTCTTAACGTTGCATTTTTACCGATAGTTATCCCAACTGTTGTGAAATTTTTCCTTGTATCTCTAATCACTGTGCCTCTTTGCTTCATTCTTAGTCATTTCTTCTTTCGAAAAATTCCCTATGCAAAACACGTCCTTGGTTAGTATTGTGAGTATTTAAATTAAAAATATTAGGAGAAATAATATAAATCAGGCATTTTTCAGAAGATTTCTATTAAAAAGATAAAAAACTAAAAAACTAACATAATAATTCTTTTAAATATTGGACTCTAATAGACTTATAATCAAAGTTTTATTTTACTTAAATATAGAATATAAAGATATCTTTAAAATGGTGAAGTAATGAGCCCAAAATTTTGTCCTTATTGTGGAAATCCTGTAAAAGAAACGGATAAGTTCTGTATTATTTGTGGAAAGCCAATGCTCACTGATATACCTAAAGCAAAAAAAAGAATAGATAGAAAAGAAGAAGAAATTCAGGTTGAAGAAAAAATAGAAACCCAAAAACAAGAAGAAGAAAGACCAAAGGATGAGATTAGGGATATAGAAGAAGAAAAAGAAAAGAAGAAATCAAAAAAATCCAGAGAAAAAAGAGATATCAAACCTCTTCCAGAAGAAGTCAAAGAACAAATGGTATACTATATTGAATATAACGACATTCAGTTAAATAAAAAAGTCCTTGCTGATAAGCTAACTGAAATTTCAAAATCGACGAAAGATGAAAAATATGAATACGATATGGAATTTAAAAAAGGAGTTAATTTGAAATTAGAGGCAATCAAAACCTTAATAAGTGAATTGAAACAAAAGGAAAGTGTCATTAAGCAGAATTTAGAGGATCCTTTCATTGTTCAAAAAATCCAAAACGATATTGACAAAAAAATATTCCAACTTGAAAATTTAGCAAGAGAACATAAATTGCATAAAGTTGATAAAGAAACCTTCGAAAAGTTAAAAGAAAAATATAAGGGAGAAAAAATTGAGTTAGAAGATGAGAGAGAAAATTTAATTGAAGGTATGAAATTATGGATTCAAGATTTAAAATTAGAAAAAGCAGAAATCTCTGGAGAGAGGAAGATGACCAAAGGTAGATTTCATGCTAAAGAAATTACTGAAGATGAATATAAAGACAAAGATAAAGAATTTGACCTTAGACTAAAAAAAATTAATACAAAAATTGAAACATTAGAAAAATTAACAAAGTAAAAGTAACTGAAAAACTATTTTTATTAAGTAATATTTAAAGATCCGATAAACATGAGGAATAAATTAATTGCAATTATAATCATGTTAATAGGGTTGTCACTTCTATCAATTGGACTTATTCAAGGACAATATAATTCAATTAATCCTCTTTATGAACAAATGATTTTAATTCCTTAATAGTCCCATTTCCCCTTTTTAAGAGCCATAGAATCATCTAAAAATCCTTTTTTCTGAAACATCTTTTCTTGTGATTTCCTATATTTATTGGATTTATTATAATGGCTTTTACATAAATATACCTTATGACGTGAGTTTTTAATAAACTTTAAACCCGCTTTTTCAATATATTTATGCCAAGTGTTTTCTGAAAGCGACCGGATGGCCGTTTCACCACACCCCTTTATTGAACATTCTCTTTTATTAGTGTGACCTCCTAATTCTCCTTTATCTCTAAGCTCTTTCGGGATTTTCACGATTATACACTTGCTAAAAACTTTATTATAATAAAATATTATGTTTTTTAAATAATTACTATCTTAAAATTTTTGCTAGAACAAATGGAAACAGCTAGCTTGATTTTTGATGCTAATTTAATTAAAAAAGCAATAGTTTCATGTGATTCACCTCAGAGAATTTCTATTAAAGATGATTTTTTTACAAGTTCAGCTGTTCTCTTTACAATAATTCCCTATCATGATAAACCCTATGAGTTAATTTTAATTCATCGATCAGACAAGGGGATAAGACATAGAGGTGAAATGTCCTTCCCTGGAGGAAAATTTGAATTTCAATTAGATAATTCTTTACGTGATACTGCTTTAAGAGAAACAGAAGAAGAAATTGGCGTATCACGTGAAAATATTAAAATCATAGGATGTCTTGATGATTTTCCTACAATGACTAAATATATAATTACTCCCTTTATAGGAATTATCGATAAAGACCAGAAATTAGTTAAAGATGATAGAGAAGTACAGGAAATCGTGAAAATTCCAATTAATTTTTTCACAAGTAAAATCAATTTTAGAGAACAAGCTGTTGAAATCAATGGGAATAAGTTTCCTATATTTTATTTCAATTATACAAAAAAAGAAAATGGAAAAACCTTTACTGTTTGGGGTGCAACGGCTTACATGATTTCGAACTTTATTGAAAAAGTATATGGTTATAATATGTCAGATCTTAACTTAAAAAGATTTAAACTTGATAAAATAAAACTGATTAAGGAGTATATCAAATATAGAGACAAGATTAAAAGCAACTTCTAAAAAATTAAACCATAAAGAATTACTACTTGATTTTTTCTAATTTAGAGATATAATCAGGACAATTTTTGCAATTAGGAATTTTGCATAGAAATTGGATTTTTGGGAGTTCGCATGTTGGAAAAAATGGACATTCTATCAAATGGAAATCAATTCTAAATCTTAAATCAATACTCATTTAATTTTCACTTCTTCTTTTAATTAAGTTTTAACAAAAATAACAGTTATATATTAATAAAAAGAAAAACAGTCCAAATTTAGTAATTCGTTATTTAAATTACTTTTCTTTAGTTTTAGTGTTTTTATTAAAACTTATAATATCTGCACAATACCTTAAATTGAAAAATAGCAAAAATCAAATTAAAAGAAAACTAATGATTAAATTATGAAATATAGAAAAATGGGATCACTTGATTGGGAAGTGTCTGTATTAGGATTTGGTGCAATGCGGTTACCTATGATTGATCAAACTACTGTTAATGAGGAAGAAGCTATTAAAATGATTCGTTATGCTATAGATAATGGAGTAAACTATATAGATACGGCATATCCTTACCATAATGGTGAAAGTGAGATAATTATGGGAAAGGCTCTTAAGGATGGGTATCGCAGTAAGGTTTATCTTACTACAAAATTACCAATGTGGGTAGTAAGTAAAAGTGAAGATTTTGACAAATTTCTTCGGGAACAAATCGATCGATTACAAACTAATCCTGATATATATCTTTTTCATGGTTTAACTAAAAGTCGTCTAAGAAAAATTAAAAAATTAAACCTAATTGAAAAGATGGAAAAAGCAAGGGAGGAAAGATTATTTAAATATATAGGCTTTTCATTTCATGATAATTTTGAAGTTTTTAAAGAAATAATTGATTATTACAACTGGGATTGCTGTCAAATTCAATTTAATTATCTTGATTTAGAATATCAAGCGGGTATTAAAGGAGTAGAATATGCTGGGAGTAAGAATATAGCATTAATAATTATGGAACCTATTCGGGGAGGAAAGTTAGCTATTCCTGAGGATAAATTAGATTCTAAGCCAGAAATCAAAAGAATATTGGAAAAATCGAATGTTAAAAGAACTATGGCTGATTGGGCGTTACAATTTGTATGGGATTATCCTGAAGTCTCAGTAGTATTAAGTGGAATGAGCTCTATGCAACAAGTCAAAGAAAATATTGAATCTGCAAATAAGTCCGCAATTAATAGTTTATCGGCAGAAGAATTAAATACAATTTCAGAATTACGGAAAATATATGATAAATATGATCTTGTACCTTGTACTAGTTGTAGATATTGCCTCCCCTGTCCGAATGGGGTTTCTATTACATGGATTTTTAGATTGTTGAATGATTTAGGTTATTGGGGTGAAAGAAGGAGAGATATGATATTGTCTTTCTATAATAGATGGGCAAAAACTCCAGAAGAATTGGAAAAAAGGCTCTCTGAGGAAGAAGAGGTAGAAGGTGCAGCGATTTTATGTACCCAATGTGGAGAATGCCTTGAAAAGTGTCCACAACAAATAGATATTCCAGATATCATGAAGAAAGCTAATGCTATTTTTGAAGAAGAGAAAAAAGTGTCAGATTTTTTTTAATTAATTTTCCTTATTGATTAAATCATTCTCTATAACCAAAAACTTCTTTTAAAAATGCAAATAATTAGTATTACATTAAATTACCTGCAATTATAATGTAAATAAATCCATAATCTCTATTTATTTATAAATAAATATTTGATCTCTTTTCTTAAACAAAATTTGTTTTTGAGATAATAGAACATGAAAAAACCTTATACTGCTTTAATACTTTTAGAAGATTTAAGGTTAGAATTACAGAAAATAATCTCATTTGAAAAAGAATGTGAAAAGGTATTATCTTATAGGAGATTAAGTGAATTTTTAAATAAGACTCCCAATTTGGGTTATCGTATCAATAAGAACTCTAAAAGAAATCCTAATTTTCAATTAAGTCAAGAAGATTTAGTAGATTTTAAAAAAATTTATTAAATAAATTTCTTAAAAACAGTAAAAATGCAATTAAATTAATTGAAAAGTATGAAAAATTAAATATCATTAGAAAAACTAATGATCGAATCTATATATTTCATCCTAATATAAAACTTGATTACTTCTTAAATATAAATAATAAAGAAAAAGCTTATTGGCTTGGATTTTTATATGCTGATGGTTTTATCACACGATTAAGAAACAATCTAAGATTAGGTTTAGAAATCAATAAAGATGATGAAATTATATTATATCAATTTTGTGTAGCTTTAGGCATCAATCCTAAGAATAAAAGATACTATAAAAAATCAAATACAGTTAGGATAAGAATTACAAATGATAAAATTGGGTATTCTTTAATAAAAAATGGTTTTATTGTTGGAAATAAAAAATCTAAAAATATTGAGTTACCTGTTTTAAAAAGTCGAGAATTGTACTTAGCATTTCTTCTTGGATATTTTGATGGTGATGGTACAACGGGAACTTCTAGAATTACGTCTGGCAGTAAAATATTTCTACTACAAATTTCCAAAAAATTCAATATAGAAAATAAAATTTATTCATATAAAGGTAATTATAAATTATATTTAGGAGCTAAATTATTCAATGAAATGTTAGATAATTACCAGAAAAGCTTTTCTAAAAAAAGAATTAGATTAAGCTGTAGATAAAATTAATAAAAAGAATAATATTGCTAAACCGAAAACTTCAATAAAATTAATTCACTTTAACTTATTAAATAAGTAGAATATTAAATGGCCCTTGACGGTCGGAACTAAGGATCCCCTCAAATCTTTAGCGATAAGTGGTCTCTGACGCTGGGCTTCAAACCCAGTTATCCTGCGGAGGGATAGGAGTTCGAT
>JAHPYZ010000137.1 GCA_019058425.1 Promethearchaeota archaeon
GTTTTAATACTTCTACGATTAGCCTAATATTTTCTGTCATAGCAACAGTTTGTTCAGAAAAACTCTGACTCATTTGATTAATCGCACCTCTCATTTGATTAATTTGAGCTATTGTTCCATCTAATGAAGTCATAATTTGATTAATTTTTTGAATCATTTGTTCAAGTAATTGTTCTGCCATAATTTTTTCACCTAGTTTTTATTCTACAACCTCTTCTTCTTTTAATGTTTCTTTAAGACTTTTAACAGAATCAATTGCTTCTGATAAAAGTAAATTAACTGTTTCTTGATTGAGAACACTTTCAGATAATTTAGAAAAATCTTCAAGTTTCTTAATTAAATTCATAAGCGCATCTAATCCTAAACCTTCTTGAATTACTTTTAATTCGTCAGTCGTTCCTTCTCCAATTTCTTTTACTGCATCAATATGTTTTGTCTGAGTAACATGAATTTCATTAGAAAACTCCTCTAGTTTTCCTGTTAGATTCGAAATTTTATCTTCTATATTTTGATTCAAACCATCTAGAGACGTTTTGAGCTCCTGAATCGCCTGACCTAGTTGAGCAATCCTTTTATAGATATTCTGAAGAAGATCTGTTAACATTTCAGCCATATAATATCAACTTTTTCAAATTTTTTTAATTAATAATATATCTCTTTTTATCACTTCGATTATTAATATAACAGATTATACCAATAAAAAAATTTTTATCTTTTTTCTGATTTAATTAGTTTATAATAATTTCACAATTCAATTTATTTGGGCCATTTGCTTAGCTTGGTTAACAAGGTTTAGGTGCTTGGTCAACAAGCGCAGGTCTTATAAATGACCATCGGACATACATTAAATAAATTTGTCCGAGAAAGTAAAAACCTGAGATCCGGGGTTCAAAAAGCTCGATCGATTAGATTGTGTATGAAAATCCCCGATGGCCCATTTTAAATAGAAGTTGAAGTTATTATCTCGTATTTTAGAAAATTGTTCGTGAAACATCAATTTTACGTCCTTTTGTATATACAAATATAATACCTCAATATGAAAGAAGAAGTTTTATTCTATAATTAGAATAATATTAGTTGAAGAAAAATTTCTTATTTATCTAGAAATGAACTAATTAAGTCAAGAAGCCATTTCTTTATTTGTGTAAGATTTTTGAGAATACCGGGGACAAGATTATCAGGAAAAGTATGTTCTTGTTCTAATCTTTGAGCAGTTTCCATCCATTTATTTAAAGCTAGCTGTACTAAACTTGCACCTTCTGCCTCCATAAAAATTGGGACGACAGCCGCAGATTCTCTAGCATCCCCAATAGCAAAATAGATTTTTCTATTTATCCCTTTAAGCAATACTAAATTGGCACATTCATCGAGTTTTCTCTCAACTAAAATACTTTTTAAAATTTGACCTTTCGTTTCAGCATCCTTTGAAGCAAAGTTTGCTTTTCTTTTTTGAAGTATGGGTTGGATTTCTGTAATAACTTTATCACCAGTAGTTCCTTCGCTAAAATATTTAGTAATTTTTAAAGAATTTTCTAAACCCTCTATAGCTATAAATTTTTTAGCATTTGAATATAAGACTGCTTTAGAGCCCCCTTGATCTTCACTTGAAGACTGCTTTATATAGATATTTCTCATAGTCACAGAGTTAGCAGTATGATAAGCTATTTCAAACAATTCCCGAGGAACTAAAGGACCATACAGCTCTTCTATTTGTTTGAAAGGCCATTGGGAAGTAATAACATTATTAAATTGATCTAATAACCGATTTTCCATAAAAAATCCCTTCTTGTGGATTTAGTATTGATCGAATAATTTTTATTAAAATATAGAACTTCTAGTTTTTATTTATTATTATTTCTGTTTAAATAGAACATCAAATGATTTGTATCAAATTTATTATTGTACTATTTGGTAATATGCCTTTTCAAATCTTTCGACAGCAAAAGTAATATCTTGTTCTGATGCCCCAATTGCAGCATTCATTACAATATAAGGGATTGGATAATTGCTACAACATGTTCCAAATGTATTTTCTTCTGGATTGTATACTCTTGGTCCTGTTACTCTTAAGTTATACAATGCTCCACCAAGAGCATAAATTTGTTTTTGCTTTAAATTTTGTAAGGAAAGTGCTACAGCCACAGGATTATAAATATCAAGGATCCTCTGATTAATTTTTTCAGCAAATTCTCCTAGTTTTCTTTCCAGAAGTTCACGATTTTCTTGTTGCTCTTTAAGCAATCTTTGATAACCGCTGAGTCCCATTGATAACATTGAAATTAAGAAGTTCACAACTGGAGTGGCTGAGGCACGTCCAGCATAGGTTTGGCTGATTTTATTTATTTTTTCTTTTATAGGTGAAGCAATCACAGCCCCCCCTACAGGTGTGAGAAAATTTTTATCAGTTGATTGTATTATAGCGTCTACTCTACCAGCATCTATAGCAGATCGAATCAGTTTCATCCATTCTGAACTTTGGACACCGTAAGCATTAATAACAATATGAACGAGGTTATTTTCTTGGGCAAATTTACTAATTTCTTTAATATTATCATGTTCTCGGGGTGGAAAAAAACTCGTAATTGAGATAATGGCAAAACAGTCATCGTCAAGATTATTCCTAATTTGCTCAATTGGAATCCTCACAGCATCTCCAAAAATCTGTCCTGGGATAATTTTTGTTTGAAAACCCATCAAATCAATTGATTTCAAAAGAGATTTATGATCAATTTGAGGAACTAAGATGGTTCGTTTATTAATGCTTGAATCTGGTTTTAAAGCACCTAACGTTAAAGATAAAGACATACCAGTACATAACGGAACCACTATTGCATCTTTGATGTTTGGTAAGCCAGTATTTCTTAAAATATTACGAGCTAAGTAATTAGTAATTTCATACATAATAGATCCACCTGGAGCTTTCGGTTGGGGAGCTGATAAGAATCCACTTCTTCCCACACCATGACAAAAACCTGCTGATGTTCTTAAATGTAATTTTGAAGCGATTCTTGCTTCTCTTTCACCGACTCTAGCGGCATTAATATCTTTATCGGTATCCATATTTGAAAGCGTTTGAAGTAAGAAGTCAATTTGGTCATCAGTCCAAGGTTTATCAGGTACGGCTCTTTGTTCAAATAAAATTTTTAGTGGATTTAAGAACTCGTTTAAAACTAGCTGCCCTCTATTAAGCATATTTTTAGGAATATTTGAGCTTTCAAAAAATTCAGAAATTTTACTAAAATCAACCATTGAAAACACCAAATAATTATATTTTTAATTTAATGGCGGCCCTCGAGGAGAATCGAACTCCTATCCCTCCGCAGGATAACTGGGTTTGAAGCCCAGCGTCAGAGAC
>JAHPYZ010000102.1 GCA_019058425.1 Promethearchaeota archaeon
TAATCAACAATAATTGCTTCAATAAAGCTTGTACTAAATGTTCTTTGGAAGAAGCAAACAAGTGTAATTTTAGAAATAAGATATATGGCTTGATCGCCAAGATTTTTGATCAAGTCTAATTTTTTTCTTTTCTTTTTATTCTCTTTTTTCTTACGTTTAACGAAATTAAAACTCCTTCACAGTATTCACAAATAAATATTAGATCGTCTGTTTTATTTTCAAAAGACAAAAAAAAATTAATTTTACAAGGAGGGTTAAAAATATGGTTATTATAAATGAAATTTATGAAGACTTCAATGAGAAGAGTAGCGAACTTGAGGATCATAGCCATAACTGCATAGATGAATTAATAGTTCTTGTAAAAGCAGAGTTAAACAAAATGTATGCTTTATGGGATCAGTTCAATCTTTCATGCACGAAAATAAAAGAAACCCTTAAGGAAAATGGAGTAGATTTGTACCATATCTCAGAGGTTTTAGAAAAACTCAACAATTTAATTGAAGAAAAGGTAAAGGAAGAAAAAGTATCATGTCAAAAGTTTTAGTAGAAATTGAGCTTGAAGTGGATGGGATACTTTTTGAAGAAGATATCGAACCAGAGATAGAGGAATGGTTAGAAGGATTGAAATTTCAGCATCTAACTGGTAAAAAAATCAGAAATATCATTTTTCTGGAGAGGTAATGAAAATGATCATAAACAAAAATCTGTTATAGAGATGATCTTAGGAGTGATCATTTTGAAACCTAATCAAAATATAAGAAATTCAAAATATTATTATAAAATATAAATTATTATTATAAAATATAAATTTATATCTTCGAGAAATCAACTAGTCTATTATGAAAATAATATGCTTTTAATTATTTCTTAGAAGACAATTCTTTTTGAATTTCTTTTCTTCTAATAATTGAGAGAAACTCTTTAGTGTCTGGAAAAACATAGACAAAATCTTCTCCGTCGTCCTCAATAGTGATCTCTTTATAAAACTTTCCTTTAACTTTCGTATTTAAATCATTTAAAATCATAAGATAAAAAAACGAAATTAGGATTCAAATAAACGTATAGCATGGTGATAATATACAAAAGGACAAATTAAAAATTACCAGGGAATCCGAAAAAAAATCTATAATTAATTTATAAGGAGATTCTCTAAAAAGGATCTAACTTCTGAATGTGCAGATTTCCCATGATTAAATAAGCCATTAAGATATCCACTTAGGAAGACTCTGATTTCAGAATTTAAATCTTTGATATCAATATAACTATATTTTGTTTTCAGTTTTTTGCCATCTACCAATGGTTTTACATGCCTTTCAATTAAATTCAATGTAAAATTCACAACCGCGAAGTTGACTTTTTGTTTATCATTAGATGATAACTCATAGTTGCCTTGAATGGTTTGATTTCTGATTTCACTTAATTCTAATAGCAAATTCTCCAGATCTGGTACTAGCTTTAATAATTTTATTTTTGTTGGTAATTCTTCATCAACGTTATCCGGAAGTTGAGCATCACAATATTTTTCTAAATTGGCATAAAACCTCACTAATAATTTAAAAGTATCTTCGATTTCATACATACTTTCCCAAATCTTAAGGTCAACACCCTTAAGAGAATTAATAATGTTAGCTTTTACTTTTTCAGCGACACCTGATAAATATTGAGAGTAATCCTCAAATGGAAACCCAAAATAATAATTATTATATTTTTCTTTAATCTCTTTAGTCGCGACATTCTGCGCCTGGATTTTTTCTTTTTTAACAATCTCCTTTACAAATTTCATAACATAATTGCAATTTGGACAATATGTAATCCAAGAGCCTAAAATTACTTCTGAGGGTTTAACTCCACTAGAACTTATATACCCATTAAAACCTGATAGTAATTTCCCCTCTGATGAAGAGAAAGTTGCTTCCTCAGGATAAAATGTTCTTGGAATGAATTTAGCATTGCATAGTGGGCATTTTAGCTTTTCTTTTTTGTTCATGACACTCTAAAATTTGTTTTTAATTATCGATAAATGTGACAAGCTATATCACAATTGTTAGTAGAATTGGTTCTATAAATACAAGAATAATATGTGGAACATATTGTCTTATAGCAGAATTTCTTTAGATTTTTTAAATAGAGAAAAATTTAATATTCATCTCACAATAAAAATTTTATTTTAGTTGTTAGAATTTACTTGATTTAATCATTTTAATATCATAAAAAATGGAGAAGTTCTAAGATGTCAGATGATATTGTTTATGTAGATACTGGTACTCTTGAAAATTTTATAAGAGATGTTTTCATTGGGTTAGGAGTCCCGGATGAAGATGCTACTATCATTGCTGATGTGCTAATTACCTCAGATTTAAGAGGAATTGATTCGCATGGAATTCAGCGGTGTAAAATGTATTATGATCGTATTAAGGAAGGGATTTATGAAGTAAATACTAAAATTGATGTTGTCAAAGATGGGCCTACAACTGCGCTATTAGATGGAAATTGTGGGATGGGGCATGTTATAGCATATAAAGCTATGAAAATGGCTATTGAAAAAGCGAAAGAATTTGGATTAGGAGCTGTAGCTGTGAGAAATTCGACTCATTTTGGTATTGCGGGTTATTATTCACTCATGGCAATAAAAGAAGGTATGATTGGGATGGCTGTCACTAATGCTCGACCTTCTATTCCACCTACATTTGGATGTGAACCTATGTTGGGCACAAATCCTTTGACGGTTGGAGCTCCCACTGATGAAGAATTTCCGTTTCTTATTGATTGTGCTACTTCAATAATTCAAAGAGGAAAAGTAGAACTTAATGCTCGGATTAATAAGCCTCTTCCAGAGAATACTGTTATTGATGATAAAGGTGAGATTATGACTGATCCAAATTTGGTTTTGAATAAAATGCTAGAAAGAAAGGCATCCTTATTACCTCTTGGTGGAAATGGTGAAGATACAGCAGGTTATAAAGGATATGGGTATGCTACAGTGGTAGAACTTCTTTCAGCTGCCCTACAAAAAGGAATATATTTAAGGGACACTCTAGGAATAGTCGAAGATGGTCAAAAAAGACTTAAAGTAGGTCATTTCTTCTTAGCAATTAATACTGAAAGTTTTATAGGTTTGGAATCATTTAAAAAAACTGCTGGTAATATAATGAGGGATTTAAGAGGAGCGAGAAAGATTCTTGGTGAAGAAAAAATCTATACTGCTGGTGAAAAAGAATATCTTGCAGAAGTTGTAAGGAAAGAAAGTGGAATCGCGCTAAATAAGAGTCTTCAACAAGATATTAAAATAATGCAAAGGGAACTTGGATTAGTGAAATATAAATTTTCCTTTTAGAATTTTAGAAATTCAAAGTTTATAAGTTCTCTCCTCTAGGCTATATTGTATTACAACTTTAAAATAATTTATAAGATAATTATATTTATTTCCTCATAAAGAGAAGCGTATATTTTTTTCTTAAGGTAACAATGATTATTTGGATAATGGAAGCGGAATCAGGGATTAAGTTATTATATAAATCCTTTCTAAAGACAGATGCAGACGAAGATATAGTTTCTGGCTTTTTAACGGCATTCCACCATTTTTCTATGGTTGAATTTAAAGAATCTCTAGATTCTATAGAAATGGGAGGGTTAAGATGGGTCTATATATTGGAAGAAAAGTTTAACCTTCTTTTTGTAGCAGCTGATACAAAACATATAAAGACTGAATTACTCTTGGGGCGACTTAACGTTATCCGAAACGCTTTTATAAAAGAATATGAATCTGCTTGGGAAAAAAAAGGGCATAGTTGGGATGGAGATATCAATATTTTTCTACCTTTTCTCAATGAAATTGAAGATTATTATGAGCAATGGGGTGCTGTAGAAGATCTGGCAAAAGTAGCAGACTTCTTTGACATATTAGGTATTTTCCAAAAAATTCTAATAATGTTAAGGAATATTGTAGAAAATAAAATGTACAGTAAGTCAAAAAGCATGGTTCTAAATAAAATAGAACTGGTTTACAATAATTTTACAAACCAAAAAGATTTTAAGAGTACACCGGAACTAAAAAATATATCTTTTAACAAAGAATCCTGGTTTAATATTATGGACATAAATCTTATGAAGAGTGATATCGAATTAGTACTTAAAAATTTAAAAACCATTCTTTCTGAGATTGTTAACATTTTAAAGGAAGTAAAAGGAAAAAACTTGTGCTTTAAATATTTCAGTGATGAGAATATCTACGCTTACCTATTTAATAATATGAAACTCTTAAAAGATTTAAATTTGGATACTTATATGCTTGAGAATTTCCTCTTATTATAGGATTCAATTTTATTAAATTCAGTTGTTTTTATTATTAAAAATAAGATTTGAATTACTATTATTCACCTTATATTAAATAGCATTTTAATTAAATAGAAAGGTGCTTAATAATCTCTATCACATTTTTTTTGTGATTTGGAGAAGATGATGGAAAAATTAGTTGAAGAAACTCCCACAAATGACAAAACTCTAACAGATGATACTATTTACATAGATGTAGATACCCTAAAGAATTTTATTAGAGATGTTTTTATTAAATTAGAAGTTCCCGAAGGCCACGCGGAAATTATAGCCGATGTTCTTATTACATCTGACTTAAGAGGTATTGATTCACATGGTATACAGAGGTGTAAAATGTATTATGATAGAATTAAAAAGGGAATTTATGATCCAAAAACGAAAATTAAAATCATCAGAGATGATGTTACCACCGCAGTTTTAGATGGAAATAATGGAATGGGGCACGTTATTGCATATCTAGCAATGAGATTAGCAATTGATAAAGCAAAGAAATATGGTCTCGGAGCAGTTGCTGTACGCAATAGTTCTCATTTTGGAATTGCGGGTTATTATTCACTCATGGCAATAAAAGAGGGAATGATAGGATTTGTCACTACCAATACCCGACCTTCAGTTCCACCCACTTTTGGAGCAGAGCCTATGTTAGGAACAAATCCATTAACTTATGGAGCTCCAACTGATGAAAGTTTTCCATTTTTATTAGATTGTGCAACTTCTATCATTCAAAGAGGTAAAGTTGAAGTATATAACAGATTACATAAACCATTACCTCAAGGAGTTATTATATCTAATAATGGAAATTCCAAAACTGACCCCGAAGTAGTATTAAATAAACTAGGGAATCGATCTGCAGCTTTATTACCTTTAGGTGGTATCGGTGAAGATACTTCTGGTCATAAAGGATATGGTTATGCAACATTTGCTGAAATATTATCTTCAGCCTTACAAGATGGTGTGTATCTTAAGGATACAGCAGGGGTTATAGAAGACGGTCAAGAAAGATTAAAAGTAGGGCATTTCTTTTTGGTGATAAACATTCAAAATTTTATTCCGACCGAACGTTTTCAAGAAATCACTGGTAATATCATGCGAGGATTGAGGAGTTCTAAAAAAGCACCGGGAAAAGAGAAAATCTACACCGCGGGGGAGAAAGAATATTATTCTGAATTGGAAAGAAGAAATACAGGTATTCCAATTAATAAAAGTATACAAAAAGATATTAAACTTATGCAAAAAGAACTTGGATTAAATAGTTATGACTTTTCTTTTTAATTGAGACTCTATTTTAAAAGATCACTCCCTCCTTCCTGTCTTCAATTGGTTCAGAATGAAGGAAAATAGTATCCAAATTATCTATTCCTAATTTATCTCGAATTTTAATTTCTAATTCAGATACATATTCATGCGTTTGAGATATATTTAGTGAACCATCAAAAAACACATGAATTTCTAAGATACAATAGTCCATAGTCGCCCAAAATTCTAATCCATGATAACCTCTGACATGAGGATGCGTTCTTAGTACTTCTTCTACTTCTTCACTAATTTGTTGTATCATTTCAGGTCCTACATCAGCGCATTTTATTTGATCGAGTATTAGAATATCACTACGAGGTCTACTTTCAATATGGGTAATAACTCTTGATATTAAAGGAGCTTCCTTTTTTATTTCATCTTCAAATCCGGAACATGATTTATGTGCTTCGGTAAGTGAAAGATTCTCGTTAACCATAATAATTAAAGAAATAAAGTATTCATTCTCAATTCTAAAAACATTAAGATCTTTAAAATCAAGGATTTCTGGATACTCTGATTTCATTGAAAAAATTAAATTTATTAATCCTTCGCCTATTGACTTTTCACTAGCCATAGGATTCATTTCTACAATACATTCGACTTCATATAATGGAAACAACTTTTCACTCATGGTTCTTATTGATATGATAATTTCATTTGCATGGATAATAGAAATGTGATCTTCAACGGATAAATGAACTTCTAAAAATAAAGTTTTTCCACTGGTCCGTATTCTGATATCATGAACACCATTGACGTGTTCTAATGAAAAAATCTTCTGTCTAAGTTCTTCAATGATCATTGTACTTATAGGATTTGTATCAGTAAGTTCTTTTACACCACCTCTAACTAATTTAAGTGCACCTATTATAATCCATACAGATAGAATAATACTAAATATCGGATCAAGAAAAAATAAATTAAAATAAGCAAAGATAAAACTTAATATAACAATGATAGCTCTCATAGAATCTTGAAATAAGTTTAGACCTTGAATTTCCATTGTTATGCTTCTTTGTTGCTTTCCTTTTGAAATGAGAATTCTTGAAAAGATAAAATTTACAATAAATGAAGCAATTAATATAATTAAGCCAATTTCAGGACTATCTATATCAAATCTGCGTGATAGAATTACCTGAATTGCATTATAAATTAAAATAATATAAACATTCATTAAAATAACACCTTGAATCAAACCAGAAATGGGATCAATTTTACTATGTCCATACATATGATCGTAATCCGCGGGTTTTTGACTATAATATAATGAATACAACGTTATCGAAACAAATAGAATATCTATTAGAGTATCTGCGGTTTCAGACAAAAAACTCAAACTTCCAGTAAGTAAGACTCCAATTACCTTTAAAATTGACTGAAATAAAACTATGCCAAGTGTGAAAATAGCATACTTTACTTTGATATCCATTAAGTATTAATTAAATTCATTCTGGTTTATATTTTTTCAGTTTTGGAAAGAATGCATTTACATTTTTTTTATAATGAGTATAGCTTGCCCCATATTTTTCCAGTAAATAACTTTCTTCCTTTCTAAGAAAAATTCTAACGAGTATATAATATATAACAAGAATAAAAAAGAGGACCCAACTATTAATTAGGCAGAAAATACCTGGAAGTATTGCTAAACCCCAAGAAGCATACATAGGATGTCTCACATATGCATAAGTTTTTATAATAATTAATTCTGATGATCCATAAGCTTCACTTAAGATTCTTTCAGAATAGATAAACACATAAATCCCAATTGTTATTAAAATAGATCCAATAATAATCAATACATAATAACTTATCGGAATTTGAAAAAATGGATAATAAATTGAACTTAAAATCCCAAATAAAATAAAAAAAGGACAAATCGTTACTAGAATTTTTGGACCAATTCCAACTAAAGGTAATTTTTCCTTTGAGAGTTCTTCAAGATTAGGATTCATTATTATTTAATTTTACAGTTTTCAAGAAAATCATTTGCGTTTATATAATTATCGAAATGTAAAGTAATATAATAAATTCATTGGATATCATAATTGACTAGAATTAAGTTTCAGTTTAGACATTTATGTAGCAGTAAGATTTTTCAAAGTTAAGTAAAAAATGGACTACTGAAATTATAAGTTAAGCATAATTTTACTAGAAATCATATAAAGAATTTATTAAATTTTTGAGTGAATGTATAAAAGAAAATTGAAGTAATGATGGACGAAAAAAATACTAATTATATAAACCGTACTCTTAAAAAAGTAGATCCTACAATGGCAAAAATTTTCATGCCTTGGATTTTAAAACATCCAAAAAGTATGTATACTATGATGAGATTAGCAAAAGCCTATAGAAAGTCTCGAAAAGTAAGAGCAGAAGAGCTACTCAAAGGCTTGAAAGTACCGCCGTTCTTGATATTAAGTATAACTTCAAACTGTAATCTTAAATGTGCAGGTTGTTATGCGGCTGCAACAGGAACTTTATGTAACCAAAAAACTAAAAATACATTAGGTTTAGAACAATGGATTGAAATTATTCAAGAAGCAAAAGAATTAGGTGTGTTTGCTTTCATAATAGCAGGTGGTGAACCTTTTTTAATGCCCAATTTGTTGAAAATTAGTGAGAAATTCAAAGATCGATTATTCTTAATCTTCACAAATGGAACAATCTTAGAAAATCAAGATATTGAAAAACTTAAACGATTAAGAAATACAATAATAATGGTTAGTATTGAAGGAGATCAAGATTTAACTGATAATAGAAGAGGTTTAGGAGTTTATGAAAAAGTCATTAATACAATTAACGAATTAGATGATAAGGGAGTGATTAGTGGAATTTCAGTCACTATAAATCGTAAAAATGTTAAATTTTGGATGGAGCCAAAAAATATCGATGACCTAATATCAAAAGGTGTACGGCTGGCATTCCTTCTTGAATACATTCCAGTAGATAATGATACAGAATTAATGCTTACTCCTGAAGAAAGTAAGGAATTTAGAGTAAAAGTTTTAGAGTATCGAGAATCAAAACAAATTTTACTTGTTCATTCTCCTGGAGATGAGGAGTACATGGGCGGGTGTGTATCAGCAGGGAGAGGATTTGCTCATATAACGCCATTAGGGGATTTAACCCCTTGTCCCGTTTCTAACATCGCAACTCATAACTTAACTAAAAATTCCTTAAGAGAAGGTTTGAATAGCCAGTTATTTAAGATTATCCGAGAAAGCGAACATTTGTTAGAGACTAATGGTTCTCCATGTGCTTTATTTTCTCATTCTGAAGAAGTAAATGCATTAGTAAAAAAAGTAAAAGCATATAGAACAAAAGTTTAAACTTTTTTAATTTCTTAAAAAATAAATTTCTTAGTCATTTGATAATTCTCCAGTGGCAGCAAGAAAAACTTTACCTCCCACTGAAACACTTATTGAACCCTCTTCAGTTTCTTCTGCTTTTAAATAAAGTAATGAAGGACGACCAACTTCATGTCCTTGCTCAACTCTTATATTGATATTATTCTTAATGAAATATTGGTGTTTCACCAGATATGCTGCAAGGCATCCATTTCCTGAACCTGTTGCGGGATCTTCTGGTATTCCATGATAGTGAGCAAAAACACGGACACTAAGATCATTTCCTTTATTACGTACTTGAGGACAAAAAATCAATATTGACTTTGCTTCAGTTTTTTCCATAAGGTCAAGACATTTCTCGACATCCACTTTAGCTCTTTTTAAAGCATCCAAAGTTTTTAATGGTACAATTATAAATGGTCCACCAGTAGATACTTCTTGAATTGGAAATCTGTCATCAATATCACTTACATTTAGATTTAATATTTGTGAGATTAATTCAGTATCAAAAAATCTAGTGAATGTTGGTGGATTTTGTTCCATCCATATGATATCGGGCTTTCCTGATTTATACTTAAATAAAACTGGAATTGGTCCGATTTTAAGATTTAAAAGTAGAGTTTTAACACTTCCTTTAATTAATTCTTGTTGAATCACAAAAGCAGTTCCTATAGTTGGGTGTCCTGCAAATGGTAGTTCAACTTCTGGGGTAAAAATCCGAACATCATAATTTTCTTTTGAAGTGATAAATGTTGTTTCAGAATAGTTCATTTCTTTAGCAATTTTTTGCATCTCAGCCTCAAATAGAACTTCATCACAAATGAACACAGCAAGTTGATTCCCTTCAAACTTCCTTTCCGCAAATACATCTACTATATAAAATTTACATTTTGGCATAATTTTATCTCTTTATTGTTTAAAACCTCAACATTAATAACTATATACGATATCAGAATTGAAAAATTTTTTCCAAATAATTATTATGGTTTTTCTTTAATATTCAATATATTAGATTTTATTAAAATTTATAACTCTATTTTTTATTTAAAAAGTAAATTTATTACGATATAGAATGAAGATTGAAGAAACTGAAAAAATCGCAGAATTATTTTATGAAGTGATGTGGAGTAAGCCAGATCTTACTATTGCTGATGAAATTGTTGCTCATCAGTACAATCCAAGTTGGATTCAGATTGATAAAGCAGGGCCAGCTAAAATAAAACATGAAATCACATATTTCCGTAATATGTTTCCTGATTTAATATATAAAATCGTTGAGATGAAAGGAGAAGTAGATAAAGTCTGGATTCGTTATACTGCTAATGGTACTCATCTTGGAAAGAGTTGGGGTTTTGAAGCTACAAAGAAAAAAGTAACATTCGAGGGAGCAACAATTTTATATATAAACTCTGAAGGAAAAATTTATGATCAATGGGGTGCGTTTTGCTTTTATGATATATTTTTTGAACTCGGTATTGTCCCACCTTTCTGGGAATTACATAAATATTTCCCTAATATAAAAAAGTAGTTTATTATATCTTTTACCTTTTTGCTGGAGACGCATAACAATAAGCACAATTATGTTTACAACGAAAAATTCCAGAGTATCCACCAATATCTTTTGATTTAAAACAACCGCAATGATCTCTTTGTCCAGTATCCTTTATTCTAGGGATCGGTTCTCCTACAATCTTTTGAATTTTATTAGCATCAATGCAATGTGCTTGTTCAACACCTTCTATTTCCAGTAAATCTGGTTGACAACAAGCTTTTATTTTAATATCATATTTATCACAAATCTCCATTATATTATTGAGAATCTCCCTTTTCTTATCAAAGGGTGGATCAATTGGATAATATCCTCTAGCATCCATTCGCGTTTTTACTTTTGAATAGATAGTAGCAAAAGAAAAAATCATTTCTGTTAACCCAAAGACTGAAACATTTTTGATAATATATTCAAATTTATCTAAATTACTAAAAATTTTATTAGTATCATGCTTTTTATATAAAATGATTGGATCAAACCTGAAATTAACTGCTAATACACCAAACTCTTTTATTAACCAACCTAATTGTTTAAACCTATCTTCTAAGGAGATTTTTACATTGCCTTCTAATTCAGATGGAGAATTTATGGTAAACTGGAAAGAATGACCTTTATACATTTTAAAGAGATTTTTATTTTCATTGAATGTTCTTATCCATTCTTTAAAATTTTTACTCCACCAGACCCAACATTTAACATCCTCTGATTTTAATGATACACGAGATATTTGCTTACGATTAAAGGGATTTACTACATCAACATAACCAATTTTTATCTGTTGAACAACCCAATTCATTAAAAATGCAGGTATATCTGTTCTACGACTACAGGATATTATAGGAGATTTTACTTGGTTCATTAGTCTATTATATTTCTTTTCTAAATCCTTTTTCTAATGTTGTTTTATCAAATAATCCCACTGAATTATTGTTTATTATAATTTCTATTTGAGAGGAAGGTGCATCTCTCGATTTAAAGAGAATAGATTCTTTTTTAGGGATCTTATAACAATCTAAAATAATTTTATTTTGTAAAAACTCAAAGTGTTTTATTAATATGCCATCAATCCCCCATATTTTTTTTTCCTTAAAATCTATTAACACATCACCAAAATACTTTTTTACATACGCTGTAGCAGTTGCAGCAGTACCAACCCCCCAATCAAAAGCTATGTGTCCTGGAGTTCTAAAATCACTTCCAGTATGCCCATAATTTTCATAAACAACTCCTCTATCTACGCCCTCAATTGTATCAATTCCCTGTAAATTACCAGGACTTTGTATTGCATATTCTGATAATAGCTGTAGAACCCAAGATGCTCTCAATGCTGCTATTCCTCGTTCCATGTATTCATTCTTACCAGTTAATAGATAGTAATCCATATATGTACGAATAAATAATCCCTGTCTGGCATCATTTAATTCAGCATCAGCATTTTGGACGCCAAATCCTCCAAATGTATTAATACTAACATATGGCATATCCCATACTTGTTGAAATAAGGACAATATTGCTAATATATATTCACCAGTTTTTAAATATTTATTTTCTTTCGTTGCCTTATATAATTCTTTAAATCCTTCAGCACTCCAATAAAGGCATAATGTATTCATAATGTGGCTATTTGTATTATTATCGAATGTATCTAATGGATATTGACTACAACTGAAAAAAGGTTCGAAATCATGCCATTTATTTATTGGAATAATATCATTTTTGATAAAATCAGCAATTCTTTTAGAAATTTCTATTATTCTCTGTCCTCCTGTAACTTTATAGAGTTCCATCAAAAATAATAAAGATGCTCCTGAACTTGCAGACTTAATCAAAATATCACTTATTATTGGTGCTGTTTTATCTTCATTAAAATTAATATAAGTTGGAATTTCACCATTATTCAATTGAATTTCTTCAATGAAATTTAATAAACTATTACTCTTATCAACTATCTGTTTATTTTCCTCAAAATCTTGATAATATTTTAATGCCCAATACATCGCAAGGCATGAATCAACCATATGAAAATCATCTGTATAATTGAACGCTTTAAGACCATTAATAGTTGATATTACACCAGAATCTGGAGATGCTGGAAAAATCACGCTTGGAAACATGCCCTTTATTCGAGATAAATTCAATACGGTATTTAATATCTTGACTCCTTTATCAATTAGGTCTTTGACATTCCATAATTCTCCAAAATATCTTAATCCATAAGCAGTTCTAATGTTAAGAAAGAAAGCATTATTCCAAATTTCAGCAGTTCTTGGAATATATGCCCTTTTTCTTGTATATCTATCAAACCACTTAACTTTTTCTGGATTATATTGAATTTGATTTATCATAATAGTAGCTTTTGATTGAAGACTTGGCATTCCTGCTGTACTTCGTTTTCTGTATTCCTTTAAATAATCAGGTTTTATGAATTCAACAGGTTTTTTATTTTTTCCTGCCCATGATCTAAACCAGATACCACCACACTCAACTTTATTAATTTTAAAATCTCCCCAGAATTTATGTCGTTCAAATAAAGCTTTATATCCTTCGCGAACATTATCTTCAAAAGGAATAATTTGAGGGTTTAAGTTCTTTAATAAATTCTTATTTCCATATTTCTCCCAAAGGAAGTTATTAACAAATTTTAAAATGTCCTCTATTTGAGTTTTTAGAAAAATGATAATATAAAACCGAAATGTTAAATCAGTATTTTCTTCAACTAACCAATCTTCCGAAGGAACATGTCTGAAAAGAATATGTTCAATTGGTTTATAATTACCGAATCCATATGAAAGATGAGGTTTTTTTTTAGGATTTTTTGGTTCTAAGTCAAATTTAACAAAGGATGGAAAAGGACGGTTGTTTCCCAATGTTTTTAGATCAGGAATGAAAGCAAAAGCATAATCTTTTTTTTTATAGAGCAATACTGGTGATCGAAAGACATGGTCACCGATTACATAATCTTCTCCAGGGCAAATATGAGGGACCCAAGTAAAATCTGGATCTTTTCCTAACAAAATCTCGTAATAAACAAAAATTCTAGATAAATTTAAAACCCGCTTGTTAGATAACTTATATCTAATATGGATAATATTCCGTTCTTCTAAGCAGTAATCTAGATTTAATATGAAATCATTGTCATTTAATTGATAATATAATTTCTTTTTCTTACTTTTTAGAAATGATAGTTTTTTTGATTGTCTTTTGTTTTTTGCCCAAAAATTAAATGTACTGTAGTTATTTTTACTTACGAGAAGTGGTATCCAATTATCGTGATCTTTTACTTCAATTTTCTCTGATGTATGATCCTTATTGCTTTCAAGGATAATTCTAATTAAATCGTTCTGTATTATCATACTTTATATTTTTAACAACTTTAATTCTGATCATAAAAAAGAACTTCACATAATATCCTTTTCTTTTTTAACATGTAAATTAAGAAAATGAATAATTTCAAATTTAATTTTTAAGGATTGTAGAATTCTAAATATTTATGATTCCTTCAATTGAATGGATTGATAATAAAGTTAAAATGATTGATCAAACAGTTCTACCCCACAATCTTAAATTTTTAGAGTTTGAAGATTATCGAGATGTAGCCACTTCGATTAAAGTGATGAATATACGAGGAGCTCCTGCTATAGGTGTTGCCGCTGCGATGGGTATGGCGTTAGCTACCATAGAATATAAGGGGCTTCCTAAAGAAAAGTTTTTAGAAAAGATGGAGGAAGCAGCGAACCTTATTAGAAGTACTAGACCCACTGCTTCAAATCTTTTCTGGGCTGTTAATAGGATTTGGGATATTCTTTCAAAATATCCAGATGATCCGCCAATGCTTTCTGATTTAGTGGTTGAAGAAGCACAACTTATGGCTCAAGAGGATATTAATGTAAATAAAAATATTGGTAAAAATGGTGCAGCATTACTCGAAGATGGTGATACTGTTTTGACTCATTGTAATGCTGGATCTCTAGCAACTGTACAATATGGTACTGCATTGGCACCAGTAAGAGCAGCAATTGAGGAAGGAAAGAAAATACAGGTAATTGCTGACGAAACTCGTCCAAGACTTCAAGGAGCAAGATTGACTGCATATGAATGTCACTATGATAAAATACCTGTGAATGTTATATCAGATACTTCCTCAGGTTTAATGATGATGTTAGGCAAGGTGAACAAAGTAATCGTTGGTACCGATAGAGTTTCTTCAGATGCTGTATTCAATAA
>JAHPYZ010000103.1 GCA_019058425.1 Promethearchaeota archaeon
GGAGAAGGTGTAATAATTCTAAATCAAAGCGAAGTTCCACCAGGATTAACAATTCCTGCACGAGCTGTGATGAGAGGAGTTCCAGTTGAACCAGTTAGAGAACAAACACGCAATGATGTACTTAAACAAAAAGAAAAAGCTGAAAATTATTCCCAATTATTCATTAAAATTAAAAATCAATTACCAAATGCCCAAGGATATTTATTAACTTTACCAGATTTTATCAAAATATTACTAAAAGAAGAGAAATAAAAAAAAGAAGTTAAAAATTTATTTATACCATAATATTAAGCATTTTTACTAGTTCCTTATATCTTGAACGAAGTGTGACTTCAGTCACACCAACTAAATTTGCAATATCTTTCTGAGAAATCTTCTTGTCTTTCTTTTTACAAACTAAATATAAAGCACCAGCGCATAATCCTTTAGGATCTTTACCACTTGTAGAATATTTTGAAGTAAAATTTTGTAGAATCTTTATTGTTGCATTTTCAGCGTCAACATCCAAATCCAATTCTGCAATAAATCTTGGAATAAGAGAGATAGGATCTGTCGAAGGAGCTTTTAAATTCAATTCTCTTATTAAAGTTCTATAGCATCTCCTTACATTTTTTGCACTAATTGATGTCTCATCCAAAATTTCCTGTAAAGTTCGAGGTATTTTTCTCTCTCGACAAGCAAAATAAAGACATGCTGCGACCATCCCATTAATGGATCTCCCACGTAGTAATTTCTTTTTGAATGCTTCAATATATAATCTTATTGCCGTTTTTTTAACATGGTTCGGTAAGTTAAGATTGCTCCCTATCCTTTTTAATTCTGTAGTAGCAATTAACATATTCCTCTTATCCCATGTCATACGAGAATTCCATTTCGCAGCTCTTTTTAAATCAGGACTTTTAATATTAGCTTTATCTATTATAGTACTAAGGCCCATATCAGGTAATAAAATTGAAATTGGAGAGCCTGTTCGTTCTCGAGACTCCTTTTCTTGTTTGGTAAAAGCTCGTTTTCCACTATGGGAAATGTCGACTATACGTTCACTTATGACTAAACCGCACTGTCCACATACAGTCTCTCCTTTCTCGTGAAGTAATATGATCTTACCTTCACATTCAGGACATAAATTTGAAAAATTACTTAAATCTGATTCAACTTCCATAATAATAACCCAATATAATTTTTAAAATAACCTATATAAATCAAACCTATAATTTGTAGGTTTCTTCGTAGAGATTAACCCGTGTAGCGACTAAAAACGTATTATAAAAACTACTTATATTGTGTGACTGAACTACCAATATATTCTTAGATGCAAATAATATAAATATAAATATAATATATAAATGTTTCGCTAGTACGTTACTACGTTAGAACATATCTAGAATGGATTTTAAGAATAATCTAAACTTACTTTTTTTAGTCTAGACTAAATAAGGGAAACTAGTGGAGAACCCTAGAAAGATTATCATTACGATTGATTTAATCAAAAGTCGAATTATGCCATGTGGATTACTTATCACACGATTGTTATTGATTAAATAATAAAGACTCAAGAAGAAGTATATTATTCCTAAAAACGAAGCGAAAGCAATAATAGGATGCATGTATATCAATAATTTATCTCTTAAAAATAAATAGGATTCTGGGATATAACGACTTCCCATTTCTATTAAAGAATAGATTAAACCTTTAGGCAACGGAGATAATATCCAGATTAAGAAGTAAATTAAATAATTGAACAGAATTCCAAAACCAAAACAAATATAAAGTGTTCCTAGTATCAATCGTACTCTTCCGAGCTGATCTTCTTCCTTCAATACCCCTTTACTCCTTTGCTGGATATAAATTCCTCTTAATCTTGTCAGAGTTAATAATCCAATGATAATTATTATAACAACAAACGTGTACTTTATGAATTGAAACATAGCGGTGAAGAATCCAAAATACATAATCTCTAAGTCAGATAATATTAAACCTGAAAGTAGATCTTCTATGAGATGATTACTCATAAAATCTAATATAACGTTCAAACTACTTTATTATTCAAATGTGAATATTTAAAGTCTACAAATATTCAAAAACAAGGATTTGAATGTAGAAAAATAATCAATTCAGGTAATTTTCTCACATTCCGTATTAATCACCTTCATTGTGGCATTAAAATCTTGCCACCAATCTTGCCCCTGCTGAGCTACTAGCATAGGATCAATCTTGTGAGAATCTAAACATCTAATTTCTTCTTTGTGGGATTTAATTTTACCCTTCCAAATTTGAGAAATTATATTTGTCAAGTTTATTTTTACTTTTTTGATTAACTCCTCGTAGGGAACTGAAACATCCTCCGTCTTCTGCAATCTTTGAAGCTGGTCGAACTTTACCTTTTCTTTCGCCCGATTTAAGTCGCTACAGCTGATTTTAATTGAAAAGGCCTCTTCCTTGCCCCATTTGCAAAACTTTTGAATCTCACATAAGGAACAATAACTCTCAAAACTAACGGTGTAGTCTTCAAGGCCGACGATGGAATAATTTAATATTTTTGGCATCTTCTCGGTATATTCTTCTTCTAATTCTTAATAATAACATGCACACTCCAATCTATTATATTTTAGGGCTTTGAAATTTTGGTTTAATTTTTAAAAAAAGTTCTAGAAAATTTAATATGTTCAAATTTAAGAGAAATGGGGAAAAATCACTTGAAATATCGATGACTTCAAATAGACAAAAAATTTTCTTTGGATTCTTTTTAATCTATTTTATTATCTCTGTATTTGATGTTTACATCCTCGTTTATATTCCTCTCTATTACTTTAATATCTTAAACGTTAATCGAACTGAACTAGCATTTATCCAAATTTTAACATATCTCACCTTAATCACACTTCCAATACTAGGATTATTATACGATAGATTTATAAAAAGTCAATCTCAGATGAAAAGATTGTTTTACTATTCTTTTGTTCCACTATGCTTTAGTTTTTTAATTTTTATTTATTTTAAGGAATACTTGGTTCTATACGGAATATTTGTTTTTTTAAAATTTATTTCTACTTCTTTAATTAGGACCGGTACAACAGGTACTTTTCTGAGATACGTTAGTGAAGGAGCTACCAAGAATGAAAGGATGAATAGAAGGTTACAATTAATATTTATTATCAATTCGACAACAGCTCTAACTTATTTCATAATTTCAATAGCGTTTAACTCTCTAGTAATAAATATTGAGTCTTTATCCTTATGGAACTCCTTCTTTGTTATTGGATGGATTGTTTCAATCCCCATGATTTTCCTAACTTATCTCTATTTTCGGAATATTGAATTTTTTGAGAAAAATGAACTTAGAAATGATGATAATAGTAAAATTACAAAAACAACATTGACAAGACTTGATTTTGTATCAATTATCGTAGTCTATTTAGCAGTTTTTCTTGGTTTTTCTGATGCATTGTTTTCCTACCCTAAAAGTGATTGGATTTATAATAAATTTAGTGAAACAGGATTTCGATTATATATCTCATTATATTTTATATTTAACCTTTGTTCTTTTTTTGGATATTATCTTTTTTATTTATTAAATAAAAGATATCAAGATCATAGAAAACTAATTTTTATTACCATTTGCTTATACACTCCTTTAATGCTCCTAATCACCGTCTCCTTATTTCCTTTCTTTATGTTTTTACAAGCCCTTTTATCTGTTCTTGGTAGTTTTGCGAATCTTACTTACATTTCTCATATCACAGATTTTTCGATTGAAACCAAACATCGTACTTTTACTTATCAGGCACTTGCTACACCCTCGACATTTGCAAACATTATTTTACTCCCCTTAGGTACTTATCTCTCTAATCGCATTTCATTTGAATATCTGGTTCTAGTTTCCTGCTTTTTGTTCATAATCTCTATCATCCTTCTCTTCATAACTTTCTTTTTAAAAAAGAAGGAAAAGGTCCAAGTTCTTGAATACCGTATTGAATCCATCGAAAAATCCAAAATCTCATAATTTTTTATCTTTTATCTTAGGTAATGTCCTAGAAAAGTATAGATTAAATTTTATTAAAAATCAGCTGTATAAACGATAATAAGAGTTAAAATAGAAATCTTGGATATATTTACTATCAGTTTAAGAGAAAAAAAAGAAATAAATTCCCTCCTCCTTGGAGGAGGGAAGGTCATCTTTATTGTGGATTAACTCCTCCACCACCAGGATATTGTTCTGGCATATTTAAATGATTATATTTAATTTTGATTTGTATTTTCTGAGCAGAGACACATATTTATTAGATCTCACCTATATAAACAACACTAAGAAATGCAAATATATTTCAAAAATAAATTAAGGAGAATGAGATCTTAAAAAAAAATCATTAAAGAAGTACTGACTATTTATAATTTAAAAGTAAATTATTTAAACCAATCTTGATTTTTAAGGTAACAAGATTTAAGCGGTAGAAAGGTAAATATTAATATTTAAAATATAAATATGAGCACTCCTCTAGATTTAGATATAATTTCAAATTTATTGCAAAACCCAAATAACGAAAATTTGAATGAAGCATTTCAAATATTTATTGAATATTTACAATCATTCCTAGGTATGACTTTATCAACTCCCATTACTCTTATATTGAATGAAAAACAAGAACAAGAGAAATACGGTTTAACTAATATATTTGATTTTGGAGTGAATAAAATTAATGAAAATTTAATTGAGATTTATAGAAAAGATGAGCTTTTAATCTTTAGACTCTTCAGAACAGCAACATATCTGTTTTTACCAGAAGCTGTGATGAGAAATCTTCATATCAAAATAATTGTCAATATTTTTATTGAAAATCAGTTAAGCTTAGTGAAAAACATAGATGATTGGAAAAATATAATCCGGCAATCAATCGTAGATATGGATTTAATCTATTTTGGATTAATTTTATTAGAGAAAATTTTCAAAACTCCTGGTAATTATTCAAAATTCGTTAGATATATATGGAATAATATTCAAAGTTTAGATCCAGAAGATATCAATTTCATTTATCCATTTTTCAACCGTTATACTGATTATAGATTAGAGGAAGTACAAGATGAGGATGTTATTGAGACGATACGTGTAATAAATCATATTTTTAATAGGGTTAAAAGTTATAGAGCACTTTTAGATTATCAGAATTACTTTAAAGAATATACTGAGAATGGAATTATTAAAACTGATTTGAGTTTAAGAAAGTTTACTTCTAATCTTCAGAATTTTCAAATGTTAGGTATTGCACCTACATATCAGGTAAATTGGCATACTCTAAATATTTCTAATAATTACTTTTTTTTAAAATTTCATCCGATATTAAAACAAGAGCAACTTAATAGAATTATAGAGAAATTTCCTTTTATTATTGCTCCAAAAGTCTCACAAAGTAATTTTTCATTTGAATTATCTGGATTTTTTGTAATCCCAAAAGTATATCTGGATGATCTAATTAAACTTTTTGAAAAGTTAGAGCAGAAGGGATATGTGATTAAGAAATATTTATTCCGTATTGACAATAATGAATTCTTTACCAATTTAAACATTTTTCGAAATAAATTCAGAAATAAGCAATTAATAAATCCTTATCACAAAAACTATGAAAATAAGTATGAACTCCAATTTCAAATCGAATATGGGCTAGATTTTAAACAACCTAGTCTTTCATTAGAAGATTTTTTAATTTTAGATAAAATAAGATTCTTTTCTTATACAGGGTTTGGTTTTGAAAGGAGGGCTAAAACATTACAACAACTAAAAGAAGACTTATTAATTGAATCCTCAAAGCACAACAATAATATTACTGAATTGGAACGGATATTAGGTATCTTTCATAATACTATTGAACTAAGAGAGCAATTCTTTAAATATTTAAATAACTTTAAAAAATTCGGATTTCTTCTCTTTAATGACGTATTAAATAATTTATTTAAAGCTTTAATATTAATTCAAGAATTACTACTAAATAATAAGCATATAGTAAACTCTGCTCAGTTTTTTGAAAATATAAAAAGGAATGGTTTATCATTTTTAATTGAAGATAATCTAATTATTAACGATCAGTTCCTTAAGAAAAGTCTGTATAGAGATATTATACCACGCGCTCTAAAATCTAGATCATATATTGACGAGGAAATAAAAAGAATTGAGCTGTACAAAGATTTACTGAATATATGTAGAGAACTAATGATCTTGGATTTTAAGTCTTTAAGAAGTTTGATTGAAAATCCTGATCTAGCAAATAAAGTCTACAATACTAAAAAAGAAAGACTAAATATATTACATAAAGAGCTAAAAGAAAGAGATATTACTAGTAAATACGTCGAAGATAAACTAGATGATTATACATCAAGAGAACCCCCTACAATTGTACCAAATATGCAATGGTCTATTCGTTTAAATAGACATGGGAGATATATTCCTTTTTTGCTGATTGAAAAAACATCAGATAACTATAAAATTCTTAGAAATATTAAATCATACTTTCCTAGAATGGCTTTATGGCAAATTTTCGATGTGTATATTAAAAAATTTTTCATTGGGGCGGAATTTCATGGCTCACATCTAACCAATAAAGAGAATGAGCTTTTTTTTCAAATACTTTACAATCTTTTTAGTGATCATATCATATATGGGAAACATTTTATTTGGAGAGGGAGTATAGGTACTTTTTCAATGAGAAATTTCTATGATTTCTCAGAAAGGCAATTTTTCTATACTCCAAATCTGTACAATGAGTTCTTCCTCTATGTAAAAAACATTTTTGGAGAAGATCTTAGAAATTTTAAAGAAATAACCTTCATTATAAATGAGCACCGAAGGGGAAAAGGAAAAAAAATAACAGATCTTATAACAGAAGTTTCTTCCCGAAGAGAAGATTTTAATTTGTTGGATTTAAAATTTTTAAGAAATACTCACCTAAAATTGTTGGATATTCTTTCAGAGCAAGCTAAGTTTAAAGAATTAAAAAAAAATTCACTATTCAATAAGTATGTTAAATTTATTGGCTTTGTACCAGTTTCCAACAGTTATGGTTTTAATCAATATTATCTTTATTTGCGAGGTATAAATCCAAACAAAATTGATTTAAAATTATTATTTACAAATACTTTTCAATCAATTAAATTCATTGGGTCTATTGAAGATTCAATCTCATTTTTCATAAAATATATATTTCCCTTAGAAACACCTAATAAATCGTTTTTGAATTGGCATTTATATTCTGCGAAAGATATCAGCGAATATTGTATGTTTAGCATAAAAAAAATACACTTAATATTAAATTTAGATTCTAATTTCACAAAAGATGGATGGGATTTTGATGTAAATAATTTTAAGAAATATACGCAGAACATCCTATTTAATCCCTCAAAGAAAAGAATTAAACCTGAAAAAGTGGAATTTAACTTTAAAACAGTTCCCAGGGATGATTGTTTAGGACCAGAATCTCATTTTTATCAATATTTAACAGAAATTTATGATACTACCTCAATTAACATCAAATCTCTAAGAATTATGTATGATGCTGCGAAATTAGATAAAATAAGAACCTTGCTAAAAGAGGAATTAATCTTTCCCTGTATAAAATTTGAAAATATCGGACTCCCTGAGAAAATTACACTCATTGTACCAGATATTAAAAAGGAGCATATTGAAAAATTAATTGATATATTCTCTTTCTTTAATTTAGTGAAAATATATGAAACTGAGGGAGAATTCTTTATTTATGGATTCCCAGAGGAAAAAAAATTCGAAGATGGTTTAATGATTAAGATTTATTTTCCATTTAAACATGATATTTTTAGGTTCATAGAAGTCTTTAATCTACTATTTGAATTTCTTCAAATCGATTATTTCTTGATAATAGATAGTATTTTTGATGGAAAAAATCTTTTGAAACATGTTTATGGAAGCTTAGATTTTCTTAAGAAATATAACCCATTAAAAAACCTTAAATGGAATGATAAAGATAAAATCTGGATGAACCATAAGCTGTTTAACGAGAAATTTGAGCCGTTATATCCAGATTTACTATTTGGAGATAAAGAATAAATTTCTGAGAAAAATAGATTCGATTAAATTTAAGTCTTTAGCAGTTATAATAAAGTTTAAACGTCATTTTAGATATTGTTATAAGTATAGGACATAAAAAAACGATGGACCTATAGCCTAGCCTGGATAGGGCGTCGGACTTCTAATCCGAAAGTCGCAGGTTCGAATCCTGCTAGGTCCGTTCTTATTTTTTAGATTTTATTTTTAAATCTAAAACAACTAATTCAGATTTTGGTGAGTAATGCTTTACGATTTTAGAATTAATAACAGATTCAATTTCCCATTTAAGAGATTTTAATCCATTCTCAAGAATCTTTAAAGATTTCTCTCTAGGATTTGGTTTTTCGGAGAATTGGTAAAAATGTAAAAATCCACCAGAATCTTTCAATAAGAAACAAGCTACATCGAGATATTCGATTGAATTCTCAGGTAAATTCATGATTATCCTATTTGCTTTATTGTATAAAAGTTGACTCAATTGGTTTTTAGGTTCAAGAAGATCTTTAACATCAATGTTATTTGGAAAGATTTCTCCCTTTAGATTATTCATTTCGATGTTTTCTTTCAGATATTCATAAGCATTAGGATTAATGTCAAAAGCATAAACTTTAACATTATTATTTTTCGCGATTTGAATTGAAAAAGTTCCTACGCCCGCAAACATATCAATAATTATTTCATCTTCTTCTATCCTTGTTGAAACAATCCTGTGTCGTTCGAAAACCAATCTTGGAGAGAAGTACACATTTTTTACGTCAAGTTTAAAAATACATTCATTTTCTTTATGAATTGTCTCGGATTTGTCATCACCATATAAAACTGCTAATTCTCTTAAGCGGTATTTTCCTTCTATTGGTCCCTTTTTCTCATAAATAGTTTTAACATTTTTATTTACACTTGATATCGCTTTAGCAATTGTCTGTTTATAATCATTGAATTCTTCATTATCTATTTGGTTAAATTTACCAAACTCAACAATAACTATATCTCCAATAATATCATACGATTTTGGAATTATTTCTGTATATTTTTTTGGTATTTTACCCATTAAAGCTTCTTGAAGTGTCCTATATTTATAATTTTCATTGGGTATTGCTTCTTTGGAAATTATTTCAAAATTAATCATTTGATTCAACAATTCGAGAACATGATCAATCAAAACCTCATTTTTAACTATTGGAAATAGTAGGTTATCATTCTCATGTAAAATTTTAAATTTTTGGTTAATAATTTGAGCATTTTTAAATTTGTTTTTTAAAAAATTAATAAAACTTTGTCCATCATCCTCTTTAACTTTAATAAATAAAATTTTACCTGGATAATTGTTTTCCATTTCTCTCATTTCAAATAAGGTTCATTTGTCTTAATATATCTTTTACAAAACCAACCAATAAAGATCATATCATCCTCTTTTAGATTTGCATTTTCTAAAGCATTATAATAGCTCTGTCTAATTTTATATTCAATATCAAACATAGGATATTTATTTTTAAACAGGATATAATTCATAAGAATCCTGCACATTCTCCCATTTCCATCTCCAAAAGGATGGATTGAAACAAATCTATAATGCATCATACATGCTAGATAAACAGGATGTAATTTTTCTTTATTGTCATTATACCATTTGAGGAGATCGTCTAGGAGGTATTCGACTCCTGCCATTGGTGGAACATATTTACTTCTAGTTATTTGAACTGGATATTGTCTTATAATTCCCGCGATTTCTGGTTTTGTTAATTCAAAGATTTTCTCATGCCAATCCAGAAGTAATTCCCAATCAATATCTTTCTTACTAGTAATCATCTCTTCATAAACACTCATATGTGATTTTGCCTCTATTATATCGTGTGGCGGTTTTTTGATTGGAACATCAGGTTCATCAACAACTAGCGCAACTTCATTTAAAGTGAGGGTTGAACCTTCAATTCTATTTGTATTATGAGTAAATCTCACTCCAAAAGTCCTTAAATCTTTTACTTGTATTGGTTTTGGTAAGGAATTAAACGTATCTTGATACTTTTTAGTAATTTTATCGATTATAGGCAACCATAGTTTTTGAAAGATTTCATAACAAAACTCCTCTTTTATACGACCCAAGTCCTCGAACTCGGGTAATTTCTTCCCAATTGCTTTTGAAATATTATTTACCTTATTATTCTCTCTGTAAGAATAAGAAAGATAATAATATTCTTTTCCACCAACATTTTTCTTAATCACACTTACCATAATTAGATATTATCTCTACAAATATATAAATTTATGTCTAATTAAGCATTTTGTAGAGATAATTATCTTATAAGTTTTAAAAGAACTAAATTGAATTAGGTTCATTCACTTTTTTAATTATCTTTATATAATATTTATTTAGAAATGAAAATCATTATAATCTCCGGAACACCTGGCTGTGGAAAAACATCAGTAGCAAAAGAAATTTCTAATTTAATTAATAGTAAGATAATTTCTTTAAACGAGCTGGCAATTTCAGATAAATTCTCATTCGAATATGATAAAGATAGAAAAACATATATTGTGGATTTTGAAATATTTTTACCTTATGTGTTAGAAAAGATTGAAGAAATGAAACGTGAGAGTCCTCCTTATCTAATTATTGAAAGTCATTTCTCAGATATCATTCCAGAAAAGTTTATTGATTACGCATTTATTTTAAGATGTGACCCGGATGAATTATTTAAAAGATTAGAATTAAAAGATTATGATATGAAAAAAATTACTGAAAACCTTCAAGCAGAAATTTTGGGTAATTCTGTTAATTTTTTCGTCCAAAAACAGATAAAAGCACCTCTTTTTGAAATAGATACAACTAATACTGATATTCAAGCTGTCGCAAATATTATTGTTGATATTTTAATTGAAAATGATAATGGAGAAAATTATAAGATTGGAAAAGTAGATTGGCTTCAAAAATTATTTGAAGAGGATCGCCTAAAAGATTTTTTTGATTAATCAAGATATACTACCACAGGGAACCAAATGAAATATGAAATTTTAGACGTCGATGCATTAGGAAGAATCGGAAAATTAGAAGTTAATAATAAGAAAATGATCACCCCAAATCTTTTTCCTGTTGTACACCCTTTTAAAAATATAATTTCACCAGCAGAATTAAAAAGTTATGGTGCTCAATCTGTTTTTACAAATGCATATATCCTTTTTCAAAATGAAGTTGAAAGAGATAACATCTTAAAGCAGAAAATTCATCAGTATCTTGATTTTGATGGTCTTATTGCTACGGATAGTGGAGCATTTCAGCAATATATGTATAAAAAGTCTAAAATGAAGATTGAAGCTGAACAAATCGAAGCCTTCCAAGAAAAGATTGAATCAGATTTTCCGGTAATCCTTGATATCCCGGTACAGCCGGATGATACATACGATATTGCAAAAATAAAGGTTGACACTACAATTGTTAGGGCAAAAGAGAATATTAAAAGACGATCCAATGAAAATAGTGCATGGTTTGGACCAATTCACGGAGGGAAATATGATGACCTTTTGACAAGATGTATTAATGAAATGAATAAACTAGATTTTGGTGTCTATGCGATAGGGGGATTGGTAAAATCTTTTCTTGATTACAGATTTGATGTAGCGATTCAAATTTTATTAAATGTTAAAAAGAAGATAATTCCAAATAAACCGATACATATGTTTGGGTTAGGATTACCTCAGTTTTTTTCTTTAGCTGTCGCTTGTGGCTGTGATTTAATGGATTCAGCAGCGTACATTTTATATGCTAAAGAGAATCGGTATTTTACATTATCAACAGGTACTAAGAATCTTAAGGATTTGGAAGAATTCCCTTGCCACTGCCCAATTTGCACAAAATTTACCTCAAGTGAACTAAAGAAATATGAAAAGGATTTACGAATTAAACTCCTAGCTGAACATAATTTATATCTTTCTTTTTCTGAGTTAAGAACAATCAGACAAGCAATAAGAGAGGGGAATTTATGGGAATTAGTCGAGCAACGTATAAGAACACACCCAAATTTAGTTAAAGCAGCACAGTTTTTAAAGAAAGAATCTCCAACTTTTGAACGTTATGAAAAAATCTATAAAAAAAGTGGGAGAATGTTTAGTTCCTTTGATAATGTCTATAGACCTTTGATTAGTAGATATGAGAAAAGGATTAATAGCAATTACCGAGTTCCAGAAGATGTAAAATTTTTACTAATATTACCTGAATTGGATGCCAGAGGAGAAAACTCTCCAACAATTCAAAATTGGCTTAAAGAGATTAATGTTAATACTATAACCACTCGAGAAGAAATACATATTGTGTTTAATTCCTCCTATTTTGGAATAATTCCACTTGAATTAATGAGTACGTATCCGATGGGCCAATTTGAATCTATAACGGCTAGAGATGAGAATGATGGGCTATATGAAAGTTCAGTAAAGAAGTCAAGTGCTTTCATTAATCAATTTTACCAAAAGTATGATAAATGCGGTGTGTTAATTCCCAATAAATATATAAATCAATTTAATGAAATAGTAGAATTTAATGATGTGAATCCTATTCGTGGATTAGATTCTATTTTAAAATCTAAGTTTCAATTAAATTTCTCTAATTTCACAAATATTTACGATTTACTTCAATTCTTCAAAAACGGGTAAAGTATATGGTGATATTAGAGACTGTTACTGCTTATGGACACGAAAATATTCTATGTACTCATAGTACAACTATAGAAATTACAAAAGAAAAGAAATTAACTATGAAAGGAAATTGTATTGTCGGAATTAATGCTTCCAAAGCGTGCTTTGATTTGAATAACATTTTGAAAATTAAAATTAATAATGGAACTAAATTTAAAATCACTTTAAAAATAGACAAACTCAAAGATTCTTTTTATGGTTTAGGAAATAAAGATTTAAGATTATTAGATAGAAATGATATGGTATTTCGGAAAAGTGATTTTATATGTGATAGAACCGTTCTGATAAATTGTACCAAATCATCAAATGAAATAAGCCGTGAATTAATTGAGAAACTAAAAATTCCTGGAAATAAATTATCAATAATATTTGAAATAAAAGATTAAAAAATTTTTTGACCAAAAAAATAATAAAATATGCTTATTTTTAATAAATATTAAATCATAGTTGTGTTGAGATAAATTGAAGTCTGGATATAGTTATGTGAAAGAAGCGTTTGAGAAACACGAAAAAGGATATCAAACACCACACTGGCATCGCGGTATTGAATATCGAAAAGGTAGATCAATTCAAAGAGTTGAAAAACCCACAAATCTTCCACGAGCAAGAACATTAGGTTATAAAGCAAAGCAAGGGTACATAATAGTGCGAGCAAGAATAAGGAAAGGAGGAATGCATAAAGTCCGTCCAAAACGAGGTAGAAAACCAAGAGCCATGGGTGTTTCTAGATATACAACTGGGAAGAATCTTCAATGGATTGCTGAGGAACGAGTTCAAAGAAAGTATCCAAATATGCAGATCCTAAATAGCTATAAAGTCTATTCGGATGGGAAACATTGGTATTACGAAACAATTCTAGTAGACCCTAATCATCCTGTCATTAAGTCGGATCCTAAAATTAATTGGATCGCTGAATCTCAACATTCGAAGAGAGTAACCCGGGGTCTTACCTCAGCAGGAAAAAGAGCTCGAGGTTTACATAAAAAAGGATGGGGTTCTGAAAAAACTCGACCAAGTATTAGAGCAAATAAAGGTCGAGGAAAATAGATTTTTATCTTCTTCTTTCTCAATTAAAAAAATTTGAAATAAAATTATAATTTATTTACGCTAATTGTCATTCCGCCAAAATTAAATTAGAGGATCATTACACATTTCAATTCAGTTTTATCTTTTAGTGTCCAAAGAATATCTTCAAATTTATCAGTAGTAGTAAATTTATAGAATCTTTCTGTTGCTAAATTCTATAAATCTGAAAGAAAATTCTTATAAACTTAATATAATTCCTCACTATCCAATTCTAATAAAAAGGAACAACTAATATCTATAGGAGTTATTGGTTTTAATTAATAAAGAGAAATATCTTAAGTTCTATGATCATGATGATTTTTCTCAAATTGTAGTAGTAATATTATATTTTTATAATTATTAAAATCAATCATTCGATTCACACAATAAAAAAAACATACTCTCACTCCAAAATTTTTTAATTTATTATAACTAATTAAACCATTCAGCTCTAACTTTCCTCATTCTCTTCTTTTCCAATATCAATTTAATGGCAAGATAAAAATTTCCAGTAGCTAAAAAACAGATGATATTATAAAGTGATATTGAATTAAGTATTTTTGCATATATTAGAGAAATAACATTTAAATGTTTAAATAGAAATGTTCTAATTATTCATTTTTACAATATAAACATTCTTTTGAATATGATCTACACTATTTTAATCTGGATAGAAGAAATGATACAGATAATAAGAATAAAATGAGTATTTTAAAAACAACCTTTTATTTATAACTAATTTAATATCTAAATATTAGTTCTGATTAAAAAACAAGAATTTTCGTCAGTACATTTCAATTTATCTTTAAAAATTTCTTTTACTATATCCCTCTCTATTTTATGTTCAGCCTTCGTTATAGTGAAACTAAATGATAAAT
>JAHPYZ010000104.1 GCA_019058425.1 Promethearchaeota archaeon
CATTTTAGGAGCAAGAATACATAAACTGCAATCATTAGTAGGAAATGTTTTATCAAGTTGTGCCATTCGTCCCCCTATACACGCTTTTTTCTCAATCAACTCAACTTTTATGCCTCTTTCAGCTAAATCTAAGGAAGCCTGAATTCCTGCGATCCCTCCTCCAATAACCATTACCCTTTTTAAATTTTCAACCACGATATATCATCTCCTCTAAATTAAGAAATTTTTTGTAAAATATTATTAACTTTTATCCTGTGAAAATTTAAGCCTAGTTTTTCTGTATCCATTCCTAAAGCAAATGCAATAAGCTCGGTAATATAAAAAACTGGAAGATTATAATCGGTATTATAAATTTTATTTACTTCTCTTTGATTGAAATCAAATTGCTGATAACAAGCGGGGCACACACAAGCAATACAGTCAGCTCCCGCTTCCTTCATACTTTTTAATTTACTCTCTAACATACTTAGGGATATATTCTTATCAGATTTTTCTACTGGATTTCCGCAACAATCATTTTTCATACCATATTCAATAGGATCTGCTCCAGTTGCTTCAATTAATTCATCCAATGTTGTAGGGTTCAGTGGATCATCCCAATTTATAATTTCAGATGGACGTAAATAATGACATCCTGGATGACCCGCAACTTTTAGATCTTTTAATGGTTTTTTAATCTTTCCTTTAATTTTTTCTATATTTTCATATAATACTTCAGCAAAATGTTTAATATCAATATTTCCTTTATAGGATTTACCTATTATCTTTAATTTCGAATTTATTTCATTTTTCTTCTCATCATCATTATCTAAAATGTATTTAACGGTTTTGAGAGATTCTGTACACCCAGAACAGAGACTTAATATATTATTGCTATTTTCTTCAAATAAACATATATTTCTTGCCCCTAAAGCTAAGAATGTCTCATGATCCAATTGCGCTGCCCCCGTAGGATCTGGACAACAAGAACATTTAGCTTGATCTCCAACTTTCAAACCAAGTGTTTCAAATGTATTTCGAGCAGATGCTTCTAAAAATGGTAATCTTCCGGGAATTACACAACCTAAAAAGTAACTATAAGACATTTTATTCATTATCCTCCAATATTTTGATTTTTTTTCCAAAATCAGTAGCATCTAATAGTTTTTTTAATTCTTTAATATTAGCAGATTCTACACTCGGAAGTCCTAGTTGATCTCTTCTACGAATGATTGGTTGTGTTAGTGGAATTGCTAATCCATTTTCTATCACACTTTTTGCTTGTGTTTTAAAAGTTTCAGGGTAAGGTTCACCTAATAAGACAATTTTATTTTTAATTTTCTCAAAAATTTCCGTCAAAAAAACGTTTTGGGGGCATTCTTCTACACACATCTGGCATGTACAACATAACCATACATTAGGTTTTTGATCTTTTAGTAGCATATCTTTAAGACCTAAAAGCGATTGTTCGATAATTTTTCGAGGATTATATTCACCTTTAGTGACTAATGCTACAGGACATGAGCTGGAACACGTTCCACATTGATAACAATAATTTAATGAGAAATCTTCCTTTATTAACTCCTTTCGAAATTCAAAATCAACCATTTGCATAATTTTTAACCTATATGCTTATTACTATAATATGTTATAGATTCTAATTTTCTATTTTATAAATATAGATATTTTTAATAATATATTTATTATATTTTTAAGGATTACAATAATTTTTTCCAATATTATAATTAAGATCGATCTTAGTATTTAAAGATTTTTTACTGTTTCGGAAATATATAACTTTTTTAAATATTTCCGACATTTTCATTTACTATTTTGAAAAATTAGTAAGAAAAAAGGATAAAATTAGAAATTTTTTAACTTTTTAATTTATCAATTTTGAATATTGATTCAAAATGTTATGAAAACATTGTATTTTTTAAGAGAAAAATTCTTAATATAAAAATATTAATTCGGGAAAAATGTTACAAATTCCTATATTTATACGATAAAAAATATACGATTTAAGTCATTTTCATAGGTTTTTATTAATAAAAATTATAATATTAGAAAAGATTATAAAATAATTAATTAATTTATGAAATAACAAGAAAAGGTAAATTTGTATGACTGAAGATCCTAGTGCAAAAATGAGTGACATCATGCCTAAATCTTTTGAAGACCTCATTAAAGATGTTCATGAAAAAGATATATGCGGAGAATGCGGGGGTTGTGTAAGTTTTTGCACCGCTGCTGATATTGGAGCTATTGAAATGACTGAAGATGGGCCACCTCATTATTCTAATAAAGATAATTGTTTACATTGTGGAATATGCTATTTAATATGTCCTGAAACTTTTGAATTGAGAAATGAATTAAATAAGAAATATGATTTTAAACCTCCAATTGGAAATTGGCTCAAAATTGTAACTGCTCAAGCTAAAGATCCAAAAATCCGGGAAATAGCTACTGATGGGGGTGTTGTAACAGCTGTTCTAATTGCTCTTTTAGATAATAATTTAATAAATGGCGCACTTATTTCAAAGAGAATTAATTCTTTTCAAAGGATACCTTTTTTTGCTAAAACGAAAGAGGAAATTCTTGAAGCTGCGGGAACACATTATGATTTAAAAGGTCCCGTTCCGGAATTAGGGAATTATAATACTTTTGTATCCACTATTTCTGAATTAAAAAAAATTGTTTATTCTGATTATATGAAAATTGCTGTTGTTGGAGTTCCCTGTCAGATTCACTCCATTAGAAAAATGCAAGAACTCAATATTATTCCTGCTCATATAGTTAAATATACTTTAGGTTTATTTTGTTATGAGAATTTTAAATTTGATGATGTTGCTAGAGCGAAGATTGAAGAAAGGTTCAAATTTTCTTTTAAAGACATTGAGAAGATAAATATAAAGGACAATTTGATAATTAATTTGAAAAATAAAGATAATCCTCTAAAGATAGAATTTTCAGATCTTAGAGATATTATGAGACATGCTTGTAGAGTGTGTGAAAATTTCTCAAACTATTTTGCTGACATTTCATTTGGAGGTTTAGGTTCTCAAACTGGTTATACAACTGTTATGGTTAGGACAAAAACGGGAGAGAAAATCTATAATCTCGCTCAAAATAAAGGATATATTATCGAACCAAATGAATTAAATTCTTCCGTAGAAAAATCAAAAATATTAGCTCAGATTATTAGTTTTAGCAAAAGAAAAGTAAAAAGAGCTGAAGATTTTGAAAAAATATAAGTAAATTGAAAAGATAAACCGCTTACTTTCTAATTTGAATTTTTTCTTTAGTAGTTACGAAAACTTGAAATGAGAAATAAGATATTAATAATTAAACAGCACATTAACTATTTAATAAATAATAAAATATAATATCCAAATATACTATCCTTTTAAATATATAATTAAGAAAAGTAAATTCAAGTTTCAATTTTTTGGTGGTATTCATAAAAATACTAGTCTCTGGGCCCTTACAATCGGGAAAGTCAAGTTACATAAAATCTCTTGATGAAAATGCATTGAATGTAGAAGCTCAGGGGAAGGATCAGAAGTTTTATACAGTTGCAATGGATCTAGGGAGCGTTAAATTAAATGGATTTGATTGTTATTTATTTGGCACTCCAGGTCTTTTACGGTTTTCAGTTATGAGAAATATTGTCACAAACGGTAGTGATGGTTTAGTTTATATTTTTGATGCTGCTGCTCCTGAAAAAGATGATAGTGCTATTATGATATTGAATTCCATTAGAAAAATATTATCTCCAAACATCCCTGTTGTCTTTTTAGCAAATAAACAGGATGTCGAAGGTGCTCGTCCCCCAGAAGTCATTCGCTCACAAAATTATTTACCAGATGATAGTAAAATCTTTCCAACAAGCACAAAAACAGGTTTGAATATAAGAGAATCTATTACTTATTTAGTTAATCATATTTATGAAGAATATTCATCATTATTAACAACTCTTCGGTCTTATGAAAATAATATTGAAGGATTAGGAGAAGAATTAAAAAAAGATAAAGCTGAAATGCGAGATTTCTTAAATAATTTAGAAATCAAACGATTTATTGAAATAAACAGGGTTTCTAAGACATTTAAGGTACGGCATGGATTGAAATATTTAGTATAAATTACTCTTTTTTGAGGATTTTTCATTTTAATATATGAGGAGGAATTTCATCCATTGCATACTCATTAAGAAAGTGTGTCAGATCTTGTCTCTGGTTATTTAATAATTTCCAAAAGAACTCTGGAACATTCTTTTCTTTTTTATACATTTCTTCGATACGATCTAACTTTTCTAAAATTTTTCTGGGCTTTATAGAAAACTGTTGATTGTAATCCTCTTCCTTATAACCTTTATCAAGATATTGCTTAAATAGTGATTTCAAATCTAAATATTCAGGAATAAATCCAATAGGAGTCTCAATAGCCCTAAAATCATTATGCACTCGTCCTTCTGCCCAAATTACCCAGATTAATTTATCTAATATACCATTTAAGTATTTACCTTCTTCATTTTTAAGAAAATAGTTTGTAGCAAATACTTTAGGGTAAGAATCTAGTTTACTCCCAAATTTTCCATGGTTCTCTATATATTTACCAAGTGGAACTACCATGAAATCTAAATTTGCCATAGGTTGGTGTGTTCTAACTCCTTCAGCACCAAGTGTAGCAGATGTAGTTTCTGATTCAATAGTAGCCCCTAAAAAAACACCATGATCCCAATTAAGACTTTCAATAACTGGCGGCATTGTATCACTATCACGACCTCCGTAAAGTATGCCATGTACGGGTACTCCGTCGGGATTATGAAGATTAGGATCGGCATTATTTAATTCTTCAATACCAATTGTATATCGAGCATTAGGATGAGCATGAGGTATTTCAATCCCATTTATGTCTTTTATTCCTTTATTCCAATATCCTGAAAAGCTATCTCCATCATTTGGGGTTTCTCTTCCATCTCCAATCCAATATGGTGTGCCATCTTTAATAAGAACATTAGAAAAAATTGTTTCTCTTGGAGTTGTCAGAGCATCGAAAATTACTGGATCGTCTTTAGCATTTACATCCTTGATAATTCCGAAAATTCCTTTCTCAATATTTACTGCATGTGCATATCCATCATCCCAAACTCGGAGATAAGCTATATCATCTCCAATAATTGTTTGTCCTGGTAGCATTGCAGTGCTAGTTTTACCGCATGCAGAAGGAAACGCTCCACAGAAAAATGAAGTTCTAGTTTTTCCCTTTGGATGCACACCCATTATAAAATAGTGTTCTGTTAACCAGTCTTCATTATTAGCTTTATAAATTCCTAGCCGTAAAGCGAGTTTTTTTAAACCAAGCGAATTTCCAGCATATTGATTATTCACTGAAAGTACGCGTCCTTCTTTTAAGTCAATATATATTCTTCTTTTATCAAGATTTTTAGTTACTGGGGGATCTCCTGTTAATTCTCCTGAAGAGTGAATGAAATAGAAGAATTCATCTGATCCATTTAGATTTTTGAATTCCTCATAGCCCGCTCTATATAAAATATCTTCCGAATGACCAACGTAAAAAGAATCAGTCATTTGAAGTGCAAGTATAGAGAATTTAGAGTTTTTAGGACCTAAACAGAAAAATCTAATTATACATTCATGACCTTTCATACAGCCATCCATAATTTCTAAGATTTCTTTTAAACCTTTTTCTCTTTCCATGGTATTTATCCAAGGATAGGAGGCTTGTTCATCTTCAGGAACTAAAACTTGAGTATTTCCTTTATCTCGAGCTTGGTCATGATTACTCATTGTGAAGAACGCATCAAAATGGACAGTATGCCCTTTCAGATTAAGTTCTATCTCTTCGCCAAGTTCAACAGCTCTTTTTCTTACATAACGGATATCATCTATCGAGTCTGTTATCACCGTGACTTTAGAGGGTTTACATAAATTAACAAACTCATTAACTATTTTTAGGACATGATGATTATTAAGGGCATTTAGTTTTTCAAGATCTTTACTGTTAATAACTTCCATCGTGAACTTTTTTAGATTTTTATTTACAGAATTATTCATAAATGAGGTTAAAAGTGTGTAAAGAAAGCATTTCAGTCTTTTTAACTTTTCTTTTTTAGATATGTTAGTTCTCCAAGACGATTGCTCTTGATTTATTAAGAAAATAAGGTTTAATACTAAAACAAAGAATAATAAAAAAAAGATTAATAAAATGGTTTATTAAATTTTTGGATTTACAATCCTTCAGGTCTACTCCCTTTTGCACTTATGATCCTATCCACTCTCAAAATCAGATTAGCTAATTCGCTTCCTGATTTAACAATATGAATAATTAATTCGGCTGGTTCAACGATCCCCTTCTTAAAGTTATCTCCAACTGTATTTGTAATGGTATCGATCCCAATCCATTTATCATCATCAGTTTTGTGGGATGCTCTTAATTCAGTTATTTTTTCAATTTCTTCTAAGCCTGCATTTTTAATCAAGGTTTTTGGGATTTCTTCGAGAGCTAACGCAAAAGCATTTGCAGCAAGTTGTTCTTTTCCACTAATTTCATTCGCAAATTCTCTTATTCTTTTAGCAAGCTCCATATAAATTGCTCCTCCTCCAGCTACAACTGTTTTGGTATCAATGATCTTAGCAATAACTGATAATACATCGTTCAAAGAAACTTCGGCAGTACTAAGAATTTTATCAAGTCCACCTTTGAGCAAAATCGAAACTGATTTAGGATTTTTACACTCTGAGAATAAAGTATAATCATCCCCACCCAGTTTTTCGAAATGGACTTTTGCAGCAAATCCTAGATCATCTTCTGAAATTGTAGTTAAGTCATCTACTAGTTTAGCGCCTACGGCTTTCATTATCGATTTATAATCGCTTTCACCAACATTCTTAATACCTGCAATACCTTCTCTTGCTAAATAAGCACCAAATTTATCAGAGATATCGCTGCTATTAACTATCATGTTTACTCCTAAATCTTTAAAGATCTTTAAATAATCTTGAAGGATTTTATCTTCTTGCTGTAAAAAACCTTGGATTTCAGAAGGACTAGAAATTCTAACCTGAGCATCAAATTCAGTTTTTTTTACATCTAGTTTTCGTCTGATAACTGCGATTTTAGCATCTTTTATTGTATCTGGCATCATTGCATTTACTTTTTCTTTTTGAGTGTATACTCCGTTAATTAATTCTGTATCTTTAAGGGATTTTCCTGGTGCCTTAACAATTTTTACATTACCCACTTTGGCAAAAGTATTCCCATCCTCATCGGTAATATGTTTTATTGCTTTTAAAGCTAGATCAGCAAAAAAGTCTTTCAATGGAGCAATATCTTTAGCATTCATAGCAGTTTTTGCTGCATTCTTTAGGACTTCATCATCTTCACTTGAAATCTTTGTAGCTATTTCTTTTATTATTGCAAGTGTTTTATCAGCGGCTAACTTATATCCATGGGTGATAGGTTTGGGATGAATGTCTTGCTCAACCAATTCTAGAGCATTGTTCAGTAATGCAGCAGAAAAAATAACTGCTGATGTAGTACCATCACCAATTTCCTCATCAATGGATTTTGCTACATTAACCATCATATTTGCTGCAATATTTTCAATGTCTAAGTTAGACAAAATCTCTGCGCCGTCATTAGTAATCGTAACATCACCTAAAGAGTCTACCAGCATTTTTGACATTCCTTTTGGACCTAGTGTGGAGCGTACAGTCTCAGCAATCGCAACCATTGCTGAAATATTCTGTTTTCGCGCTTCTCTTTCACGAACTTCCTCTGTGCCTTCTTTTAAAATGATTATTGGAACATTACTCATCAATTTCACTTCTTTTAAGTATTTTTAAAACTTTATTTATATAGATCCCTAAATCACAAAATTAAAAAAAGTTTATGGAAATAGTAATTAAAAAATTATTTTACGCTTAAACTGTGCTGAAAATCTTAGATCGTAAGGATCATAATTCAATATAAGAGCTGTTTTTAAACTCTTTTAGAATCATATTTGAGTTAGTTCTTGTTATAGATTCTTTTTGATTCAATTCCCTGATAAATTGATGAACATCAGATGATTCTTTGAATCTACAAATTAGAGCCGCTGACTGTTCCCCAGTAGTATGAAAAACGCTGCAAACTTCAGGAATTTTTGCGATTTCATTAAGGATTTCTTCCGTAAACTTTCCATCACAATTAATTCTTATTAAAAAAGATAGTTTATACCCTAGTTTTTCATTATTGAGCTTAAGTGTATATCCTTCAATGATTGAGCGATCTTTGAGCTTTGATATTCTATTATGGATTGTCCCGATTGAAATTCCTAGTTCGTCCTGTATTTCCCTGTAAGAAGTTCTTGCATTACTTTGCAAAATTCGGAGGATATTTTTATCAATCTCATCCAGAACCTTTTCTTTTTTCATGAGGAATCAATCCAATTAAGATCAATATATTTTATTGAGAAATATATAAAAATTTTTAGAATTTATTGAAAAATTTTTAATTATTTATTCATCTTTCCTTTTTAATTTCAATAATTAATTGAAATCAAAATTTATTATTCTGGATATATTTCTATTATTATCAAACTTTAGCAGATGGAGAAAAACATGACTGAGGATTTTAAAATTGATCCATGGGGAGGTTCAGCCCTCGAAGATGAAGATTATCTTAGATTAATAAAAGAGTTCGGGATTGAGGAAATCACAGAGTCATTCAGACAAAAAATGATCAAGAACCGATTTATCAGAAGAAAAATAATTTTCGGACATAGAGATTTAGGACTTATATATAAGGCGATAGAAAAAGGCCAATCCTGGGCAGTGATGAGTGGTATTAAACCTTCTGGACCGTTTCACTTAGGTACAGCAACCACCGCATTAGAGATCGTGGAATTCCAAAGGATGGGAGGGAAGGCATATTACGGAATCGCAGATATTGAAAGTTGGGAAGATAATGGAATACCCTGGGAAAAAGCAGAAGGAACAGCAGTGGATAATATTGCTGACATATTAGCTCTCGGTTTAGATCCTTCTCCAGAAAAGGCATATATCTGGAGACAATCACAAGAGCCAAGAGTAAAAGATATATGTTTTAAGGTTAGTAGGCTAGTTACCCAGAATATGTTAACCGCTATTTATGGTGAGAGAAAATTTGGACTTTATTTAGCTTCATTAATACAAGTAGGAGATATTCTACTCCCTCAAGATATAGAAGGTCCACAACCAACTGTCGTTCCTGTAGGAATAGATCAAGATCCTCATTTACGTCTTACAAGAGATCTAACACGTAGGAATTATAAGAAGTTCTTTTTACCAGGTGCAACCTATCATTATTTATTAGCTGGGATAGATGGCTCAGAAAAGATGGCAAAAAGAAATCCTAACAGTTATTTTACCTTCAATGAACCTCTTGAGTCAATTGAAAAGAAAGTTAAAGGATCACTCACAGGTGGGAGAAGAAACTTGCAAGAACAGAAACAATTAGGTGGTGAACCTCAAAAATGCATGGTTTATAAAATGCTAATGTATCACTTTGAAGAGGACGATGAAAAGTTAGCCAAGGACTTCGAGATGTGCGTTAAGGGAGAGTTAATGTGTGGTGATCATAAACAAGAGTGTGTAGAGAAAGTTTTAAATTTCATAAAAAACCACAGAAGTAAAAAAGAAAAACTAATAGATAAAGCTCGAAGTCTTCTAAAGATTGAGTAATATTTTTTTATTCCTATTAACTTAATTTAGATTATTATTAAATTAGGTTAAAAAGTGATTTTTTTAATAAATAAAAAAATCTAAGATACGTTAATATTTAAAAAACTATTGGGATTAAATAAGATTAGTGAAAAATTATGGAGCAGATAATTTCGCGATGTGGTAACGTATGTTCTGAGTGTCCTTGGTCAAGATACATGCGTAAAAAAATCAATAAAGAAGATTGGGAGGAATATTCTGAACAAGTTAAAAAGTATACAGGATATAAACCAATAAAATATGAATGGGAAGGATGCGTAGGCTGCTTAACTCCAAATGAAGAATTACCAAAACACCCTTTTTATAACTTTTTAAAAAAATGTCGTACGCGAAAGTGTGGGACCTATAATGAAGTTAAGAATTGTGCTTATTGTGGAAGATTCCCGTGTGCGAACACTGTAGCCAGCAACAATTTTACAAAGGAAAAGGTATCTGATAAGATAGGAAGTGAAATTGATGACAAAACCTTTGAAAGTTATATTAAAATGTTCGATTCTATGACAAATCTTAAGAAAATACATAGTGATTTGCATGATGATCAAATTAAAAACCCTAAACCAGTGTCTAAAAAAACGGACATTGTTGAATTAAAAGGAGAATTTAAAAATGAGAACTATCACAAAACATACAAGAAATTGATTGAGATTGCCAATTCTAATTTGAGTATTAAAGGTATTGATACTGTATCTGGATATGAAAATTATTTAATAAGAAAAGATATTTTATGGAGATTACTATGGATTTTCGGATTATATGGAAAACTAAGTAAAAATGAATTAAGTATCGATAGTGCTACTCTTTATGAGAATCGAAAACCAATATCCCTGCCGAGTAATGAAGAGCATTGGAAACTATACATTAATATTTTGGCAGAATTTGGGATTAATACTAAACTGGAGATAAAAACTGATAAATTATACACACCTGGAGGTTATATGCGAGTAAAAGTACCCCAAACAAATAAACCAACCTATATCATCGAAATGAAAGCTAATCCAAAACTTCAGAAATACCAGTTTTTTAAAGCATTGAATGAAATCTTATCTGAGTTGAAAAGTAAAGTAGGAAAACGTGCGTTTACAAACTTTAAAAAACTAAATTTCAATTCAATTTTAAGTTAAGCTTTTCTTTGAATATTATTTACTAAAGAATAGATTTATATTAACTGTTCTAAAATCTTGACTAAGTCGTCCAGAAAATCAGGTAACTTTTCAAAGAAATTTAATTTTTGCTCATCTTTAAGTACTGCAGACACGAAAAACATTTCTTTGTTTATTTTCTTCCTTAATAAATATGAAAAAAGTTGACCTTCAGTAGATGTAAAGTCAAAATTTCCTTCAAATTTTTCCTCATCCATCCGCTTAAGTAAGAAAAGATGCTCCTTGATGGATTCAAGCAACTCAAGATAAGTTTCAGGGTTGATATCACTGTAATATTCTGAAATAATAATACCATTTCTATCGAACACAATTAGAGCTTGACTTTGAAAAATTTCTAAATAGTATTCTAATAACTCTGAAAGTTGGAAAAACTTTTTATCAAATACAGAAAGTCCATATGAAACTAATTGGATAATAGATATGATGTCATAAATAGAGGACTGTTGAAATAGTATATTGAAATTTGGATATGAATCTAATATATTCTCTCTTAATCTACTAATATTAGCAAGAATTTCTATATCAGCCTTTAACTCGGGATCATACTTATGAAATGTTATGATTATTGGAACACTCATTTCACTTTTTTCAAAGAAACTTAAAATCGCATTTAAATATTCGAGTGAGTTATCAAATCGCTCTGGATCTTGAATATCTATAACATAGATAAGCAAATCAGTAGCATCGAAGTAAACATCTTGATAATTAACATAAATGTCTCGATATGTTTCTTGGCCTCCCATATCCCATATGACTGCGTTGTTTGTTAAAAAATTCATCTTATGATACTCGATTCTAATGGTGGGTTTAAGTTGGACAATGTCTTTTTCAAAATCATATTTTTTGTCCATAGCTGTTAAGATTGAAGTTTTACCTGCGTTATCTAATCCAGATACAATAATTTTTAAAAATCTTTCCATAGAATTTAACTCACACTTGTTAAAGGAATTATTTGAATTTAATAAAATAATAGAGGCATATTAATTTAAACTTCTGGGAATACAAAAAAGAATCATTAATTTTTCTTTTGGAACAATTAACTGTATTGATCGCTATAATATCAAGATCTCATCCAAATATTATTCCTATGTTTATAATTTCATTTTTTTTAAGGAATATTCTACAAGATCGGTGATTCTAGAGAGTATTTGATGACATATATATGATATTTATATTTTTTAAAGCAATTCAATTGATTTTATTCAAGGATATAATTTATAAAAGAGGATGATGTGATTGATAAATGAAGAAAATAAGTTTTTGGAAAATTTAGAATATCAAATTAGTCTAAAAGAAAACACATTCAAAACAATGAAGAAAATCCCAGTCTTTACAGAAAAAGTAAAACAATTCGATAAAGCTGTAGTAGAGCTTTCAGATAAATTTGAGAAAATTCAGCTTCGAGATAAGTATCAAATAATCATAACAGAATTAGACAATTTAATAAAAAGTTCTAAAGCAAAATAATCTTTTTCTATTTTTTTTTATACCTAATCTATAAATTAGTCGCCAACAATCATACAGTATATCCTTCTTGATCTAGCTTTTTCGTCACATTCGATAAAAATTATCTGTTGCCAAGTTCCAAGTATTAATTTTTGATTCTTAAACGGAAATACTTGAGAAGTTTTTATAAGGAAACTTCTTAGGTGTCCAGCTCCATTATAATCATGCCAAGTTTCATGATGCTTGTAGCGATCATCATAAGGTACCAACTTTTCTAAGAGATTTTTGATATCATGTTTTACCAACCCTGGTTCATATTCTACAGTTGATATAGCCCCTGTGGATCCCGCTACATGAACATTAACAATACCATTTTTGATATCCGAATTTTTAATACAATATTGAACTTGTTCTGTTATATTAATTACATCACAATATGCTTTTGTCATTAGTTCAAAAGTTTTTAAAACTGTTGTCATTTTTCACATCTTAAAACGATCACACATATTTAATTTTTTAATTTGTCCTACCACTGATTTAGGTAAAGTTTTTTCATTTCCCTCCAGTAAAGCCAGAATTTTGGTTATGATAAGAAGTTCACTTTGATTAAAACCATTGATATTAGTCCAACCAGTTGAATCATCCGCTTCAATACAAATAAAAAATGGAGCTTTTTTGTATTTAAAACATTTATCATCCTTACATTTTTCACATATTTTGGGATAATAGTATACATTACCATTTTTCATATATATTGAAAATCTACCAAATTCCTTGTTATTAATTATAAGCCAATTAGTTGACTCAAAATGAACTTTTAACTTTAAGTTTAAAACATATTCTATTAACAGATCTGTATTTATCGTTTGAGCAATATTAATATTTCGTGTTTCAGGCTCAAAATAATCATTACATTCATCAGAGATGTTAGAATTAACAAAAAGGAGATCTAAAGGAATAAAATCAATTATATATGCATTATCCATCTCTTTATATTTATTTCTCTTCAAAGTGATTGAACATATTTGTTCCATAATATCCAAAGGTTTGGATATTTCATTAATGGATATATTATTAGATTTTATTATTGAATCAAAATCTTCATTTTTAAAATGTCTCGCGTTAATATCCTCCCTCGTAAAGTTTTCAAGGAGTATACAAAATATTATTGTAATAGATGGGAAACGTGCATTAATCTCATCGAAATAGTCTAAAATTTGATTTACTCTTGTTTCTGAAATAAATATTATAATAGCTTCCGCTCCATTATAAAAAAGTGTACGTAAATAAGCACGTTGCTGTCTACAATCTATATTCCATAAAAGAAATTCAAATTTCAGATAATTCTTAAATGAGAAATCTATTTTGCTGATATTTACCCCTATATTTCTTTTATTATCTATTGGTAAGGAATTTGAACTCAATTTCTTTTGAAACTCATCCTTATAATTTTCCATTCCTCCTAAAATACAAATTTTCTTTTTAATTAGTGGATTACTTAAAAATGGCATTTCTAAAGAGTTCATTTTATAATCCTCTAATGAAGAATGAATTTAGGGTAAATCTATTAAATAATAAATTTAATTATGAATTTAAATTTATTTTATCTAAGTTTCAACTATTCAAACTTTTTGAATTAATTATGAGTAAAAAATTAGAGGAATTTTATAAGAAGATCCATGATAAAAATTCTAAAATTCCCGTTTATTGTAGTATTATAATAAGACCTGGAAAAAAGTTATTAGATATTAAAATTAAAAAAGAAGAAGGTAATATCTTAAAGGTAATAGGGCATGAAGAAAAAAAATCAGGATGGTTTCAACATTCTGTCCATATTCCTCTCAAAAATCTAGGTTTATCTTATGAGTCCAAAGATAAAGAAATATTAGAATATCTGTCAGATCCGAATAAAATCACAAGTAGTAAGATAACTAGAGAATATGTGGAGGATATTTTAAGAAAATATGTAGATATATTACCAGAGAAGAAGAAGCATTTCTTTAGAACTGAAAGATATAAGAAAAAGAAAGAGTTTAGAACTGGAACTCAAATGAAAGGTTTTTAACTATTTTATTTTAGATCCTGGTGGAACCGGTTTTCTTTCATCAATTTTTAGTAAAAATGGTTCGTTATTAATATCAGCAGCGAGTAACATTCCATGACTTTGAATACCCATGATGTTTCTAGGTTTTAAATTTACTAAAACTACTATTTTTTTATTGATTAACTCCTCTATAGAGTAATAT
>JAHPYZ010000105.1 GCA_019058425.1 Promethearchaeota archaeon
GATTATAAGCCTCTTCAAAGTTAAATTTCCCTTTCATATCTTGAAACATATTCTCTGCCATTGGTTTTACATGATCCGGTAAATATTGAACAATTTCTTTAACAGGCACATCTCCACGACACATATTAAATATTGCGAAGGCTGCTGAACCCGCACTAATCTCAATGCCATCAATTCCCAATTTTCCTAACCATTCGACATATTTTGAAGCAATTTTTGGATTAATTCCCTCTTTTGGAGTATGATCAATACTATTAAGTTTTACCAATAAAGCCATGTCGTCAGGTATAACTTTTTTAATAGAAATAATTATTTCCTTTAGGTATCTAAACCTATTTTGGTCTGTTCCCCCCCAATCATCTTTTCTACGATTATAAAAGGGTGAAATAAATTCACTTATTAAATAGCCATGAGCCCCATGCAATTGAATTGCATCAGCACCTGCTTCAGATGCACGAATAGCCGCTTTATTAAACGCTTCAATTGATACTTGAATATCTTCTTCAGTCATTTCTTTCGGTTTTGTAAAGGTAATTGGACTTTTAATTTGCTTTGAGGGTCCTACTGGAAGAGATCCGATATATCTTTTATCCGTTTGCAACCCTGCATGTCCTAATTGGAACACAACCTTCCCATTCTCTTTATGTATCGCATCAACCATTCCCTTTAAACCAGGAATCAAATTATCACTATGAATTCCTGTTTGATGGGGATATGCTCGTCCCAGAGGGTGCACATGCATGAAACCAGTAATGATTAAACCTACTTCTCCTTTTGCCAGTGTAATGTATGTTTTTTTAAGAGCATCGGTTACCTCCCCAGTCTCTTTTGCCATATTTTCTAACACAGCTGAACGTACAAAACGATTTTTTACTTCCATTTTACCAATTTTCTTTGGTTCAAATAAAATTGAAATCGTTAATCACCTTTTTTACTAAGTTCTCAAAATACTTTCCTTAATGATTTCGCTAATTAATTTAATATCATATTAATAGTAAGGGGAATTTAAAATTTTTAGTTAAATTCACCTAGTAATAAAAATTAAATTAAAATCATTTTTACATAGATTATGTCTGAACCTATTCCTCTCAAGTCAAAAGGATTTCACCCATATGGTGATTTAATTGGCTTTGAATTCACTAAATTGAGAAAAGGGTATTCCCAATGTGTTTTAACGATTAATAATAATCATTTTAATCCTCATAAAATTGTCCATGGCGCTGTAATGTATTCAATGGCAGACACAGGTATGGGCGGCGCTTTATACTCTTTATTAGAAAAAAATGAAACATGTGCCACAGTTGAAATAAAGATTACATATTTTAAAGCCGTTAGAGAAGGAATCATTACTTGCGATACAAAGGTAATTCACAAAGGTAAATCATTTGGAGTTCTTGAATCTGAGATAATGAATGGTGATATCCTAGTCTCAAAGGCTTATGGGACTTTTTCAATTTTTAAGCTTGAGAAACCAAGAGAATATTAATTTACTTAAAATCGTAATATTTTGACTCCAAATTCAAATTGGAGTAAACTTTTTTAAAATTTTTATATAAAATTTGTTAAGATAGAATAATACAGATGAATATAGTATGATAAAGAATGATAATGAGATGAATGATACATTAAAAACAATTTTTAACTTAAGGTCAATCCGTAATTATTCTGAAAAGAGAATTTCTAAAGAAGATTTGAACCTAATAATTAGAGCTTCAGTACGAGCCGCTAATGCATCAGGTAGACAGAGTTATTCAATAATAGTTATTGATGATAAACAACTATTAAAAAAGTATTTCTATTCTGCAAATAAAGGATTACTTTTTTGTGTAGATTTTAATCGGATAATTGATGCTGCAAAATATTTAAACCATACTTTTGCATCGAATAATATTAGATTTTTTATTACAGGGACTACAGATACGATTCTAGCTGCCCAAACAGCGACAATTGCTGCAAAGTCTCTTTTTATCGATTCCTTATTCACTAATAGCATTCATAGAGAAGAAATAGATATTGTTTATGACGATTTTAACCTTCCTAAGGAATTTTGCTTCCCCTTAATCGCACTTTGTCTCGGTTATCCATTTAAAGAACCGAAATACTTAAAAGGTCGTTTAACCGGTTTAGGAGTGGTTCATCATAATAGATATCATCGATTATCAGAAGAAGAATTAGAAAATCTAATACAAGAATATGATGAAGAGGAAAATCATATAGGGCTTTCATGGGAAAATTGGAAAGAAATGGGATTTGGACATTATTTAGATTGGTTTTATACTAGATGGTCTCGAGAAATACCATCTGAAAAGTTAAAAGAATTTCATTTAATGTTAGAAAAATCTGGGTTTATTGATCCAGAATGGTATTATAGGAAATAAATTTATTCAATAAATTCTTGTAAAAATAGAGAAGAGACTTATGAAAGAAAAAAAATGTCGAGTTACAAAAAACTATGAATCTCCCTACACAGAACCATGGATAATGTCTAAAGGTGAGATTTTAACCTTTGAAGAGAAAGAATGCGAATGGGCAGGATGGATTTGGTGTACAAATAAATTTGGTGAAAGTAGATGGGTACCAGAGAATTATCTAGAAATTAGAGGGAAGCAGTGCATAATGTCTCAGGATTATAATTCAACAGAGCTAAATATTACCGTTGGAGAGGAATTAATTATTGAAAAAGAGGAAGCTGAGTGGTTTTGGGTTATAAATCAAAAAGGGAAAAAGGGTTGGGTACCGATTGAAAATGTAGAAATTATAGAGAAAAACGAGATTTAATGACTAAAATTATAGAAAGTCATCAATGGTTTGAAACAATCAAACATAAAGATTATTTATATGTAATTCGAGAAAGACTCGATGAAATTGATCCAAGATTTGATACAACTTATACTAATCTTTACATAGTTCTCGGTTCTCATTCTGCTTTATTGATTGATACTGGATGTGGCCTTTTCCCACTTAAACCTATAATTAATGATTTAATTGATGATAAACAATTAATTGTTATTAACACACACTCTCATTTCGATCATATCGGAAGTAATAGCGAATTTGATAAAGTTCTAATTCATAAACGAGAACGTAAATTAATTTCTAAACCTCGTGATCTTTCATTCTTAAAAGATTCTTCTAAAGAAGTAATTAAACGGTATGAAAGTAAAAATTATATTTTACCACCTGTAAAAGAAATTCAAGCTGTAGATGATGAGGAAATAATAGAATTGGGTGATCTTTCAATAAAAATAATTCATACTCCCGGACATTCTCCTGGTTGTATATCCCTATTAACTAATAAACACGAACTTTTCACGGGTGATACTGCACATTATGGAGCAATGTATCTAACAAAAGCAACCTTCCCTATCATTCTATCCAGTATTTCAAAATTACTTGATATGTATAAAGAATTCAAAGATATTGAAATCTATCCCTCTCATGAGGAATTTGCTGTAGGAAAAGAATTATTAGTACAACTTAGCCAAGGAATACAAAATATTGATAATATTTGGGATACAAAAACTAGGGATGATTTCTTAGGAGCATGGTTATTATCAGATGAAAATTTTAAGTATGTGATATTTTAACTTTTTTAAGTTTTTTTATTAGGAATAACTACTATTAGATCTATGTCTAATATTTATGAACTTCATATTATTGAAAATGAGATTTTCACATTTAATTCTCAATTAGGATAATTTGTATAGAAAATGCTAGATTTTGATATAATAATTATTGGAAGTGGTGTTGGAGGGACCGGTGTAGGTGCTATATTAGCATCTAAAGGATTGAAAACACTTTTGATAGAAAAAAATGATTTTATAGGAGGACGTTGTAGTACTTATGAGAAAGAAGGATTTAAGCTTGATGTAGGAGTTCATAATTTTGGAAGGACAAGTAGAGGGCCTCTTGGAAAAGTTTTAAATATGATTGAAATGCAAGATGCTATAGATTGGGTTTTATGTAGAAATCCTGGTCCTAGGTGGTTTTATCAAGATAAATTTTGGAAATTTCCACGAGAACTTAAAGAAATAATCCCAGAATCTGATTTTTCAAATCTTATGAAATTATTTAAAGATGTAATGAAAATGAAGAATTTTAACGATTTGGAAAGAAAAAGTGCGAGGTCATTACTCTCTCAATATTCTGAAAATAATCTGGTTCATACTTTTGTTAATATTCTTTCAATGCTATATTTTGTAGTGCCATATTACGAAACCTCTGCAAGTGAATTTGTAAGATGTTTATCCTCACTATCAAGGGATTTTAGTATGGGATATCCAAAAGGAGGATGTATTTCAATTCCATCAGCTTATATTCAAGGGATTAAGAAGTCGGGAGGAGTGATTCAAACGAATCAATCTGTAAAAAAAATAGTTATTGAAAATGACGCTGTTGATGGAGTTGAACTCGAAAATGGTAAATTTATTTCCTCAAAAATAGTTATAAGTAATGCTGGAATACGAGAAACAGTTAATGATTTAGTAGGTAAGAAGTATTTTAAAGGAGATTACCTACAAGAAGTTGACAATCTCAAATACTCAATAAGTGCTCTTACTCTCAAAGTCGCCTTAAAAAAACCAATTACAAATTTCAAGATGGTTACCTCATTTTCTTTACAAGATCCAGAAGAAACTTTCAATTCATTATTAAAAGGAAAAGTACCTGAAGAAGTATTTCTTTTCGTTCCTGTTCCTTCAAATTATGATCCTAACTTAGTACCAAAGGGAAAACAATTAATAATAGCAGGAACACCTGTTCCAGTAGAAAATTTCGAAAAGAACAGAGATAAATGGATTAAAACCTCATTAGAAAGCCTTGAAAATATATTTCCAGATCTTTCAAAGAATTTGATGTGGTATGATGTATCAACTCCTAAAGATATTGCTGACATAGGCGGAAAGGAAGCATCAGTTATTGGACTTGCCCAAATTATAAATCAAACAGGTAATTATCGTCCAAATCCTAACTTACCGATAAAAGGATTATATTTAGTGGGAGGAGATGCCGGTGGATGGGGAATTGGAACAGAATTAGCAGCTAAAAGTGCAATAGACTGCTCTGAAACAATTCTAACTAAATATCCTAAATTAATTTAGTTTTTTGAATTTCTAATGCTTGTCTTAATCCAAGCCGTCAATAGCTTTTAAAAAGCGAGGGGGAGATCGAGCAAACTTTACAGCAGGATAGCCAATAATGAATGTCCCCATCATATTTCCCTTAATATTTGCTAATTCTTTTATTTGTGGATTAAATCTCATAGCTATTTGAGTCCATCCATTCCAGCACGTGCCTAAACCAAGAGCTTGGGCTGCTAATCTACCATAAGTAATTATAATTCCAATGTTATTCGCTTCTATTTCGGAGTCCTCTTCAGAATCCACAAAGATCACATGAGGCGCATCAAAATAAACAGGGCTATGAAATCTTCTGCTTATTAGCCGAAATAGTAATCCATATCTTTCATTTCCTTCTTGATTGCTTAAAAGGGCTTCTAAAACAGCGTCATTAAGCTTTTTAATTCTATTCCGATCTGATAAAATAGAGAATTTCTCTATTCTTCTATTATCTCCAGTAGGAGCTCGTGACATTGCTTCAAAGACTTTTTTTAGTGTATCAGGGGGCACATTTTTCTTTTTATATAATCTAATTGACCGATTTGCTGCAAGAAACTTGAAAATCGTATCATAGGATGCTATAGTTTCTGGTTTTTTTACACCTTCATAAGTTAATGCCTCTCCTAAACCCTCATAGAGGATAGCATCTTCAGGACATCTTGCAATACATTGTCCACATAGATTACATTGATATTTTGGATTATCAATATAGATGATCTTATTTTGATCTTTATCCTTTCTAAATAAAAGACAAGTAGATACACAAAGGTTGCAATTACTGCATTTATTATAATCAATCCCAACTATTGACATGGATTCTACACTCTTGATTTATTTTATTAATATCTATCTCTCATTTAATATTACATCATTTTTTAAGGTTTTTTTCAACAGATTCAATGATTTTCTTGTTTTTAAAACTATAAATAATATGAGTGAATAAAATTAATATTATAGATAATAGAATAATAAAAACAATCTATGAGATTAAATGACTGCTATTAGGAAAGAAGGTAAAGTTAATGATGATACCACTCTTGTTGATATTAGAATGTTTGGAGTTCCAAAGATTACAGGGATTTATGTTATAGAAAGTGGTAAAACATGTCTTATTGATGCCGGCACTCATACTGAAGCTCGAAAGATTCTCAGACAATTGAAAGACATAAATTCTTTTCCTCCAGACAAAATCATATTGACACACTCTCACTGGGATCATTGCCAAGCAATTCCTTTTTTAAATCAAAGAGCATTGAAGGAAGGAAAAAAGATTGAAATTTATGCTTCTGAAATATATATACCTAATTTAAGAGATCAATCCTATAATGAGATTTTTGGAACTGTTCCTTTTAATAACATTGAAGTCGAGATAATACCTTTGAAGGAAGGCGATACTGTGGATCTTGAAGGGATACAACTGAAGATCTTTGAAACTCAAGGTCATATGACAGATCAACTTTTAATTTTAGATGAAAAGAATAAGAATCTTTTTATAGGAGATGCTCTAGGTGATAAAGTCTCAGATACCGTTTTTGTTCCTCCTTTCTATCCTCCGTATTGGGATAAAGAAAAATTTCTTAAATCTATTGATAAAATTAAGAAGATTGATTATGATACCATTAGTATTTCTCATTTTGGTTTGATTCATGGAGATGAAGCGAAAAGTATTTTAGATGAATCAATTGCTAACTATAACAAATGGTGGAATTTTTTTGAGGAAAATATTGAGAATTTAGATAATATTCTTTATTTGGTTGATGAAATGCTTCCAAAAGTTATACCTAAAGTAGAACTCGAGATATTTCCTCAGAAGTTAAAAGAAGCTGTTGCCTATTGGCTAAGTGAAGGATTTAAAATATCTAAAGGTATCTAAAAAAACTCTTTACAATGGTATTTATTTTTCACTTAATCCACCTAATACCTGTTCCATCTTTTTCCGATAAAGGTCAAAGGCTTTTCGACCTTCAATACTTAGTTTCAGCATCGTTTGAGGTTTTTTACCCTTAAATTTCTTTTCAATTTCTACATATCCCGCAGTTTCAAGTTTACTTAAATGAGAAGATAAATTTCCATTAGTAAGGCCAGTTTGATTTCTCAAGAAAACAAAATCAGCACTCTCAACTACATATAAATATGACATGATCATCAACCTGGCGGGTTCATGAATCATTTTATTAATATCACTGAGAGGTTGGACGAAATCTTTTGATTCTGTTTTCTTTTTTGTGATTTCTTATATCACCTACTTTTTTGATAAAGGGTATTTTTTTAAGAAAGTAATAAAATAATATAATCCAATTAGTATGATGATCCCTCCTATGACCCCAAAAATAATGAAATCATCTAAATAATCACCTACTATTGGCGACAGTAATTCTGTTAAAAAGAATCCAAATCCTGCTGAAAGGGAATAATAGTACAATCTTGTGAAATCTAAGAAATAAGCGACAACGCAAAATGGTATAGTAAATATTCCAAAACCTAAAAATAATGCAATAAATAGAGGTTGCACTAAACTATAATCTATTATATCTCCAAGATTTAATCCAAATAAAATCAAATTCACACAAAAAACTACTAATAAAAATATTTTTAACTTTAGTTGTTTTGACTTGCGTTTTGGACCAAATTTAACATATCCAACACGAGGGATTGTTATATATTTCTTACCTAAAATAAATATTAGCAAAGTAATTATATTCCATATTGAAATGATAATGAAGACGGTTAAGTATCCAAGTGAACCAAAAAGAAAAGTAAATAGTGGTCCCATTCCTAAATTTAAAATTAGCATTCCAACAAATAGATCCCATAAACCATCATTAAATACTGATCTATATGCCTTTTTTTCAAGTGATTCCAAATCTATGTTCTCAGTCATATTTTGGTTACCTCCTTTTTTGGTAGTGGATATTTTCGAAGAAAACGAATGAAAAATACTAATCCCATAAAAAAGATGATTGCTCCTGGAATTCCATATGATATTGGCCATCTAACTCTGTAATCTATAGCATCATACATTAGTTCATTGATAAAAATAGCTAACCAAATAAGCATTCCAATGAAATATAATCGAGGATATTTTAGTAAAAAGGCTAAAATCACGAATAAAGGCATAAAAAATAATCCTATAATTAGGATAAATAAAATTCCTTCTAGGTGTATTCCAGTAATATTTCCAATTCCTACTAAAATTATAAATATTATATGTGTTATGAATTGTACTGTCGTGACTATCAATAACTTCTTTCCCGTCGATTTTAGCGATGCCCCTGGTTTAAAGATCCCTACTCTTGGTTGAATAACATATTTAACACTGATGAAAATTAGCAGACATGCTATAATGACAAGTATCAAAGGCCACAAAAAATATCTATATGGTGAAGGTAGACTCTCACGAAAAATTGGTCCTAAACCCATTCCAAAAACAATAAAACCGATCATCATGTCAAAAAGACCATGTTGGTGCCCCATTTTAAGAATATCTTTCTCAATTTTCTTCAAATCTACAAATTCTGTCATAATTTAAGTCATTTCCTCTTTATGTAATGGATATTTTCGAATGAATTTGATTAACAATATAGCTCCCATAATTATTATTAAGCCACTAATAAGGCTAAATACTATTAATGTATCAAAAGGCTCTGGTATAAAAATTGAGAATAAGTCTGATAGAAAGAAACTTATTCCCACCAATATGCCGTAAAGGTAAAAACGGGGATATTGTATGAAATATGCTGCAAAACATACGGGAGCTGTTATAAAGAGTAACCCTAAAATTAATCCATCTATGTATCCTGGAAATTCTAAGTTTAATTCAGGGTTAGTAAATCGGATTATATACAGGATTAATAGAATAATAAGATTTATAGATAGTACGATTAATGTTTTTAATTTACGCCCTTTTCGTTTTAATCCAAATTTAACGACACCTAATCTAGGTTTTGTAATAAATTTTTTTGCTGTTAAAAAAAAAAAAAATCCAATTCCAATAAAAACAAATGTTACAATGAAATCGAAAGGATTGGGCAGCACAGGACTAAGACTCATACCTATACCAATCCCTAGAACTAATATACCAAAATAGATATCCAATATTCCATCTTCGAACGTCGATCTCCATGATTTTTTCTCTATTTCCTTTAAATCAATCTTTTCTGTTATTTTTTTCCACCTTAATATTAATTTTTAAGACATATTATCTAAGAATATTATAATATTTACTACAAAAATTGCAGAAAATACTATAATTAATATGATTCTTAAAAGTAATATCTTTTTCATTTATTCCTCCTCATTTGTTTTATTTTTTTTATTTTTTGATTAATAATCTATTAAAAAAAAAGATAGAAATGAAATTTTCAATTTTGTTTTTACTCTAATCTATTCAATTTCTTCATGCCAAAGTATAATAGTGGAAAGCTTACTCCAATATTGTATAGGAATAAAGGCGCTTGTATAATTAATCTCATTAGCGTAGGATCTCTTACAAGATTAATAGATAATCCTACCATCAATAATCCTATTGGTAGAAACAATAAAGGTTGTAAAAGTAACATAGAGATCATTGTATTTCCTTTCATACTTGAATCTCTTTCTCCGAAAGCGGGAGAAATGCACTGGATACCCATAGCTTGGCACATTGATATCTGCGCAAATATTAAAAACTCCACAAAGAAAATCACCGTATTAATAGTGTCAATATTAGAGAATATGTTTAGCATTATTGAGACGAAAATTGCTAAGAAAAAATTGAATATTAACATCGTAAGCAGGTAAGAGTATACAAGTGCTTTGATACCTCTGGGAGATCGTTTATAAACCCATATTATATCCTTAGAATCGACAAAAACAAGATGCCCAATAATTATGCTACCTATACCACCTCCTATTGCGATTAACATAGTATTACTAAAGATTATTCCAAATGCATCATCATCCATTATGGACATAAAATAACTCATGAATCCTAAAAGTCCACAAACATAAGCAACTCTAGCAATATTAGCTTTTTTCCTGAAAAATCTCTTTAACTGCATAACAATTAAGCCACCCCATTTCCGACCTGAAATTTTTCTTACAAGCTTATAAAAAGGATTTTCATGCTCAATAATTGTAATGCGGCTTTTTTCAATACCACCTTCAAAAGTATAAAATGATTCAGCTTTTTTATATGAAATATACAAAGTCATAATTGGTATACCAACAGCTAATAGAACACTTATCCATATATTTAGAATGAATGTGCTAAGTAAAATCGGGTCTATAGAGTATAATATAATATTTGAAAACCAAAGAGAAGGATAAAATGCTAGCCAATTTTTTAACTCAGGGTGTTCTAACAGAAAATTAAGAAAAAACATTATAGCATACATTATAACAACTACAAGTATTGTTAATACCCATATCATAACTTTTCCTAAATCCCTTGCTTTTTCGCTTTTTGAGATTTTATGTTCAATCCAGCTTACAATGATCGATCCTATTAGATTAGCAAAATATACGTGTCCAAAAACTGTTCCATATATTATGATATATTGAGTCAAAGTTAGGTTAATGATGGGATTTATCAAGCCAACTATAACCGGTGCAAGTATTAAGATTAGCATCGAATAAATTGGAGCTTTGCCCAAAAATTCACCTAGAAAGATATCATTTGCTTTAACCGGAGTTGCTAGCAACGTCTCTTTAGACCCAATCTCATCTTCCTTGTATACATTATTTAAAGGGTATATTATGAGCATTAAAAACAACGCCATCATTAGAGATTCGATGATTATAGCAATAACAGGTTTGAATACTTCAGAAAATTGATCTGCTAACGTCGGCATAAACAAATCAAATAAATACGGTGCCAGTACTAACGCCCATATCAATAGAAATGAATATAAAGCAATAAATAATAACACCCGATGATTTCTGAAATTACTAGTCTTAATTCTTATCTCGTTCTTCGCTATTATTCGCCATAGACTTCTTTTTTCTTGTTTTAAAGCAATAGTATCTCTTCTTTTAATATCAGCTTCAGGTGATTCAATTAATTCTTCTGTTGTTATTACCGTCATTTATTTGTTACCTCGATTTTTTTTCTTTTTTTTTCTTTTTTTTACGCTTTCCAAAATCATTATTATTAGGAATTTCCTCTCTCCAACCAAGCAAATCATCTATGTGAGAAGCGCCAGTAATTTTCAAATATGCTTCTTCTAAATCTTTGGCAGCGACAGATTCAATAATTTCTTTTGGAGTGCCTTCAATCTTCAGTTCACCATCAATTATGATACCAATTATATCACATAATTCTTCTGCTGTATCAAGAAGATGAGTACAAATGAAAATTGTCTTATCTGCTTTTTTGGCCAGTTGAGAAATTAAATCTTTTACCATCCTAGCAGCTGCAGGATCTAAATTTGATGTAGGCTCATCTAAAAATATTATTTCTGGATCCTGTATTAAAGCGGCACATAAACAGACTTTTTGTTTCATTCCTCTTGAATAGCTCTCTAAAAGATCATTTTCTCTGCCCTCCAAATTAAATAACTCTATTAATTCATCAATACGAGAGGAAATTACATCTTTTGGCAAATAATATAGTTCTCCAATAAATTCTAAGAATTCTTTCGCCGTTAACTTGGAATATAATCCAGGAGATTCTGGTAAAAAGCCACATATCATTTTAACTTTCTGGCTTTCAGTTACGATATCATAACCTCCAACTGAAGCATTCCCAGAAGTTTTCGATATAATTGCATTAAGCATTCTTACAGTTGTTGTTTTTCCAGCACCATTTGGTCCTAATAAACCATATGTTTTACCGTAAGGAATATTTAATTTTATCTTATTAACAGCAAGAATATTGCCAAAACTCTTAGTAAGATCTTCGGTTTTAATTGCGTGTGCTTTACTCAAATTTTTTTACCTCCATTTTTTTTATTTTTATTTTTATTTTTTATTTTAAATCTTAATTAAGTGATTTTTTAATTCGTAATTTGTTCTAGTCCCTAACCAAATAAATAGAACCAGAACTGAACCATAACATACTAATAAAACAATAAAATACAATAAAACACTGTAAAATGCAATCTCTAAGTCTACAACAATAGTTTGAATCAATGAAGGAATAAATAGACTAGCGGTACCGATAATTAGAAAACCAATAGAACCAAGTAATGTAGGAATAGTCTGTTTTTCTCTTAAAATAACAACCCATTCCGCCTTCTTTTTTCTTAAAAATTGCCATAATCCAAAAATTAGTATTCCAATTCCCGTGATGAAAATAGCCCAGTAAACTACATTATAGGTAAGAGTTAATGTACTATTTGCCACCAGTACTACTAAAGGTCCCGAAAATGAAATGAAATTTAAGACTCCATGGATTAACATTGAATACAATACATTTCGAGTAATAACATAAATTAATCCTAAGGAAATTCCGATAAAAAATACAGCCAGTATATGCGTTATTGTCCCAGTAGGATTTGCGCTTATTAAATCATCCGGTAAATGCGCAAGAGCAAATAAAAGACTTGAGAAAAATATTGCGGGTGATGTACTCATTCCTCGTTGTTCTAATAAAGGAATTAATAGTCTACGGTAGATTAATTCCTCATATACTGCTGCTCCAACCGTTAATGGAAGATAATAAATCAAGATATTCAAAGGATTAGCTAAATGTCCTACATTTAATAGAAGATTTGTATATCCACTTTGAGGGCTTAAATTAAATAGTCTAAAAATATGCACTAAACCAAAGGTAATACTTGTGATTAGCGTAAAAGTGCCACATATAAGAAGAATTGTTCTCAATGAATCGAAACGTGTTAGATGACGGAATTCCGAATTTTTTGCTTTGAATAAAGGAATTAGTACAAAATAAACTATAAAAGCCCCTATAACTTGAGACAGAAACGCTATTAATAGGTTTGTTATAATATAATCAAAGGGTAAAGAAAAATTTGAAAATATTATGATAAAGGAGATTATAGTACCCAGAAATATTAATAACAACCCTCCAAATCCAACCACCATCGATGCTGTGAAGAAATTTAAAAATTTTCCATTTCTTTCTTTAATTATAACCATTTTAGGACTTCTCCATATTCATTTTTTCATTTTTTACTTGCTGATTTTCATTTTTTTCATGGAAAGAAATGATTATCGTTAAAAAGATGATAAACACAATTGAATCGAGACCAGAATTATAATTAATCAATCCTACTGATTCTCCTATAACTATAAAAACCTCTATTAAAACAAAAATTAATCCTACTAAGCACATTCCACACGGTTTTTTCTTTTCATTCAGTTTCAAATTATTGACCTCTTACATCTTAACTTTTATTTTCTGTATAATTCAAGTTTTTTTTCTCAATTCTATATGTAATCAAAAATCCTAAATTCATAACTATTGAAAATCCTGTGAATAAGCCACAAAGAAAATCAATGATTGTTCCTGCTCCAGCAAATCGATCTAAAGTAATAGCAATCACTAGTGAGATCCCACCAATAGAGAGCATTGTTTCCTTATTCTTGCTGAATAACATAATTTAATTAAACCCTCATTTGTCGTTTTAATTCATTTTGCTGCTTTAGCTGTTCTTCTCTCTTTTGATTAATTATTGGAATCCATATCGCAGGAAGCCAAGATGGTATTAAAATATAAAAGGGAAAATCTGAATCAAAAGGTCCAAGAATCTCACTAATAATCAGAATTGCGTATGAGACACTTAAAATTACAATAGCAAAGACAATAGCTAATATAGCTTTTTGATATTTATCCATCTTTGAATTATCATCTCATTCGTTTTTTCTTTATTTTATTCTCGATCTAAATTGAACTAATTAATATATTTTAAATTTGAAAACTTAAATTGGGCTAAGAGTATAAAATATGAATTTGATTTTTCTTCTCTTATCCAGTGAGACTTTCTTAAGTCCCAATTAATTAATAGAAAAGAAAATATTTAAAGCTTTGTATCGCAAAGTACTTTATGGATCCTAATCATGAAAATTTGTCTTTAAATATTAATTATGTGAGAATCCTAAACTTTCTAAGAAAAATTTTCAATACCATGAACCAAAAATAATACATGAAGAATCTTTAAAAAAAAAATCACATAAAATTGAAATTAAAATTCTTTTTATAAAGCTTATATTCTCTACGAACTTTCTGAATAAGTTGGGAAGAAATTTTCTCAATTTATGGTATTATCCAAAGAATTGAAAATATAAATAATGATTTGTACTAGTTTTATATAATTCCAAAATTATCAGTGATTTTAAAATGGAAAGTAGTTGCTATAAAAATCTTAGAAAAAGAGAAGATGGAGGTACCCAAGGAACTATAAGTTCATTAAAATTTACTCCTGATGGGAAATATATTGTTTGTGCTTCAAAAAA
>JAHPYZ010000138.1 GCA_019058425.1 Promethearchaeota archaeon
GTATTATTGCGGGTTTGAAAAAGAAGAACTTGGTGAAAAAATTAATAAAGAACGTGAAAAATTAAATTATGAAACTGTCGCTAATGATTTTAAAATAATTGATGATAAAACTATTCCAATAGTTGTTAATTATAAAAGTTTAGCAACTGATTTTATTAAATCTTTAGAAGGAAAAATATCAAGAGAAAATCTTGAGAAACTACAACCTTTTATGATAAGTGTGACTAATAATTTATTTAATGAAATAGAACTAAATTTAGAAAAAATTGGTTTTTCTGGAATATTTGAACTAGATATTAAATATTATGATAAATATGGAATTATGAGATAATAGGAATTTTTATTGAAAGCCTGATTTTTCTACTTTTAATTTTAAAAGTTTTTTATTAAAATTTGAATTTATGATTACGTGATAACTTTCCTTTTTTCCTCATTCCGGTTAAGACAAAACTTCTGAAATTTTTATTTATTAAAATTAAATTTTTTGATTTCGGGTATTGACTTCCTGTCAGTTAATCTTATATTTATAGGTAGATATTAAGCGTACTGTCATAAAGTTTTTTAGGAGGTAATATTATGAATATTGTTTCGGTAAAAGTTTGGGGTAAATTTGCTTGTTTTACGATGCCTAATTTCAAGAGTACTAATTCTATTTCCAGTAAGGTAATGACTCCTACTGCTGCTTGTGGGGCTCTGGAAAATATATATTGGAAGAAAGAAATGAAGTATCATGTTTTCGAAATACATGTCTTAAGGCCTATAAGGTATATTGATTTTATGACAAATAATTTAAAATGTTTTGTAGATTTAAAAAAATCATCTTTGTCTGTGGATTCTAAGGAATGTAGGATTCAGAAAAGTTCACAAATATTATGCGATGTCGCGTATAATATATATGCAAAAATTACGTCTACTGATGGAAATATAATAAAACACAAGGATCAGTTCAGGAGGAGAGTAAATAAAGGTCGGTGTTTTAGGAGACCTTACCTAGGTCTCGCGAAGTTTAATGCACATTTCTCAAATGTAGATCCGAGTGATCGTCCGATTCAGGAAAATATCGAGTTAGGTTCAATTTTGAGGAGTGTGAATCATGAAACTGATCCTATATCTTGTTCTTTTTTTAATGCTATATTAAGAAATGGAATTCTAATAATTGATGATGAGGATAATTAATATGTTCAGGAAGTTAATCAACTATGTTGATAATTGTAGTTCTTCTATTCCATTCGGTTATGATTATCGAAAAGTTCAATATATAATAGAAATAGATAAGAACAACATTGAACCTTCGTCGAAAGAATACTTATGTCCCGTAATAGATCGAACTTCTGATATTTCTCCGTGTCCATTTGCGGATAAGGCAAAGTATTTTATTCCTTTTCCTGGTAATGAAAAGTATAGGGAGTCTATGTTCAAATTAATTCAAGAATTTGAACAGAAATTTCCTGGAGAAAATTTTGGAAATAGAATATTGTCTACTTTATCTGAAGTAGATACGAGAAATATAAAAAAAGATGATGTTATTCTATTTTATATTTCTGATGCTGCAATTGTCATGCAAGATAATGTAAAAGAATTTTGGGCCAATTATATAAGATCTAAATGTAATTCTAATATAGTCGGGCAATGTTGTTATTGTTTGCAAAGAAAAAATCTTACGTCAAAAATTCCAAAAAAACCATATAATCTTGATGTTTTAAATAATAATTTGCCTGTTTTTAAATCATATTGTATCGAAGAGAAGTATGCATTTCCACTATGTATAGAATGTGCCGATAAGATATGTAGTGGACTCTCTTTTCTTAGGAGAAATAAATCTAATAGATTTTATTACGATTGTTTTCTTGCTATTTTTTGGTGTATTGAGGATATGGATAAAAATCTTGCTACTCTTATTAATAGTCCTGCAGCAGATGATGTAAAGTTGTTATTTTCTTCGCCGTATAATGGTATAGATGTAAGTCCAAGTGTAGATTCAAATGAATTTAATATATTAATGTTTGAACTAAATAGTAAAGGTCCTGCAAGTTTGAAGGTATCTTGTTCTTATAGTCTTGCTGAGGTTTATACCAATTTAAAAAATTGGTTTTCATATCATGGAGATAATCAATATTCATTATATATGATTGGTGATTATTTTTTGAAGAAATTCAAAGGCAGGTTGCCTTTAATCAATAATGATAAAGCAAAAGTTAATTTGTTTAAGGATTTTTTAAATTTTGCTTTTTTTGGAATTTCTTTGCCAAAAAAATATTTGAATTTGGTTGTTTCTAGATGTAGTAGAAATTCTGATGTTAAACAAATAGAGGAGGTTATTTTAAAGATGTTTGTACAAGAGGATCAAAAAGCGTATACATTTGGAGAATTTTTCTGGGAAGTTGAGAATCTTCAATATCAGGCTTCGGGGAAAAGTGAAATTAGAGGGCGATTGCTTAAGGCGGCATCAATAAGACCTAGAGAGATTTTTGCTAAATTATTAAGTCACTCTGAAAATTATTTGAATTCATTGGAGAATGAAAAGCCTAATCTTAAGATATTAATCGATAGGAAAATTGGTGAATTAACAGGACAATTGCTTGATTTACCAAAGAAATTTTCTATTTATGAACGACCAAGCTTTTATTGTGGTTTTTATGATAGGAGAAAAGCATATTTTGATTTTTGCAAGAAGGAGAAAAATGATGAAAATGATGAATGATCCAAGTAAAAGAAAATATTTTGTTTATTTTTATGGGGTAGCTTTAGGGAATCCAAACGGTGATCCGGATAATGATAATGCTCCCAGAAGAGATTGTAATGATAATTTATTTACTTCTGATGTCTCTGTAAAGAGGGGAATGAGAAATTACGTGGATGATAATAATCTGGGAGATATATATTTTAAACGCGGTCCTTCTTTAAGATCTAAGCGAGATGGAATTTTAGGAGATACTAAAAAGTCTAATGAGATAGTAGAAAAGATGATTTCTTCATATTGGGATTTAAGGATGTTTGGTGGAGTTTTCCCTGCCAGTAAAAAAAATAAAGAAACCAAGGGTAGGGAAAACACAAGTTATTCAGCACCAATGAGATTATACTGGACAACTTGTGTTCATGATGTAGACTTAAATACAGAGAGGACTATCACAAGAGTATGTAAAGAGGATAAGGAAGGAGAAGGAACATTTGGTACGAGACATATAGTGGAATATGCATTATTTAAGGGAACGGGTGCGTATGAGCC